>JAFMRC010000167.1 GCA_017354375.1 Nocardiopsaceae bacterium | reverse complement strand
CCCGCGGCGTGGCTCGGCTCGGCCCTGCGGCACCTGGCCGCCCGGCTGCTCGGCGAGCGGGTCCCGGCGGCCGGTTCCGGCTGGAGAGCCACCGCCTACCTGGTGCTGAAGCTCCCGGTCGCCGTGGGCGAGGGCTACGCGGTGATCATCTTCTGGGTGTTCGGGCTGGTCAACCTGTCGTTCCCGTTCTGGTGGCTGTCGTTCCGCAACAATCCCCCGGGCGTGCGGCTGAGGCCGGTGGCGGTCTTCACCCCGTTCGGCTGGTGGGGGCAGGGCACCTATCACGTCAGCGCGCTGCCCGGCGCGTTCGCGGCGTCCGCCACAGGCGCCGGCATGCTGCTCGCCGCCCCCTGGGTGACCAGGGCCGTGGTCGCCGCCGACCGCTGGCTCATCCGCCGGCTGCTCGGTCCCGGGCCGCTGGATCGCCGGCTGCGCGACCTGGAGCAGACCCGGGCACTCGCGGTCGACGACGCGACCGCCCGGCTGCGCCGCCTGGAGCGCGACCTGCACGACGGCGCCCAGATCCGGCTGGCCACCCTCGCGCTGAACCTCGGCCTGGCGCGGAAGAAGCTCACCGCCGTCCCGGGGACCGAGGAGGCGCGCGAGCTGGTCGACGTCGCGATCCAGGGCGCTCGCGACACCCTCGCCGAGCTGCGCGAGCTGGCCCGCGGCATCCACCCGCCCGCGCTCGACAACGGCCTGGCCGACGCGCTCGCCACCCTGACCGCCGGCAGCCCCGTCCCGGCCGAGCTGACCGTGGACCTCCCCGCCCGCCCGACGCCCGCGATCGAGGCCATCGCGTACTTCTGCGCGGCCGAGCTGCTCGCCAACGCCATCAAGCACGGAGGCGCGAGCACAATCACGATCGATTTTTCCGAACGGATGGAGGCGCTTGCCCTAGTAGTAGCCGACGACGGCCGTGGCGGAGCTCGGGCGGAACCCGGCGGCGGCCTGGCCGGGCTCATGCAGCGCGTGGCCGTGGTGGACGGGCGGCTGGAGATCGACAGCCCGCCGGGCGGTCCCACGCGAGTCACCGTCACGCTTCCACTGAGCGCCTGAGGAGGACATCGGAGTTGCTCCGCATCGTGATCGCCGAGGACGCCGCCCTGTTCAGGGCCGGGCTCACCCGCCTGCTCGAGGACGACGGGCACGAGGTCTGCGCCGCGGTCGGGGACGGGGAGGCGCTGCTGGCCGCGGTCGCCAGCACGGGTCCCGACGTGGTGATCGCCGACATCCGGATGCCGCCCGGATACACCGACGAGGGCCTGCGGGCCGCCCTGGAGCTGCGCCGGGCCCGGCCGGAGACCGGGGTGCTGATGCTGTCCCAGTACATCGAGACCCGGTACGCGGCCAGCCTGCTGAACGGGAGCCCGGCCGGGGTCGGCTACCTGCTCAAGGACCGGGTCGCCGACACCGACGAGTTCACCGACGCGGTGCGCCGGGTCGCCGCGGGTGGCACCGCCCTGGACCGCGAGGTGGTCGGCCACCTGCTGACGGCGGGCAGGCGGTCCGGCAGCCTCGGCGAGCTGACGCCGCGCGAGCGGGACGTGCTCGCGGCGATGGCCGAGGGCCGTTCCAACGCCGGGATCGCCACCGCCCTCGTGCTCACGCCGGGAACGGTGGAGAAGCACATCGCCAGCATCTTCGGCAAGCTCCGCCTGCCCGCCTCCGAAACGGACAACCGCCGCGTCCTCGCCGTCCTCCGCTACCTGGAATCGGCGTAGCGAAGCGGCCACGAGCGGGCATGCGCTGGGGAGCCGCCACGATCCGTTAGGGATGATCGGGTTAGATCTCGATGCGCGAGCCCATGATCACCGTGCGGTCGCGCGGCAGCTGGAAGTACTCCGCCGCGTCGGCGGTCAGCCGTGACGTGGCGATGAACAGCCGCTTGCGCCACAGCCACAGCTCGTGGCCGGCCTCGGGTCCCGGCTGCCTGGTCGCTGGTCGCAGGTGCAGGTCGATGGTGGACAGGAAGTAGGAGACCCGGCCGGTGTCCACCATGCACGCGCCCGGGATCCCCGATCCGCCGGGGGCCGGGTCCGGCCGGCCGGAAACCGGCACCGAGCGCAGCATCGGGAGCAGCCCCGGCACGTCCGGCACGTCCTTGTACCCGAACCGCGCCGTGACGTGGAAGATCTCGTCGTCGTCGTACCCCAGGTCGTCGATCTCCAGCCGGCCGGTGACGGGAACGTGCGGCACCGGCAGCGTCTCCACCGACATGATCAGCACGTGGGAGTGCAGCACCTGGTTGTGCTCGACGTTGGAGCGCAGCGCCAGCGGCGTGGTCTCCTTCCCGCGGTTCAGGAAGACGCCCGTTCCCGCCACCCGCGGCAGCGACCGCGCGTGCAACTCGTGCACGAAGTCCTGCAGCGGCCCCTCGTCCCGCTGCCGCTGCGCGGTGACGGCCGCCCGGCCCTTCTGCCAGGTGGTCAGCACCGTGAACACCACGACCCCGACGAGCAGCGGCAGCCACGCCCCGTGGAGCAGCTTGATCATGTTCGCGGCGAAGAACAGCAGGTCGACCACGAGCAGCGGCGCGGCCCCCAGGATGATCCAGCGCAGCCGCCAGTGCCAGCGGTTCCGCGCGATGTAGAAGAACAGCAGCGTCGTGATCGTGATGGTCCCGGTGACCGCCACGCCGTAGGCGTAGGCCAGCGCGGTGGAGGACTGGAACGTGAAGACCAGGGCGAGCACGGCGACCAGCAGCGCCCAGTTGATCCACGGCACGTAGATCTGCCCCATCTGCTTCTCGGAGGTGTGCTCGATCCGCAGCCGGGGCAGGTAGCCGATCTGCGCCGCCATCCGGGCCACCGAGAACGCCCCCGCGATGACCGCCTGGGAGGCGATGACCGTCGCCGCCGCGGCCAGGAACACCATCGGCAACTGCGCCCACGACGGCGCCAGCAGGAAGAACGGGTTGGCGACCGCCTTCGGGGACGACAGCACGAGCGCGCCCTGGCCGAGGTAGTCGAGCGTGACGGCGGGCCACACCAGCAGCAGCCACATCCGGGTGATCGGCTTGCGGCCGAAGTGCCCCATGTCCGCGTACAGCGCCTCCGCGCCGGTGACGGACAGCACGACCGCCGACAGGGTGAAGAACCCGGTGGTGAAGTGCCCGAAGATAAACGAGGCCGCGTACGTGGGCGACAGCGCCCGGAAGATCGCCGGGTCCTTGACGATGCCGCCGATGCCGCACAGCGCGATCGCGGTGAACCACAGGGCCATGATCGGCCCGAAGAACTTCCCGACCACTCCCGTGCCCATCCGCTGGAGCAGGAAGAGGACGAGCAGGACCAGTGCCGTGATGGGCACGACCAGGTGCGCCACGCTCGGCGCGGTGACCTCGACGCCCTCGATCGCCGACAGCACCGAGATCGCGGGCGTGATCATGCTGTCGCCGAAGAACAGCGCCGCCCCGAACACGCCGAGCAGGGCCAGGGCCCTCGGCACCGTCTTGCGGTTCTCGCGGCCCAGCCGGCGGACCAGCGTGATCAGCGCCATGATCCCGCCCTCGCCGTCGTTGTCGGCCCGCATCACCATCAGCACGTAGGTGATGGTGACGACCAGCATCCCGGCCCAGAAGATGGCGGAGATGGCCCCGTACACGCTCTGCGCCGACACCGCGACCGGATGCGGGTCGCTGGGATCGAACAGCGTCTGCACCGTATACAGCGGGCTGGTCCCGATGTCGCCGAACACCACGCCCAGCGCCCCGAGCGCCAGCGCCGCCTGCCCGCCGCCTCGCCTCATCCTCGTCCCCGTTCAGTCAGGCACCGTCAACACCAACACATGATCTTGCCCTAACGGGTGGTCGCGCCTGTGGCCGGTCCGCCGGCTCTTGCCGGGGGGACGAGGCTGAGGTATGTTACCGGCCAGTCATATACGTCCCTCGATGAAGAGACGGGCCGCGGAGGTGGCGATGCACGACGTGCTGGACCCGTGGGCGAACCCGGTGACGTACGCCATCCCGTTCTTCCTGCTGACCATCGGCATCGAGCTGGCCGCCTTGAAGTGGCTCGACCACGACACGAGCTCCCCGGGAAGCACGGGTATGACCGGCTACCTGCGGAAGGACGCCCAGGCGTCGATCCTGATGGGCCTGGGATCCCTGGCGTCGACGATGGTCCTGAAGGCCGGGGCGTTCTTCGTGTACATCGCCCTGTACCTGTACGTGGCGCCGTGGCATCTCGCGATGGGCGCCTGGTGGTCATGGGCGCTGGCCATCGTGGCCGTGGACTTCGCCTACTACTGGCAGCACCGCTTCGTGCACCGGGCCCGGGTGGGCTGGGCGGCCCACCAGGCGCACCACTCCTCGGAGTACATGAACTTCGCGACCGCGCTGCGGCAGAAGTGGAACCCCTGGTTCGACTTCTTCTTCTGGCTGCCGCTGCCGCTGCTCGGCGTCACCCCGGGGGCGGTCTACGCCGCCTTCGGGGTCAACTTGATCTTCCAGTTCTTCGTGCACACCGAGCTGATCGGCACGCTGCCCCGCCCCGTCGAGCTCGTGTTCAACACGCCGTCCCACCACCGGGTGCACCACGGCTCCGACCCGATCTACCTGGACCGAAACTACGCCGGGATCCTCATCGTCTGGGACCGGATGTTCGGCACCTTCCAGCCGGAACTGCACCGCCCGAAGTACGGCCTCACCTACAAGGTCGAGACCTACAACCCGGTGAAGCTGCAATACGGCCACTACATAGCCCTGTGGCATGACGTCCGGAACGCCTCCTGCTGGCGTGACCGCCTCGGTTACCTGTTCATGCCCCCGGACTGGCAGCCCGCTCGCTGAACATCCGCGCCATGTTACGGATAGCGCCTGGCGGGGAGAGGGAGCGGGTACGCGATCCGCACGAGGGGGAGGCCATGAGCCGCAACATCCCGGAACCCGACCCGTATTCGGAGTTCGAAGACGAGGGGATCCCCGACCTCCAGGATGGGACCCCGGGACAGGAGCGGGCGGTCGATCCGCAGCAGGCTCCGCTGCCCGGGGACCGGCCGCAGGCGGCCGACGACTTCGGCACCACTGCCGAAGAGCAGGCCGAGGGGGAGCCGCTTGACCTGCGGACGGCCAGGGAGGTACCCGAGGACCAGGCCATGTCCGGCGATGAGGGAGAGCCCGCGGACTGGGGGGCTCAACCGGAAGAGCCGTCCGGCCAGGTGTGGGATGAACCACGCCCCTCCGGACGCCTGGTGGCCCCTGACCAGGGCGCCCATCCGGACGAGGAGAAGGACGCGGTCGCCGGCGAGGCCGGGCCGGACGCGGGCGGCTACTCCGCCGAGGAATCCGCCATGCGCGTGGAACCGGAATGACCGGTGGCCGGCTCAGTCCGGGCTGGCGGCATCCTCGCGGCCCGGGCTGACGAGCTCCTCGCGGTCCCGGCCGAGGGCGTCGTGCGGGAGCTCCGCGTAGGTCCACTGGTGTTCCCGGGCCGCACGGCAGGCGGCTTCGGGATCCCCGCTCTCGATCGTCTCCAGCAGCAGGGCGTGGTCGGAGGTGATCTCATCCAGCGTGACCTTGGTGACCAGCACCGTCACGGCGGTCCGCGCCTCGATCTGGAGGGCTTCCCAGGACTGCGCCAGCAGCTCATTGCCGGCGGCCTCGATGACATGCCGGTGAAAGGACACGCTGGCCCGCATCGACGCGTCGGGGTCGTCCCGGCGCGCCGCCTCCCGCATGGCCTGGACGTCCGCGCGCAGTTCGTGAAGCGGGACGGTCCCCGCGAGCATCGTGACCCGGGTGGCCGTCTCCTCCAGGGCGGCGCGCACGGCGTAGGCCTCCCGGAGCGTCTGCTGGACGAAATGGCGGACGAAGGTTCCGCGCCGCGGCGTCGTCGCCACCATGCGCATCGCCTCAAGATCGCGGAGCGCCTCGCGGACGGGAGCCTGGCTGGTCCCGTAGGCTGCCGCCAGCTTGCTCACCACCAGGCGCTCGCCGGGCGAGACCTCGCCGGAGACGATCCGGCTGACCAGCGAGTCACGGATCTGCTGCGCCAGCGTCATGCGAGACAGGCTGGGCGGTTCCTGGGCGGTCATCCAGTCTCAGGGAGCGGTCCGCGCCCCATCCTCCTCTCGCGGCAGGCCTGCAGGTCCTCTACGTGGCTCGGACGCCCATCCTAGGGCCTTGACGCTGCCAGAGGGCCAATTCTATGCTCCCGATTATCATTTATCGATTTTATCGATAAGGAATCGCCGCGGAAAAGGGATCGACATGGTGGTCGAGGCAGTGCACGTGCCGGATTCGCTGGCGGAAGCAACCGCTCAGGCGGCCCGCGGCGGTCACGTCATGGCGGGCGGCACCGCCGTGATGCCGCTGGTGAACTACGGCATCGTGCCCGGGCCCGAACTGGTCAGCCTGCGCCGGACCGGACTGGCCGGCATCGAGGTCGGCGACGGGACGGCCCGGATCGGCGCGACCACGACCTTCTCCGAGGTGGCGGACAGCCCGGGGCTGAGCGTGTTCCGGCCGGCGGTCGCCACGATCGCCTCGCCCGTCATCCGGAACATGGCCACCGTCGGCGGCAACCTGCTCACCGACCCGCCAGGCGACTTCGCGACCTGCCTGCTGGCGCTCGACGCGACCTGCGAGGTCGCCGGGGCGGGGGGTTCCCGCGACGTCCCGGTAGCGGAGGTGATCGACTCCGGGCTGAGACCGGGCGAACTGCTCACCGCGGTGGTGGTGCGGTTGCCCGCGGGCGCGAACTGGTTCTACCGCAAGGTCACGCGCCGCCGGATGAACTCGGGGGCGATCATGACCATCGCCGCGACGGTGGAGACGGCCGGCGGGCTCGTCACCACCGCGCGGATCGCCCTCGGCGGGCTCGCTCCCCGGCCGGTACGCGCGGCGTCCGCGGAGCGGGCGCTGGCCGGCCGCCCCCTTGTCCCCGATGTCGTCATGGAGGCCGGCGAGGCCGCCAGGGCCGACGTCACGCCCGCCGACGACCCCTTCGCCAGCGCGTGGTACCGCAACCGGGTACTGCCCGTGCACCTGCGCCGGGCGCTGCTCGGCTGACGGCTCCGCCCGGCTGGCGGTCCCCGCCGATCCCGCAACCATCCCGGGAGGACTTCCCATGGCATCTCAGGTCATCGCGCTCGTGGTCAACGACGAGGAACGGGAGTTCATCGCCAAGCCGGGCACGTCGCTGCTGTCCGGCCTGCGTGACTCGCTCGGCCTCACCGCGGCCAAGCGTGGCTGTGCCCAGGGTGGCTGCGGCGCGTGCACCGTCCTGGTCGATGGCAAGGCCGTGCTGTCCTGCCTGCTCGCCGTCGAGACGATCAACGGCGCGACGGTCCGGACGCTGGAGGGCGTGGCCGCCGACGGCCAGCTCGACGAGGTGCAGAGCGCGTTCCTTGACGGGTTCGCCACCCAGTGCGGCTTCTGCACGCCGGGGATGATCATGGCCGCCGAGGCGCTGCTGGACCGCAACCCCGATCCTGGCGAGGACGAGGTGGCCGAGGCGATCTCGGGCAACCACTGCCGCTGCACCGGGTACCGCCCCATCATGAACGCGATTGTGGACGCGGCCCGGCGGCGGCGCGAAGCCCGCGCCGCCGCCGGCGCACCCGCGAGGGTCAGCGAGGAGGTGGCATGAATTACCGGCTGGCGTCCATCGACAAGGACTACTTCGCCGACCAGCGCGACGAGCGCTACAGCGTGATCGGGTCGGTGGTGCAGCGTTCCGACGCGTTCGGCCACGTGACCGGCAGGACCGAGTTCTTCGAGGACCAGGCCCCGGCGCGGATGCTGCACGTCAAGATGCACCGCTCGCAGCGGCACCACGCCAGGATCCGCGGCATCGACGTGTCCGCGGCCGAAGCGGTGCCCGGGGTCGTGCGGGCTCTCACCCACGCGGACATCCCGAACAACCTCTACACTCCCCTGAAGCTGATCGGCATCGGGCCAGATGACGAGCCGATCCTCGCCGAGGGCACGGTCCGCTACCTGGGGGAGCCGGTCTGCGCCGTTGTCGCCGAGACCGAGGCCGCCGCCTACGATGCCGCGGCCAGGGTCGCGGTGTCCTACGAGGACCTGCCGGCGGTGTTCGACGTGGAGGAAGCGCTCGCGCCCGGGGCCCCGGTGGTCAACGAGTACCACGGGCACAACTACTTCACCTACGAGGGCCACCACTGCCGGCGGCTCCGGTTCGGCGACGTGGACCGGGCGCTCGCCACGGCGGACCATGTCTTCGAGTGGCGCTACCAGTCCTCGCCGATCGAGCAGGCGCCCGCCGAGACGACCGGCTGCATCGTCGTCCCGCAGCCGGACGGCCGGCTGCGCATTCATTCCGACACCCAGGCGTGCTTCTTCACCCTGGACAACACCGCCCTCATCCTGAACACGCCGCCGGGCAAGCTGCGCATCGTCGGCGGCACCGTCGGCGGCGGCTTCGGCGGCAAGGTGGACGTGGCGGTGGAGCCGGTCGCCTGCGTGGCGGCGATGGCCACCGGCCGCCCGGTCAAGTACGTCTACAACCGGTACGAGGAGATGCAGGTCTCCTCGCCCCGGGCGGCGGAGCGCATCTACATCAAGGACGCGGTGATGAACGACGGCCGGATCACCGGCCGCCAGATCAGGTTCTACGCCGACGCGGGCGCTTACTCCCGGCACAGCCCGTACGCGATCACCAAGTCGGCCGCGCACATGCCGGGGCCGTACACCATCCCGAACGTCTGGGCCGACTGCCACTGCGTGTTCACCAACCGCACTCCGTCCAGCGCGATGCGGGGGTTCGGCGTCACGATCCTGGACTTCGCGCTCGAGTCGCAGATGGACCGCATCGCGCGGGCGCTCGGCGCCGATCCGCTCCAGCTCCGGCTGATCAATGCCTACCGGGACGGGGACGTGAAGGCGCACCGGAAGGTCGCCGAGGGCACCGCCCTGGTGGAAGTGATCCAGAAGGCCGCCGAGATCGTCGGCCACGAGCTGCCGGAGGACTTCCGCCGGATGTCCTCGGCGTCGCGGGAAGGAGCGTAACCCATGGCGATGCTGCGCGGGCGCGGGTACGCGTCGGTGAACTACCCGACCGGCATGAACCTCGGGGGCGATCCCTCCCAGGCGCTGATCCACTCCACCACCATGGGCAACTTCGTGGTGTCGCTGTCCTCGGTGGACGTGGGCCAGGGCCTCAAGACCGTGATCACCCAGTGCGCGGCCGAGACGCTGGGGCTGCCCTGCGAGAACGTGATCATCGACACCGCCGACACCGATACCGGCCCGCACTGCATGGGCACGTTCGCCAGCCGCGGCACGCACCGGGTGGGGAACGCCGTCATCATGGCGGCGGAGGAAGCCCGCCAGGTGATGCTGGAGGTCGCGGCGGAGGAACTGGAGGTCGATGCCGCGGACCTGGAGCCGGACGGCACCGGCTACATCAGGCTCAAGGGGGCCGTGGAAAAGAAGATCCACGTCAGTGAGGTGGCGCTGGCGGCGCACTTCAAGCGCGGGCGGACGATCTCCGGCCGCGGGATCTTCCTCAAGGAGAAGAGCGACCCCGTGCCGGAGACCGGGGAGATGGACCCCGACTCGTGCCAGGCCCACGCCTGTACGGTGGCGGACGTGGAGGTGGACGACGAGACCGGCGAGGTCCGGGTCCTCGAACTGCACAACGTCTACGAGATCGGCCGGGCGCTCAATCCGGCCATCGCGACCCAGCAGGTCGAGGGCGGCGCCTGGATGGGCATGTCGCACGCGCTGTTCGAAACGACCGAGCCTTATTACCCGCTGCGCGACCACGGGCCGGCCAGCTTCACCGAATACCTGATTCCAGGCCCGGCCGACATCCCGGTGCAGGAGAGCGTCTTCCTGGAGCGCCCGGCCGCCAGCGGCCCCTACGGAGCCAAGGGCATCGGCGAGATGACCGCGAACCCGCCGATCGCCGCGATCGCGAACGCGATCTTCGATGCCTGCGGGGTGCGCGTGGACACCATGCCGTTCACGCCCGAGCGGGTGCTGCGCGGCCTCGACGCGCTCCGGTCGGGGGACAGGGCGGCGGAGAGCACGTCGTCGTGACGCCAGGCGAGCCGCTCCCGGCGGCCGGCTCCGCGCTCACCGAGCGGGAACTGGCCGACGCGATGGAACGGGAGTCCTACCTCGCCGACGAGGGGTTGTGCACCGCGATTCACCTCGCCCTCCGGCTAGGGCGCCCGCTGCTGCTGGAAGGGGAGCCGGGGGTCGGGAAGACCGAGGTCGGGCCGGTGCTCTCCCGCGTCGTGGGCCGGTCGCTGATCCGCCTGCAGTGCTTCGAGGGACTGGACGCCGGCCAGGCGCTGTACGAGTGGGACTACCCGAAACAGCTGCTGCACGTCCGGGTGGCCGACAGTCGCGGCGAGGACGCCGGCGACCTGTACCGCGAGGAGTTCCTGCTGGAGCGGCCGCTGCTGCGGGCGGTCCGGGACGAGCGGGGCGTGGTGCTCCTCATCGACGAGATCGACCGGGCCGACAGCGAGTTCGAGGGCTTCCTGCTCGAGTTCCTCGGCGACTTCCAGGTCACCATCCCCGAGCTTGGCACCGTGCGGGCGACCGCGCCCCCCATCGTGGTGCTCACCTCGAACCGGACCCGGGAGCTGCACGACGCGCTCAAGCGGCGGTGCCTGTACCACTGGATCGCGTTTCCCGGGCCCGAGCGGGAGCGGGCCATCCTCCGCCGCTGCGTCCCCGGCCTGGAAGAGCAGGCGGCCGTCCGGCTGGTGCAGGCCGTCCAGCAGGTCCGGGCGCTGCCGTTGCTCAAGCGGCCCGGGATCGCGGAGAGCGTGGAGTGGGCGCGCGGGGCGACGGCGCTGGCCTCCTCGGGCAGGCCGTGGCCGGCCGCGCTGCGCCGCGCCCTCGGCCTGCTGATCAAGGACGAGGAGGACCTGCGCCTCCTCGGCGAGCACGCGGATGAGCTGTTCGGCCGTGCCTGAGGAGCCCCCCGTGCCTGGTGAGATCTCCGTGCCTGGTGAGACCTCCGTTCCGAATGAGGTCACGCGGCCGGCCGCCGTAGCGGCGGCGGGCTACCTGTCGGGGTTCCTGGCCGCGCTCCGCCGCGCTGGCGTCCGGGTCCCGCTGGACAAGCAGGCGGATTTCCTCCGGGTCCTGGCCGGCGCGCCGCCGCCCGGCCCGGCCGGGCTGTACTGGTACGCGAGGATCACGCTGGTCACGGACGTCGCGGAGCTCGCCGCCTTCGACCGGGTCTTCGGCGAATGGTTCCGGTACGGGCCCGGCCAGCCCCCCACGGCGTTGCCGCCACCGGACGCCGCCGAGAGCGAGGCCCGGTCCCCGCGCGGCGGCGGTGACGGCGACCTCCCGTTGCGGGACGCGGTGCAGGGA
>JAFMRC010000166.1:5180-11311 GCA_017354375.1 Nocardiopsaceae bacterium | reverse complement strand
GGGCTCGTTGATCCGCGCGAAGGACACGCGGCGTGGACCAAGATTCGTGGCGGAGGCGCTGCGCGATGCTGCCAACAGGGGTCCTTCCGAACTTGTCGCGGTTGCGATCCTCGCACGCACGCCAATCGCCCAGCGGCCAAAACCCGCTCGCTTAGAAGGACGGAGACACCGAGGACGTCAGAGTGCAGCGCAAAAGGTCAGTGTAGCCAAAGACTGCACTGCCGTCAACTGTACCTCGGTATGCGGTTCACACTGCCTCGCAGCATCCCCTGTCGCGAACCAAACGTCAAGCCGAAACGGCCCGGTTTCGGCGGGTTAGTAGCGTGATCGATCCCACACGTGCGTGGATGTGTAAGCGACAACGACCCGGGTACGACAGTTATTCCCCCGAATGCCTGAGATGCCGAAGGCGCCGCCGGGAACCGTGTTCCCGGCGGCGCCTTCGCGGGTAGCGGGTGCCGCTGCTCCCTAACCCGTCTACTACTTAACGGTGACCGTGGCGCCGGCGCCCTCCAGGGCCGCCTTGGCCTTCTCCGCCGCCTCCTTGTTGACCTTCTCAAGAAGCGGCTTCGGCGCGCCGTCCACCAGGTCCTTGGCCTCCTTCAGGCCCAGGCTGGTCAGCGTGCGCACCTCCTTGATGACCTGGATCTTCTTGTCGCCAGCGGCCTCCAGGACGACGTCGAACTCGTCCTGCTCCTCCACGGCGGCCTCGCCGGAGCCGTCGGCGGCCGGGGCGGCCACGCCCGCGACCGCGACCGGCGCCGCGGCCTTGACGTCGAAGGTCTCCTCAAACACCTTCACGAACTCGGAGAGCTCGAGGAGGGTCATCTCCTTGAACGCGTCAAGCAGTTCGTCGCTGCTCAGCTTCGCCATAATCGTTATCCTTTCGTGCGCCTTTAGTTCTCAGCTTCCGCGTGGTTCCCGGCATCGTTCCCGGCGTCCGCGCCACCCTCGGTCTCCGCCTTGGCGCGCAGCGCCTCGGCCAGCTGCGCCATCTGCGTCGGCAGCGCGTTGAACGTCGCCGCCGCGTTCGACATCGACGCCTTCATCGCGCCCGCCAGCTTGGACAGCAGCACGTCGCGCGGCTCGAGGTCGGCGAGCTTGCTGACGTCCTTCGCGGTCAGCGGCCTGCCGTCGAGCACGCCGCCCTTGATCACGAGATGCGGGTTCGCCTTGGCGAAGTCCAGCAGGCCCTTGGCGGCCTGCGCGACGTCCCCGTTGACGAACGCGATCGCGGACGGCCCGGTCAGCATCGGCAGCAGCTCGTCGCCCAGCCCGGCCTCGGTCGCCGCGATCTTGGTGAGCGTGTTCTTCACCACGCGGAACTGCGCGTTGCCAGCCAGCGAGCCGCGCAGCTCCGACAGCTGGGCCACGCTCAGCCCACGGTACTCGGTCAGCACCGCGCCGCTGGAGTCCCGGAACTTGCCGGTCATCTCCTCAACCGCGGCGATCTTGTCAGGGGTTGCCATGAGCCTCCCTCCTGTTGTCTCCCGCTTGTTCTCCCGCCGAAGACGACAAATGCCCCGGTGCGCAGGCACACGGGGCAAAAAGCCGACATCGGGTCGAGTCGGCTGAGGCTCACGTTAACCTGCGCAGGACGGCCGGTTCCTTACCGGCACCTTCGGCGCGACCTGACGGCCACGCATCCAGCGGTCTTCGGCTTACGAATCGCAAGTATACGTGCCGCACGGTCCGCGCAAGCACGGCGCCACGATATCCATGGGGAGACGCCGGGGGCTGGGGCAGGCGCCACGACCCGTTCGGTATGAAAAGCGCCCCCGCCGGATGACCTCCCGCGGGGGCGCTGCCGTCCTCAGCCCTATGCGACAGGGGCCATATCCTCGTCGGTCAGGCGGGTCTTGCTCGGGTCCACCGGGATGCCGGGACCCATCGTCGTGGTGATCGTGGCCTTCTTGAGGTACCGGCCCTTCGCGGCGGCCGGCTTGAGCCGGACCACTTCCTCAAGGGCCGCCACGTAGTTCTCCAGCAGCGCCTTCTTCTCGAAGGACACCTTGCCGATCACGAAGTGCAGGTTGCCGTGCCGGTCGGTGCGGAACTCGATCTTGCCGCCCTTGATCTCCGTCACGGCCCGGGCGACGTCCGGGGTCACCGTGCCGGTCTTCGGGTTCGGCATCATGCCGCGCGGGCCGAGCACGCGGCCCAGCCGGCCGACCTTGCCCATCATGTCCGGGGTCGCGACCACCGCGTCGAAGTCGAGGAACCCGCCCTGGATCCGCTCGACCAGGTCGTCGGCGCCCACGTAGTCGGCCCCGGCTTCCTCCGCCTCCTTCGCCCGGTCACCGGAGGCGAACACGAGCACGCGGGCGGTCTTGCCGGTGCCGTTCGGCAGGTTCACGGTGCCGCGGACCATCTGGTCCTGCTTGCGCGGGTCGACGCCGAGCCGGAGGGCGACCTCGACGGTCGGGTCGAACTTCGTGACCTGCGTGTTCTTCGCCAGATCGACCGCCTCGGCGGGGCTGTACAGCCGCTCGCTGTCGATCTTCTTCGCGGCGTCGGTATACGCCTTGCTGCGCTTCATCTCATCTCCCTGGTACGGAAGTCGTGGTCAGTGCGGGTTCGCGCAAACCCCTGCCACAAAACCTTTTATCCCGAACGGATCGCGGCGCCTGTCGCCGCCTCCCAGCTAGCTCCCGCGCGTCCGATAAGATCGCGTTTTTTCGATCGGGCGCGCACCGGGGCCGGGGGTCCGGGGGTGTCCCCCGGGAAACACCGTGGGGGGTCGTCCCCGGCTGAGCGAAGCTCAGCCCTCGACCGTGATGCCCATCGAACGGGCCGTGCCCGCGATGATCTTCTCGGCGGCCTCGATCGTGCTGGTGTTAAGGTCCGGCATCTTCGTCTGGGCGATATCGCGAAGCTGCTCCGCGGTCAGCTTGCCGACCTTGGTCTTGTGCGGCTCGTTGCTGCCCTTGTCGATCCCGGCGGCCTTCTTGATCAGCTCGGGCGCCGGTGGCGTCTTCGTGATGAACGAGAAGGACCGGTCCTCGAAGATCGTGATCTCGACCGGGATGATGTTGCCTCGCTGGCCTTCGGTCGCGGCGTTGTACTGCTTGACGAAGTCCATAATGTTGACGCCGTGCGGACCGAGGGCGGTACCAACCGGCGGAGCCGGAGTGGCCGCGCCGGCCGGCAGCTGCACCTTGACGAGCGCGGCGACCTTCTTCTTCCTTGGCGGCATTGCTGTTGTCTTCCTCTCAGATCTTCGAGACCTGGTCGAACGAAAGCTCCACGGGCGTTTCCCGGCCGAAGATCGACACGAGCACCTTGAGCTTCTGGGTAACGGAGTTGACCTCGTTCACGGTCGCGGGAAGCGTCGCGAACGGTCCGTCCATAACGGTAACCGACTCCCCGACCTCGTACTCCGGTGTCACGGTCCTCACCGTCTCCGGCGCCTTGACCGCGCCCTCGGCCGGGGCCGGGGCAAGCAGGCTCGCTACTTCCGAGAGCGGCAGCGGAGACGGCTTGCTGGACAGGCCGACGAACCCGGTGACGCCGGGGGTATTCCGCACCACGGCCCACGACTCATCGGTCAGCTCCATCCGGACCAGGATGTAGCCCGGCAGGACCTTCTCGTTGACCGTCTGCTTCTTGCCGCTCTTGACCTCGGTCACCTGGTGGATCGGAACCTCGATCTGGAAGATGTAGTCCTCCATGTTGAGCGACGTGGTGCGGCTCTCGAGGTTGGTCTTCACCCGGTTCTCGTATCCGGCGTAGGAGTGGATCACGTACCAGTCGCCGGGCAGCAGGCGCAGCTCAAGCATGAAGTCGGCGACGGCGTCCTGCTCCGCGGCGGCGTCTTCCGCCGTTTCGGCGTCTTCAGCCGTTTCCGCCGTTTCCGTCTCTTCGGCCACGGCGTCTTCCGCCGTGGCGGCGTCGGCGGCGGACTCCTCGCCCCCGGCCTCGCCACTCGCCTCGCTGCCGACGCTGCCGTCCGCGTCCGCGTCGGCCGCATCGGCCTGGGCAACCTCGTCGCCAGCGGGCTCGGCAGGCTCCTCAGCGAAGCCAGAACTCATGTCGGTCACGTCGGCTGCCTCCCCATCCACTGCGCCGGTAGCCGGGTACACGTCGGTGTGCAGTTGGGATTCGGACACGGTCACTCATCTCTTTTCTGCGCTCGCCGGGCCGGGCCTTGCTCGGCCGTCACCCAGCGAGGATCCCCGGTCATCATCGTGCCACGCTGCGTGCGAACAGCACGCCTCCGGGGGCTCGCTCGCCGCCATCAGCCGCGCTCGTCAGCCGAAGACAGCGAATACCAGCTGGGTAAACCCGTAGTCCAGGGTCGTCACGATGGCCGTCATGACGATGCAGAACACTAGCGCGACCACCGTGTAGGTGATGAGCTCGCTACGGGTTGGCCATATCACCTTCCGGAGCTCCGCAACGACCTGCCGGACGAAGAGAGCGGGCGTCGTACGGTCCCGCTTGGCGGCACGCCCGGAACCGCTGCGTCGCTCCGCGCTGCCTCGCGTCTGGGTCGCCAATGTCCTCACCTGTGAGAGCCGTACGGATCACCATATGCTAGTCGGCTGGGCCGTTACCAGCCCAGCCGACTAGCACTTGCAGGGCAGGAGGGACTCGAACCCCCAACCGCCGGTTTTGGAGACCGGGACTCTCCCAATTGAGCTACTGCCCTCCGGATTCGTAATTCCCAGAGTGTATCCGATGTTGCGGTCCCGATCACAATCCTATCGGGGCCGCAACATCGCTGTCTCCCGGGGGGACGACCCCTTCGGGGTCGGGACCCACAGTGCTTCCCGGGGGACACCCCCGGACCCCCGGGCCCCCGATGCGCCCTGCCGGGCGCGACCGTTGCGTATCCTGCGGCGCGACATGGCAAACCGGTTGTAGTTAATCCTCTGGTGGATGACACCATGGGGGCATGCCAACCACGAGAATATCGGCCCGCGTGTCCGCCATCTCCGAATCCGCGACCCTGGCCGTCGACACGAAAGCCAAGGCGCTGAAGGCAGCCGGCCGGCCGGTCATCGGGTTCGGCGCCGGCGAGCCCGACTTCCCCACGCCTGACTACATCGTCGCCGCCGCGAAGGAGGCGGCGGCGGAGCCCAGGTTCCACAAGTACACTCCCGCCGCCGGCCTGCCAGAACTCAGAGCGGCCGTCGCCGACAAGACCAAGCGTGACTCCGGCTACGAGGTGGAGGCCAGCCAGGTGCTGGTCACCAACGGCGGGAAGCAGGCCGTCTACCAGGCGTTCGCCACCCTCCTCGACGAGGGCGACGAGGCGCTGCTGCCCGCCCCGTACTGGACCACGTACCCGGAGTCGATCGCCCTGGCCGGCGGCAAGCCCGTCGTGGTGCCCACCGACGAGTCCACCGGGTACCTGGCGTCGGTCGAGCAGCTGGACGCGGCCTGCACCGATCGCACGAAACTGCTGGTGTTCGTCTCCCCGTCCAACCCGTCCGGCGCGGTCTACCCGCCGGATCAGGTGAAGGCGATCGGCGAGTGGGCCGCCGCCAAGGGCATCTGGGTAGTGACCGACGAGATCTACGAGCACCTCGTCTACTCCGGCGCGACGTTCTCGTCCATCCCGGTGCAGGCCCCGGCGGTCGCCGACCGGTGCGTGGTGCTCAACGGGGTCGCCAAGACCTATGCCATGACCGGCTGGCGGGTGGGCTGGATGATCGGCCCAAAGGACGTGATCAAGGCCGCCGGGAACCTGCAAAGCCACGCCACCTCGAACGTGGCGAACGTATCCCAGGCGGCGGCGCTCACCGCGGTCTCAGGTGACCTGTCGGCGGTCGCGAGGATGCGCGAGGCGTTCGACCGGCGCCGCAAGACGATCGTCAGGATGCTCAACGACATCCCGGGCGTCGTGTGCCCCGAACCGAAGGGCGCTTTCTACGCCTACCCGAGTGTCAAGGGAGTCCTGGGCAAGGAGCTCGCGGGCAAGCGGCCCGCGACCTCGGCCGAGCTGGCGGGCGTGATCCTCGAGGAGGCGGAGGTCGCCGTGGTGCCGGGCGAGGCGTTCGGCACCCCCGGGTACTTCCGGCTCTCCTACGCCCTGGGGGACTCCGACCTGGAGGAGGGCGTCACCAGGATCGCCAAACTGCTCGCCCAGGCTAAGTAGTGGTTGCGGGTCCGACCCCTCGGGGTCG
>JAFMRC010000166.1:0-5170 GCA_017354375.1 Nocardiopsaceae bacterium | reverse complement strand
GGTCGGACCCGCAACGCTTCCCGGGGCCACCCCGGGTCCGATGCGCCCTGCGGGCGCCCACTTCGGGCGTTTCTAATACGGTTGAGTATGCCGTCGCATGAGCTGAGTATGCCGTCGCACGATCTGCGATCGCTGCCCAAGGCGCACCTGCATCTGCACCTGACCGGAGCGATGCGGCACTCGACCATGGTCGATCTTGCCAGCCAGCACGGCGTGGCCCTGCCGCCAGCCCTGACCGAAGAGTGGCCGCCGCGGTTGTCCACCGCCGACGAGCGCGGATGGTTCCGGTTCCAGCGGCTGTACGACACCGCCCGCTCGGTACTGCGCACCCCAGATGACCTGCGGAGATTGATGCGGGAGATCGCCGAGGACGAGCGAGACGAGGGCTCCGGCTGGCTGGAGCTGCAGGCCGACCCGTCCGGCTTCGCCACCCGGTACGGCGGCATCACCGCGTTCACCGAGCTGCTGCTGGACGCGGCGCGCACGGCGTCGCGCGCGACGGGCGTCGGAATTGCCATCATCCTCGCCGCCAACCGGACAAGGCACCCCCTGGATGCCCGCACGACCGCCCGGCTCGCCGCGCAGTACGCCGGCCGCGGCGTGGTGGGGTTCGGGTTGTCCAACGATGAGCGCCGCGGCCCGGCCGAGGATTTCGAGCGCGCCTTCCGCATCGCCGAGCGCGCCGGGCTGATCTCGGTACCGCACGCCGGCGAACTGGCCGGCCCCGCCAGCGTCACCGGGGCACTGGACCGGCTGCACGCGTCCCGTATCGGGCACGGCGTCCGCGCGGTGGAAGATCCGCTCCTCGTCAAGCGCCTGGCGGACGAGGGCGTGACCTGCGAGGTCTGCCCGTCATCCAACGTCGCGCTGGGCGTGGAACCAGATCTGGCCGCGGTCCCGGTCCGCGAGCTCGTCTCCGAGGGCGTCCCGGTCGCGCTGGGAGCGGACGACCCGCTGCTGTTCGGCCGCAGGCTGGTGCGCCAGTACCAAATCGCCCGTGACGTGCACGGCTTCGGCCCCCGCGAGCTGGCCGAGCTGGCCCGCATGTCGGTCCGCGGCTCCGCCGCCCCCTCCGACGTCCGCTCCCGCCTCCTGTCCGCCATCGACGCCTGGCTCACCGAGTGAATCGTTACGCCAGGGACCCGCGTGACAGCAGAGGCTGATTTCCCTCGCGAACGCGACCACCCTCCTGGGGAGACAATGGCTTTGTACGGCGGACGGTTGGATTGGAACGTTTCACCAGGCGATTTAGCAACCACTTTGCATACTAAGCTAACCAGTCTGAATAATAGATTTATTGTTTTGTCATGATTTGCGTGCTTGCGGGAGTCAATCTGACCGGGATCACCGACGGCTCTGGCTGGGGACCACCGATGGCTCTAGCCGGAATCACGGATGGCATGACAGGGTGCAAAACATGCGACGCGGCGAGGAAACCGACGCAGCGAGGAAAGCGACGCGGTGGGGAAACCAGGCGGTGAGGAAGAGCTAGAGGGTGACGCCGATTAGGGTGGGTTCGGGGGTGAGGGTGACGCCGAAGGCGTCACGGACGCCGGCGACGATCTCCCTGGCCAGGGCGAGCAGGTCGGCGGTGGTCGCGCCGCCGGCGTTGGCCAGGGCGAGCGTGTGCTTGGACGACACGCGGGCCGGGCCCGGCGCGCCGTGGCCCTTGGCGAAGCCGGCGTGCTCGATCAGCCACGCCGCCGGGACTTTCACGAGCCCTGGCCCAGCGTCGAACCGGGGCACCGGCCCGTCCGCGGCGGCTTCCACGTGCGCGAGCTGTTCGCGGGAGAGCACGGGGTTGGTGAAAAACGAGCCCGCACTGCGGGTGTCGGGGTCGCCCGGGTCGAGAACCATCCCCTTCCGCCCCCGAACCGCCAGGACTCCCGAACGGATCTTCGCGACTGGCGCCCGTTCGCCCGTCTCGACTCCGAGTTCAGCGGCCAGTTCGGCGTACCGGACCGGTCGCGACAACTCCTCGGCACGCAGCCGGAAGGTGACGTCGGTGACGACGTACCGGCCCGGCTCACCCGACTTGAAGAGGCTGTTGCGGTAGGAGAATCGGCATGATCCGTTCGGGATATCAAGGGTTGTGCCGGTTCGCCGGTCGATCACCCGCACCCGCGTGATCACCTCGGCCACCTCCTGGCCGTAGGCGCCGACGTTCTGGATCGGGGTCGCGCCGACGCTGCCCGGGATGCCGGACAGGCACTCCAGGCCGGCCAGGCCGGCATCGACGCATCTGGCCACGACGTCGTCCCACGGCTCGCCGGCCGCGGCCGTGACGTCGGTTAGAGGACCACCGGCATCCGTGAAGCGCAGGCCGCGGGTGACGACATGGATGACAGTGCCGTCGAAGCCGTCGTCGGCGATCACCAGGTTGCTGCCGCCGCCGAGCAGCAGCACGGGCTCTCCGGCGGCGTCGGCGGCGGAGACAGCGGCGGACAGTTCCGCCTCGGACGCGGCGGTCACGAACGTCTTCGCCGGACCGCCGAGGCCGAGCGTCGTGTAGTCGGCGAGCTGGGTCAAGAGAAAGAGAGCCCTATGGAAGGCGGACGACGGCACGGGCACGGGTCAGCACCTTCTCGCCTCCGCACCTGGCAACCACGTCGACGGCGACCTTGTTGTCCCCGAGCTTCTCGGCGACGGTGCCGCTGAACTCGATCGTGGCGCCGCCCGTGGCACTGCCGGGATCCGCGTCGTCCGGCACCGGCACCATGGAGGAGAACCGGACACCGTACTCGACGACGGCTCCCGGATCGCCGCCCGCCCAGGCGGTGAGGAACTTGCCCCCCTGGGCCATCGTGTACATGCCATGGGCGATCACGCCGGGCAGGCCGACGGACCTGGCGATCCGCTCGTTCCAGTGGATCACGTTGAAGTCGCCGGAGGCGCCGCAGTACTTCACCAGGTCCAGGCGAGTGACCTGGTAGCTCTTCGGCGGAATCGCGGTGCCGGCCTCGGCGTCAGAGTATGTAACGCCCATAACAAAGTCACTTCCCGCGCTCGACGATCGTGGACCTCGCGGTGCAGACGTGCTCGCCTCCGACGGTAGCCAGGTCGGTGGCGGTCGTCAGCATGGACAGGCTGCCCTTGGACCGGATCGACTCGATCGTGGTGGTGGCGACGATGACGTCGCCGGCGCGCAGCGGCCGGGAGTACGTGAAGCTCTGCTCGCCGTGCACGACCATCGAGTAGTCCAGGCCGAGCCCCGGATCCGCCGCGACGGCACTCGTGGCCTTCATGCTGATGACGATCGCGAATGTTGGCGGTGCGATCACGTCCGGGTAGCCGGCCTTGACGGCGGCTTCCGCGTCCCGGCAGAGCGCGCTCGGCTCGCCGATCGCGTCCGAGAACTCAGCGATCTTGACCCGGCTGACCTCGTACGGCTCGGTAGGGCCGAAGGTCCTGCCGACGTATTCGGTGTTGAGCGCCACCGCGGTTAGCGGGTCTCGCGGTGAGCCGTGTGACGCTTGCACCAGGAGCAGTACTTCTTCAGCTCCATGCGGTTAGGGTTGTTGCGCCGGTTCTTGCGCGTGATGTAGTTGCGGCGCTTGCAATCCTGGCAAGCCAGCGTGATCTTCAGCCGGACATCGGTGGCAGCCACGATGGAGTGCCTCTCTGTAAGAAACGGACAACGATAGGGCCGCAGGCGCACCCACGGCCAGCGTAGCGGAGGCCGGACTTGAACCGGCGACACAGCGATTATGAGCCGCTTGCTCTGCCTGACTGAGCTACTCCGCCGTTGCGACCATATGAGAGTACTCGATCCGGCCAGCGGTTGCGCAACTGACTTGCGTATCGGGCCTGCGCAGGCGGTTTGCCCGCGTGACCGCGTTCGCCGCTGCTCCACCGTGCGCGGTAACGTGCGCAGCGCAATTCTCCTGGCACGGGAGCGTTCCCCCGCAGGACAGAGCCGGTGTTGGCCCGATCTGGACGCAAGTGCGTATAAAAAGATAGGTGACTTTCCCGATGCCTGCCCGTAAGTACCTAGTGGCAGTGTTGTTACCGCATGCTCCGCTAGCTACACAAAGTCCCGATCGCGACACGCGGAAAGACACGGAGTGAGATGACCCGCGAACAGTGGTCCGGCCGTTCCTCGGTACGAGAGACCGCCGAGCCAAACCCGAGCACGACCTTCTGTACCTGGGAGGTGCTCCCGTCCGACAGCAGGCACCCGATCATCGCCTCCGGCATCAGCGCTAACGCCGGAAAGGCCAGGCATGACGTCGAGGTCGCGATGGCCATGCCTCATGCCGGCTTCGGCCACCTCGTCCGCACCGCCATCCCGGGGATGTCCCCCGACCTCAAGGACCGCCTGTTGTGGCCCCCGCTCGGCGAGGTCCAGCAGTGCCGCCGCAACCGCAAGGGCGGGTTCTCCTGGCATGCCCTTTACTCCTCCGTGGGGTTACCGCTCCCAGACGCCGAAGAGGCCCTCTCCCGAAGACGGGAAAGAACCTCTGAGCTGCGAAAAAGCTACGGAGCCCCGTAACAGAATCGAACTGTTGACCTTCTCCTTACCATAAGGATGGTGGCACGCCTTCTACGCGCTACCTGCACTAATGACACGGGTTAACTGCACGGGTAGCACTGCTGGCGCTGGGATTATCCATCGGGTCGTTCCACGAGGCGTTCCACACCCCCAGGTTGCAGGCGGGCGTGGCGGCGGGGCCGTCAGATTCTGGATTGTGCGTCGTGTCACCGGCTGCGGGGCCGACGGCAGTAAGCGCACGCCCGGCGGTCGCGGTCCGGCCGGTGAGTTCTTGACTTGACCTGGTCGTTGAGCGCTCGCCGGGGCGGGGGACGCGGGTAGTCCCGGCATCCTGGATTCCTCCCCTTCCCTCGGTGCCTGGTTGTCGCGCGCTTCGTCGCGCTCCCGGCGGAGCCGGGATTGGCCAGACCGCCGGTTTGGGGCTGGTCAGAGGCCCGTTACGGTCAGGTCCCTTGCCCGGTGTCGGTGCTGGCCTCGGCTTGTGCCTCGGCCCCCGCCTCGGCCTGGGCCTCGGGCTGGATGACCGGCTCGTTGATGAGTGCCTCGCGGCGGGCGTGGGCGCGGTCGGCGTCGCGCCGTTCTTGCGCTGCGAGCTGCTCGCTTACCGTGTCGAGGCCTGCGTGGATTGCGTGGAGGTCGGCTGTGGCGCCGGGGCCGAGCCACTCTTTCAGGGCTGCC
>JAFMRC010000407.1 GCA_017354375.1 Nocardiopsaceae bacterium | reverse complement strand
AGGTGACCGCGGCCTGCTCGGGCGCGGTGGCGGCGCACCGCGGCTGGCGGTTCGGCGCGGCACTGGCGGCGCTGGTGTCGCCGTGGCAGGGCCAGCTCGCCCGGGTGGGCGAGGCGATCGCCGGGGACGGCGACCGGCTGGCGGGCACCGCGGACACCTACGGCACCACCGAGGCCGACAACACCGGCCTGTCCCGGTCCGCTGACCGGCTGCTGCCGTAGGGGAGAGGGGAGCCTGATGGCTGATGTCCTAGGGAGCGCTGGTGGTTGACGTCCCCACGCTGCGGTCCGCGCGGCCGGAGGCCCTCGACGAGGCGGCCCGGTCCTGGCAGGCGATCAGCGACCGAATCGATGCCCAGGCCTCGGCCCTGCGCAAGGACGTCATCGCCCCGGTGGAGGATCCGGGCAACTGGTCCGGGGCGGCGCAGCGGGCCGCGGCCACCACCCTGGACAAGGACGCGCGAGACGTGATCGCGACCCGCGAATATGCCGACGCGATGGCCGCCGTGCTGCGCGACGCGGCGGCCGGGGTAGGGGACGCGCGGGCGTACCTGTCCGTCGCCGACGAGCTGGCGTCGAAGAACCACCTCACGATCGCCCCGGACGGCTCGGTGACGTCCACGCTGCCGTCCACCCCGGGAACCGACCAGCTCCTGCAGGCCGCGCGGCCCGCCGAGGAGGAGGTCTCCGCCCTGGTCAAGCGGGCTCTGGCCGTCGCGAACGAGACCGACGCCCGGGTCACGGCCCGGCTGAAGGAGATCGGCCAGTTCACCGGCGCCAATTCCGGGAACACCGCCGCCGCCACCGCCCAGCTCGCCGCGGCCGGGAAGCTGGGACGCACCCTCGACAGCGCCGCCATCCCGCCCAAGGGCACCAACCCCGCCGAGGTGAACGCCTGGTGGAAGGCCCTGCCGTCCGCCACCCAGCAGCGCCTGATCTCCGAACTTCCCTCCCAGGTCGGCTGGCTCGACGGCGTCCCCGCAACCGCCAGGAACCAGGCCAACCTCCTGGCCCTGAACCGCGAACGCGCCAGCGTCGAAGCCCGCCTGCAGTCCCTGGAACACAACGAACCGCCGCAGCAGCGCACCATCCCACCTCCTTCTGGCACCCCCTGGACGAGGTGGGACGCGGAGGTGAATGCGCTGAAGGGCAAGCTGGCCGACATCAACTCCCTCGACCAGGGCCTGGCGGTCGCGAGGGCCACCGCCGGGAACGACAACGTGTTCCTGCTTGGCTTCAACACCACCGGCAACGGCCACGGCATCGTCGCCGTCGGCAACCCCGACACCGCCACTAACACGGTCACGTACGTGCCGGGCCTCGGCTCCAAGCTCAGCGGCTCGGTCGGTGACATTCAGCGCGCTACCAGGCTCTGGCAGACGGCATCGGTGAACTCCGGACCAGGTCAGAAAATCTCCTCCATCTACTGGCTGAACTACAACGCGCCGCAGCTCGGCCTCAGCCAGAGTGTAAGCAGCAACTTCGACGTCGCGGGAACGCGCGACGCCATCGCCGGCGCACAGCCGCTGACCAGCTTCCAGTCGGGGCTCGCGGCCACCCACCAGGCGGGGGTGCCCAGCCACAGCACGGTGATCGGCCACAGCTACGGGTCGGTGGTCGTCGGCGAAGCCGCCGCCCGCGACGGCATGCACCCGGACAACATCATTACGGTCGGCAGCCCCGGCGTCGGCGTGGACCACGCCAGCCAGCTCGGCATCCCCCCGTCACACGTGTGGGCGGGCGCAAACGTCCACGACCCGGTGCCTCAGATCGGCAACCAGCTAACTGGCAACCCGAACAAGGACTGGTTCGGCAACAATCCGGCGGGCTCGTCCTTCGGAGGCCGGATCTTCAACGCGAACTATGATCCGTCCCGGTCGTTCTCCGGGCTGGACTTCGCCGCCCACTCGTCCTACTGGGATCCGAAGTCGTCCTCCCTGTTCAACATGGCCCACATCGTGGACGGCCAGTACGGGCAGGTAAGTGTCGGGCACCCGACGCCGTCCGGGCCGCCGGTTGACCCGCCTCCGATCCCGCCCGCACTGAGCCCTGGCGGCAACATATGAACCTGCAACGACGCGGCATCAGCCAGCACCACGTGATCATCGTGCGGGCATCGCTCTTCCTGGCCATCGCCGTGCTGACAGGCATGGCCCTCTCCGGCTGCTCAGGAGGAAACCCCGTGTTCTCCCCGACCATCACCCAGCATCACGCCTCCGCCCGCATCGATCAGCTCCTTCGGGACACGGCGGCGGCCCTCTCGCCGCGCCCGCAGCTTGAGGTCTCCAAGCTGGGCACGTCAGTCGGCCTCTGCACGATCAACCCATCGGACACCGCCGACAAGCGAGTCCAGGTCGTGCGAACCTATTGGCTGCGCGGCATCACCGAGCGGGATTACAAGACCATCGGTGAGCAGATCCTGCGGCTGTGGAAGCAGAAGGGCTACGCGATCAACGACACGCCTGGCGTCGGCACTGATAAGCCGAACATCCACGCGGCTACCAAGGATGACTTCCTCATCGCGCTTGAGTGGAGCGCCAAGGGATGGCTGTCCATCGGGGCGAGTTCGCCATGCCTGTGGCCGCACGGCACCCCGCCCCCCGGCCATTAGCCGAGCATGGTCGTGTCTTTACGGCTATACTGAAATAGGAGTACAGGACGCCAGAAACCACATCAGCGGCCCCCGCTAAGTCCAGGCAGGAAGATGAACCAGCAACGACGTGGCAGTTGTCGGCACCGCGCGGTGGCCGTGCAGGTGGCGTGGCTACTTCTCGTGGCCGCCGTGTCAATTGCGGTAGGGGCCGCCATCCTGTTCGGTACCATCCTCTTGCTGCTTTCGGGACGGTGAGCCAGTGGACGAAGACGCGCGGGCGAAACAGGCGGAGACATCCGGGTGTGCTCTGTTCGTCGCGGGTTTCCTCCAGTGCATCTGGTATATCGGGCTGTTCATCACGTTTCCCTTCGCGATCTGGGGCGCGTCCGGCGGTGATGAAGTTCCCGGGCCTTCGGCGCCCGCGGATGTCCGGAACACGACCATCGGCTACGGGGTCGCGGCGCTGCTCCCGGCGTTGCTCTTCGCTCTTGCCGCCTTCGGCGCTGACCAGCGCGAGCTCGGCTGGATCGAGGTGGTGGTAGCGGGCGCCTGCGTGGCCGTGACCGTGGCCCTGCTGCTCACCGGGTGGTGAGAGCGGCGCCCGCCGGGATTGAGCATCGCAGCGTGCGGCAGACGGTCCTAGTCGCGGGCATGGAGTACCTCTCGGTACGGGAGACCGCCGAGATCCTGGCCGATCCAGCCGCGCTCCGGGGCCTGGCCGAAGCCCGGGAGTCCGAACAGGCTGGAGACGTGTTCTACGGGCCTGAGGCAGCCCGCGCGCTGCTGGCTGAACGCAAGCGGTGAGTGCCGAGCCTACAAGCTCGGAATGACTCGCCCGGCCCGCCTACCGCCGCCGGTAGGCCGCGCCCGCGGCCAATCCGGAACTGCGGTGTCGTGTCAGTACGCCGGTACCGAAACGACACCGCAGTATCGCAGCGCGCCCGATTGCGCAATCGAGCGTCTCCGGTTCGGCCGTCAGCCGGTGAGGGAGGGTTGCCGACGCTGGACCGGGTGGACGCGGAGGGCGGAGAGGGTGCCGTCCAGGTGGCGGAACATCGCGTCCGCGGCGGCGGCGGGGTCTTTCTTCAGGACGGCGCGCAGGATCGCCTCGTGTTCGGCGTTGGACTCGTCCGCGCGGCCGGGGACCGCCAGGATCGAGTGCCGGACGTAGCGGGCCGACGCTTCGCGGAGGTTCTCGCAGATCGTGGCGAGGCGGGGGCTGCCGCCCGCGTCGCCGATGACGCGGTGGAAGCCGGAGTCCAGGCGGGTCCACTGGCCGGCGTCGGTCTCGGACTCCATCGCGGCCAGCAGCGTGACGGCGCGGAGCAGGGCGTCCTCGCTCGCGCTCACCGCGCTCCGCGCGGCCGCCGCCGGCTCAAGCAGCATCCGGATCTGGTAGATGTCCTCCAGGTCGCTCCGGCAGAGTTCCTGCACGACGGCGCCGCCACGGGGGTCGAACCGGACGAGGCCATCGGCGGCGAGGTCGCGGAGGGCCTCGTGCACCTGCCGGGCGCTGACCGCGAACTCGTCGGCGATCACCGACTGGACGAGGCGGGTTCCTCCCGGAATGACGCCGGACGTGATGCCGTGGTGCAGGGTCAGCCGCACCTTGCGCCGCGCGGCCAGCCCGCGCTGCACGGCTGGCTGGACCCGGGCGCTCCAGGCGCGAGTGGAACTGGGCATGCCGGACTCCTTCCGGTGCTATCCGGGCAGCAGTGCAACCTCGCCGGAGGTGCCGTCGATCGCGGCGAGCCAGGAACCGGGGTGCCTGGCGGTGCCCTCGGCCGGGAGCCGGCAGCCGGTCACCATCGGCACGGCCAGGCTGCGCGCCACCTCGGCGAGGTGGGAGCTAGCGGCGCCGGTCCGGGCGATCAGGCCGCGCGCCCCGAACAGCAGTGGCGCCAGCGCCGGCACCGGCCGGTCGACCAGGAGGATCGCGTCCGCGCACGAGGTCGCGAGCCGTTCGTGCGGCTGGCATGGCACGATCCGCCCCGCGGCCACCCCCGGCGCGGCCGGGCGGGCCCGCACCCGCTGCC
>JAFMRC010000406.1 GCA_017354375.1 Nocardiopsaceae bacterium | reverse complement strand
CCGCCCGGCGAGCACCAGCACGGCCAGGCCGGCCGAGATCACGAGCACCCCGCCCGCCTGGGCGGCGGAAGGCCGCTCGGCCGCGAAGACCGCGGCGAGTACGGTGACGACCAGCGGCGAGATGCCGCGCGCCAGCGGGTAGACCTGGCCGAACTCCCCGAGCCGGTAGCACCGCATCAGCCCCAGGTTGTACAGGACGTGGATCGCGACCGAGGCGAGCAGGTACGGCCAGCAGGCGGCGCTCGGGAAGCGGGCGGTGGCCGCCAGCGGGACCGCCGCGACGAGGCTGCCCGCCCCGATCAGCCCGAACGCGAGCACCTGATTAGTGCTTCCCCGGCCGGCCGGCCCCGGCCGGCCTCCCGTGATCCCGTGCGCGATCGCGTTCCAGGTCGCGTGGGTTACCGCGGCGGCCAGCACGGCGAGGGTGACGGTGATTGGCAGGGCGGTCGCGTGCATCGGGGCTCCTAGTGACGAGGCCCGTGTTCCGGGCATGGCGAAAAGGAGCCCTCAGGGCTTTTATCCCGTCAGGTGTTCACCGGCGGATCCCCGCCGGCTCCTGGCGTCGCTCGGTCCGGTCCCGGCCGCCCTGGTTGTGAGACGCCCTGGTCGTGCTAGAAGTCGGGCGGCCGGCGGAACCCTAGACGCAACCGCGTGCTGCCTTAACGGTATCAGGCAGCCGGGGCGGGGACAGTCGCCACGATCCGTTCGGGATTAAGGCCGTTGTCATTGACCGGTCACGCCGCTGCGCGATCCGTGAGCCGGATTCACGACGGGTCATCCTCCGCAGTACTACGGGTGCGATGACGAGGCCGGCCAGAACCCAGGCGCCGAGGACGGCGGCGGTCTGCGCGGTGCGCCATGATCCGTCGATCTCGACGCTGGCGGCACTCGAGGGCAGCAGCGCGGACCGCATCCCGAGGCCGAGCCAGTACACGGGAAAGGCCTGGGCGGTGCCCTGGAGCCAGCCGGGCATGGCGGTGAGGGGGTAGAAGATGCCGGAGACCGCGGTCAGCCCGAGCAGGGGGAAGGCCACGTACCCGGCGCTGCGCGGGCTGGGGACCAGGGCGCCGAGGGTGGCGCCGAGGAGCTGGGTGCCGGTCATCCCGAGGATCAGCACCCAGGCGAGCCTGGCCCAGGAGATGCCGGCGAGGTGCAGGCCGCCTGTAATGAAGGCGCCGGGGACGGCGATCATGGCGAGGTAGGCCAGCACGCTCAGCGACGATGTGGCTAGTTTCCCGGTCAGGTAGCCTCCGATGCCGCCAGGGGTGGCCCGAGCGCGCAGCAGGGTGCCGTCCTCGCGGTCGGCGGGCAGGTACTGGATCATCAGCATCATGCCGAACGCGACGAACATGCCGAGCGTTCCCGGCAGCATCAGCGCGCCGATGGTGAGCCGACTGCCCGGCAGCTCGCGGTGGCGGAAGAAGAACAGGGCAATGAGGGTGGCGGCTGGCCACAGCAGCTGGCCGGCCAGGGCGGTGCCGGAGAACGCCTGGCGGAGCTCGATGAGGCCCCCGGCCAGGCCCGAGCGCAGTGGCGTGAGGCGGGGAGATGTCATGCGGCATCCTCCCGGGGGCTGCCCGCGGCGGCGGGCCGGTTTTCCTCGGCATGGCGGACCAGGGCCAGGTAGGTGTCCTCCAGCGAGGCGCGGCGGACCTCAAGGTCGCGGATGTCTTCTCCGCCGTCGGCGAGCAGCTGGCGCACGAAGGCGGTGGAGTCGGTGGTGTAACGGCGGTAATGCAGTCCGGCCCGTGTCCAGCGGACCTCGTCTTCTCCGGCGATCTGGTCCTTGAGCTCGGCGGCGGTGCCCTGTGCGGTGATCCGGCCTGCGGTCAGGATGATGATCTGGCTGGCGAGCTTTTCGGCCTCGTCCAGGTCGTGGGTGGTCATCAGGACCGTAGTGCCCGCCTCACGCCGGATGCCGGAAAGGAGGTCGTGGAACTCCCGGCGTGCATGCGGGTCCAGGCCCGCCGTCGGCTCGTCGAGGAACAGCAGCTCGGGGCGCCCAGCCATGGCGATGGCCAGGTCCAGGCGTCGCCGCTGGCCGCCGGACAGCCGCCGGATGGGGGTGCGGGCCTGGCCGTCCAGGCCGACCGCGGCGAGCAGGTCGCCGACGGCCCGGGATCCAGGTTCCTGCCCGTCGGCATAGGGACGGTAGTAGGAGGCCTGATAGTCCAGGAACTCACGGACCCGCCACCGGCCGTGGTCTCGCCAGGACTGCAGCACTATGCCGGTCCGGGCCCGCCACCGGCGGCCGGCGGTGAGCGGGTCGGCGTCGAGCACGCGGACCTGGCCCGCCGAAGGCCGCCGGAAGCCCTCCAGGATCTCGACCGTCGTCGTCTTGCCGGCTCCGTTCGGCCCGAGCAGTGCCACGGTCTCCCCGCGCCGCCCCCGGAACGACACGTCACGCAGCGCGTCCTTCGTGCGGTAGCGCATGCACAGCCCCTCGGCGCTGATGACGTCGCCGGCCCGTGACGCCCACCGGGTCATCGCCCGGCCTCCCGCGAACCTCCGGCTTCCATCGCCTGCAGGACGCTGGCCAGCGTGATGCCCCGGGCCGCGAGCGCGTCGGAGAGCAGGCCCGGCTGGGCCAGCAGCCCGAGCAGCAGGTGCCGAGCCGTCGTCTGCCGGTCACCGTGAGCGGCCTTCTGCCGCTGGGCGGCGTTCAGCACCGCTACCGCCTCCGGGGAGATAGACGCCCTCCGGCTGCGCCGGGCCGGGACTGAAGTGCTGTCGAGGGCTCCCGCGCCCAGCCGCGCCTCTACCCGGGCCACCACCTCATCCAGGTCGATGCCCAGCCCGGCCAGGGCCTGTTCCTCGCCCGCGGTCAGCCCGCCGCGGCGGCGTGCCTCGCGTACCTCCGCCCGCACCGCCTCAGCCTCGTCGCGTCCGCCAAGCCGGCTGAGCAGCGGCCCGCTGTCCGGATTGGCCAGCAGCGCGGCGAACAGGTGCTCTTCCCCGATCCGGCTGGTCCCCTCGGCCCGCGCTCGCACCAGGGCATCGGCGATGATCGTCCTTGCTGAAGAATCAAACTTCCCGGCCACAGCTCAACCTCCGTGATGCTTCTTGAATGCGGCCTGGCGGGTAACGCCCAGCTCTCTCGCGATCTCCGCCCACGACCATTCCTGGGCACGCGCGGAGCGGACCTGCGCCCGCTCCAGCTGATCCACCAGCTTCCGCAAGGCGGCAACTGCGCGCAGCCCCGTGCGGGGATCCCCATCCCCCGCGGCGGCGGCCAAGGCGACGGCCTCGTTGTCCATGCCGTCAACTTAGGTTGGCATCCGCCAGTTGTCAACCTAAGTTGACGTCAGCCGCACGCCGGGGACCGGCGGGTGCATGCCCGCCGAGCCAGTCGACCGCGGCGGTCGCGTGCCGCAGGATCGACAGGTGGCCGTCGCCGGGGCTGACCCGCAGTTCGGCGCCGGGGATGCGGCGGGCGAGCCACCGGCCGTGCGCGACCGGCACCACGCGGTCGTCGGCGCCGTGCACGATCAGCGCGGGCACCGCGATGTCGGCGGGGTCGCAGCCCCAGCCGGTCGTGTAGGCGATGTCATCGTCGATCATGCCGCCAGGCCCGTTCTCGAGCGCCACCGGGCCGGCCACGCCGCGCAGCCATTTCCAGTCCCCGTCGAAGGCCGTGTGGTCCGCCGGGGCGAACATCTCCGGGTCGAACCCGCCGCATCTGAGCGTCGCCTCGAGCACCTTCTCCAGCACCGGCCGCCCGGCGCGGGCGGCGCGCAGCTCTATTTCGTTGCCCGGGTACATGCCCGCGTACCAAGCCCGCTCGTCCAGCCCGCCGCCCGCGGCATTACCCGCGGTACGGCCCGCGGCGTTGCCGGCGGCGCGGTCCGGGTAGGGCGCCACCCCCGACACCGAGGCGGCGGCGAAGACCCGGTCGCCGAGAACCGCGGCGCACGCGAGCGCGTGAGCCCCGCCGCCCGAATAGCCCATCGCCCCGAACCGCCCGATGCCCAGCGCGTCGGCGATCGCCGCCACGTCGCTCGCGGCCGACGCGACGTTGCGCCCCGGATTCGGCGACGACCCGCCGTATCCCGGGCGGTCGTAGGACACCCAGCGCAGCCCGTGCCGCTCCGCGACGGCGAAAAGCGGCGCCGGCGGCGCACCGACGTTCGGCGTCCCGTGGTGCCAGAAGATCGGGGTCCGGGCATCGCCCGGTTCCCGCGCGGTGTCATAGGCGCGCAGGGTCCGCCCGTCGTCCAGGGTGACGTAGGTCTCCCGGACCTGGTCCGTCATTTCCGTCATATCCGCCCATCCCTCCCGTCAGATGAATTGTCCATCCTGACGCCGCCTGCGAGAACAAGACCTTTTATTCCGAACGGATCGTGGCGCCTGCCCACGCGACACCCGCCTGTCTACGTGGGGGCGCCGGTGCCGGGGGTATGAGGTGCCGGGGCGGGGGCGCATGCCCGTTCTGCGGGGGTATGCCCTGGGCGCGGGGGCGTCCGGGCGGGGCCGTTCCGGGACAGGAGGGCTTCGTGTGGAGGATATGTGAGCAGGGGACTCGTCGTTTATTTATTTGCGCTTGTCCGGTTTGGTGCGTGACTTCCGTGCCAGGATGGGTTAATGGCGATCAGCGATATCGACGAGGCGGCGCTCGCGGCGAAGTTCGAGGTGA
>JAFMRC010000405.1:3707-4639 GCA_017354375.1 Nocardiopsaceae bacterium | reverse complement strand
CCACCGGGATCGGGGCGAGCACCGCGATGGTCGCCCGGCTCGGGGTGGCTCGCGGCGGCGCGCGGCGAGTGGCCGGACTGCTCGCGGTGCCCGCGCCACGGCACGGGACCACCGCGACCATCTCCCAGGGGGACGGACCAGGACGCGCACGGCGTAATGCCACGGTGCCGCATCTCCTAGCCCCGGATGGGGCGGTGCCAGACGCCCCGCCGGGCGCGCTGACGATGCGCGGCATCGCTGTCCGGCGCGGCGGCCAGGACGTGCTGCGAGACCTCGACCTCACCATCCCCGGCGGCGCCGTGGTCGCCCTCGTGGGCAGGTCGGGGGCCGGCAAATCGACGCTGGCGGAGCTGGCCGGGCGGCTCGCCGACCCTACCGAGGGCTCGGTCAGCCTGGACGGCACCGATCTGCGCGCCCTGACGCGCGGGACGCTGCGAGAAGCGGTGGTGTACGCGTTCGAGCGACCGCACCTGTTCGGCGCGACCCCCCGGGAAGCCATAGGGTTCGGCCCCGCCGTACCGCCGGACGAGGATATCCGGGCAGCCGCCTCGGCCGCTCAGGCGGCCCAGTTCATCGAGCGGCTCCCGCTCGGCTACGACACGCCGCTGGACGAGGCGCCCCTATCGGGCGGCGAGGTGCAACGGCTGGGGCTGGCCCGCGCGTTCGCGCACGCCAGCACCGCCCGCGTACTCGTGTTCGATGACGCCACCTCTAGCCTGGATACGATCACCGAGATGCTGGTCAGCCGCGCGATGACGGAGCGGCTGCGCGGCCGGACCCGGCTGATCGTAGCGCACCGCGCGGCGACCGCCGCACGGGCAGACCTCGCCGCGTGGCTCGACGAGGGACGGATTCGCGCCATCGCCCCGCATGACAAGCTATGGCGGGACCCCGACTACCGATCGCTGTGGTGCGCGCCCGATGGCAGAACT
>JAFMRC010000405.1:0-3697 GCA_017354375.1 Nocardiopsaceae bacterium | reverse complement strand
CCCCCCCCCCCCCCACCACAGCAGCATCTCCCGGGGGGACGACCCCCGGATTACATCCGGGGGTCAGACCCACAGCGCTTCCCCGGGGGACACCCCCGGACCCCCATACCCCCCGAGAGGCACGATGGCGGAAATTGGCAGGGGCCGGGCGAATGCTGATCCGGCAGTTGCGCGCGCGCCAGGCGGAACTCGCGTGGCTGGCCTTCTGGTCACTGGTGCAGGCACTGCCCGCGCTGGCCTCGGGCTGGTCGATAGCGCGGGCCACCAGCCGGTTCCTCGCCGGGCAGGTGCCCGCCGGCCTGGCCTGGCTTGGCCTTTACGCGGCGGCGGCCGGAGCCGGGGCGCTCGGTGTCCGGCAGGCCTACCTGCGGGTGGGGGCGATCGTGGAGCCACTCCGCGACGACCTGGTCGCCGCCGTGGTGGCCGGCGCACTCGCCCGGTCCACGACGGGCGCCGCCGCGCTGCCCGACACGCGCGCGGTCGCCCGGCTAACCCATCAGGCCGAGATCGTCCGCGACTCCGTCGCTGGACTGCTGACGACCAGCAGCTCGTTCGTGCTGACCATGGCCGGAGCGCTGGCCGGGCTGGTGACCCTGGCTCCCTCAACGCTACCTTTCGTGATCATCCCGCTGCTTATCACGGGAATCCTGCTGCGGCTGCTGCTGCGGCCCACGGTCATCCGGCAGCGCGCCGCCCTGCTGGCCGGGGAAGAGGTCGCCGAGGCCACCGCACGGGCCGTGTCCGGCGTCCGTGACGTAACCGCCTGCGGCGCCGAGGAGCGAGTACTGGCCGACCTCGCCGACACGATCGCCCGGCAGGCCAGCGCCGCACGCTCGGCCGCGAGGATCAGCGCGGCCCGCGTCCTGTGCCTGGCGGCCGGGGGGTGGCTGCCACTGCTGCTCGTGCTGGCCGCCGCCCCGTCGATGCTCGGCCACGGAGCCTCAGCGGGGGACATCGTCGGCGTGATCACCTACATCACCGTCAGCATGCGCGTCGCGCTCTACACCGCCGGCCAGGCTATGGGATTCGGCGTGGTACGCCTCCGGGTGGCCCTGGACCGCATCCGCCAGACCGCCCACGCCCCCCAGCTCACCACCGACGCCCCCCAGCTCACCGCCGACACCCCCCAGCTCACCGCCGACACCCCTCAGCTCACCCCACCTTTCACCGACATTTCGGAAATATCGGGCATCAGCTGGGCAGGGAGCCCCAGGGAAACGGGCAACCGGACGGGGAACGCCAGGGGAACGGCCAACCGGACGGGGAACGTCAAGGGAACGGGCAGCCAGACAGGGAACGCCAGGGGAACGGCCAACCAGACAGGGAACATCAAGGGAACGGGCAGCCAGGCAAGGCGCTTCAGGGAATCGGGCCGACTGGCGAGCGCAGGGGAAATCGAGTTGCGGGACGTCCGGTTCCGCTATGGACCGCACGCGGCGCCGGTCATCGATGGGCTGAGCCTGCGGATTCCGCCCGGCGACCACCTCGCGATCGCCGGGCCGAGCGGCATCGGCAAGTCCAGCCTGGCCTCGCTCGTCGCCGGGACGCTGCGCCCCTGCTCGGGAGAGGTGCTGCTCGGCGGCGTAGCCGTCACCTCGTGCGGGCGTGATTGGCGGGTGCTGATCCCGCAGGAGGCGTACGTATTCACCGGAACGTTGCGGGAGAACCTCGCGTACTACCGGCAAGAGGGGGATCTCCCGGAGAAGGCTGAACTGGAGACGGCCGCCGAGGAGGTCGGCCTGATCCCGTTGCTGTCGCGGCTCGGCGGGTACGGCGCTGATGTCAGCCCAGCGGCCCTGTCGGCGGGCGAGCGGCAACTGATCGCGCTGACCCGCGCCTACCTATCCCCCTCCCCGGTCGCGATCCTCGACGAGGCGACCTGCCACCTCGACCCCGCCGCCGAGCAGCGGGCCGAGGAGGCGTTCGCGCGCCGCGGCGGCACGCTCATCGTCATCGCCCACCGCATCACCTCCGCCCGCAGGGCGCGGCGGATCCTGGTGCTCGACGGCACCCGCGCCCAGGCCGGCGGCCACGACGAGCTGCTAGCCGCGTCCCCCATGTACCGGGACCTCGCCGGCCACTGGGCCAGCGTGCCTCATTGACGCCGGCCCATCGAGCAGGGCACGCGCCTCCTCTCATCGCTATCTATCTGATATTCATTGAATACTTTGAGTAGCAAGCCTGCGGTGCTCGCAGTCGCGACCATCACGATCTATCCGCAACGACCGCCAACGGGGGCAATCCATGCAGATCAGCGCGCGCAACCAGATCCCGGCGCGGGTCACCAGCATCAATTCCGGTGAGGCCATCGCCAACGTCGAGCTAGACGCGAACGGCGTCCGCCTCGTGGCCTCGATCACGGTCGAGGCGGTCCGCCAGCTCGGCCTGAAGGAAGGCGGCGACGTCACCGCCGTGATCAAGGCATCGGACGTCCTGGTCGGTACCCCCAGGTAATCGGCACCTCTGCCATCGACCCGGGCCGGGCATGGCGAAAGGGGTACAGGCGTTCGCGTGGAGGATAAGTGCTGCATATCAGCACCTAAGTTCCACGCGAGTGTTCGAGCCCGAAGGGTGCGCCGCGTCCCGTCATTCAGCTTCCCGCAAAAATCCCCATTTAAGCCTTAAAACGGACATGTGGATAAAGGCGGCCCAGCCGAGGGGCACGGCCAGCCGAGGGGGGCACGGCCAGCCGAGGGGGCACGGCCAGCCGAGGGGGAAGGCCAGCCGAGGTGACGCCGCCCAGTCGCGGGGGACGCCGCCTAATCGCGGGCTTTCCCGGGCAGCCGCGGGCCGAATGGGGCCAGAGGGATAATTCGGTCTAATTTTACTAGGCACGGAAACGATCATGGCGCACGGCATACGCTGCACTACCGTGCGCGCATGAATAAACGAAAGGGGGGTGAACGAATATGACTGGGGAAGTTGACCAGGTACTGGCGGAGATAGGGCTGGGAGGCGTCACGCCAGCCAGCGCTCGCTGAGGCGAGCGCTGGCTACTGAGCGCTAGCCCGCTCAGCACTAGCAGCTAGACGGACTGATCGCCCCGGTCGGCATTGCCGTAGGCAACCGGAAATTCGCCGTAGGCAACCGGGGTTCCACCGCGGGCAACCGAGAGCTCGCGGCGGAACCGCTCGTAGACGGCTATTTCCCGGCCGACCGGGGCGAGCACCAGGCCTCGCGCCACGGCCGCTACGTGCTCGCGCATGACGATCCCGGCACGCTCCCGATCGCGGTCTACGGCAGCCACGCCCATGTTCCGGCAGGCGGCGGAGGTCAGCCAGCCGAGCAGCAGCAGCACCACGGCCAGCACCGGCAACCAGACGGTCAAGACCACGTCGCCCGGCGACGTCGGCTCGCGCAGGGCGTTCGGCCCGAGCAGATGGCGCAGCTCGTGCGACCCGTGCGTCACCCCGAGCACCACCGCCCAGGCCACCGCCGCCACCGCGAGCAGCAGGAGCAGCCACTGCCAGGCGGCGACCAGCCGCCACCGCAACGGCACCGCCGGATGCCTCGGGACCGCCAGCCGCAAGGCATCGGCGAGCGCGGCCGGCACCTCGCCCGCGCGGGACCGCGCGGCGCGCTGCACCGAGGCCGACCACGATTCGGGCAGTCGCCCGTCCACCGCGTCCACGAGAGCCGTGATGGCGTTGTCCACCTCGGGCTGCGACGCCAGGCCCGCGCTGGTTCCGGCGGCTCC
>JAFMRC010000404.1 GCA_017354375.1 Nocardiopsaceae bacterium | reverse complement strand
AGCGAGCGGTCATCGACGCCGGGCACCGTCCGGCCCAGCGCGACCGTCGCGGCCTCCGCGCCCGGGAGGACCTCGGTGCTGTGGAACTCCCCGGCCCGCATCGAGTACACGTCTCCCGCGCCGATCACCTGGCGCTGGCCGGGCAGGCAGCGCACCAGCCCCGGCGTCGGCACCAGCTCGTCGACGTCCCCGTGGCTGCGGACCTTGAGCACGCGGTACAGGCCCGCCTCCCCTCCGGAGGCCGCTTCGGAGGCGCCGGCGCCGGCCACCCGCATGAGCCGGTTCTCCATCCGGCCGAACAGGACGTAGCTGGCGAGGTGCCAGGAGTGCGCGTGTATCGCGGACGTTGTCGGCACGGCGCTGTTGAGCCGCGGGCTCCACAGGTGGACGCAGACCCCGTCCCGCCCGGCGCGCTCCACCGGCAGGCAGGTGAAGCCGAGCGGGTGGATGACCGCCCGCACCGGGCTGCTGCCGTCCGCGATCGGGCGCAGCGCGCCGATCACCCATCCCGGCACCGCCGCGCGGGCGTCGCTGCCCGCGTGCCTGTGGCCTCCGGCGCCCGCCTCGCCGCCTTCCTCGCCAATGGCGAGGGAAAGAAATTCGTAATCCATCGCTCAATGCCCGGGGCGCACCATCCCGCGGCCGTCCCGCTGTCGTCGTGCTGGCGTTCGTCGTGTCCGCGCCCGTCACGGCCCACCCCGTCGCCGCATCCCGAGCGGCTCCCGCATATCGCTCTATTCTTGCATATTCCTCCCGGGATTCCAGTAGCCGCGGGCCGGTATCCGGTGGCATCCCGGACCTATCCGGTGCTATCCCGGAACGCCGGTCACTAAGGGGTCAGCCGCCGAATTCGTAACGGGCCAGGAGCTGCGGGCAGGTGCCGTACGGGCCGAGCGCGAACATTCCCAGCGCGGTGTAGCACCCGGTGAGGGCGGCGGAGTCCGCCACCATGTCCCGCTCGTGGATGATCGTGCCCGGCTCGAACCAGTTAAGGGTGTAGTGCGGGCGGAACAGCTCACCGATCTCCGCGTAGCCTGTGCTGGCGATGTTCGTGCCCACGATGGTGCCGCCGCCCACGTCCGCGAGGCGGTTCCCGGCCGGGTCGCGCTCGAGGAGCCGCCCGCCGCGCATCGGGTTGGCCAGCTCGATCACGCTACGCTGCAGGTTCTCCAGCTCGTCGGTGACGACCGTCTGGACCTCCAGGGAGGCTTCGCCCGCGTTATAGGCGAGCCCCTGGTACTTCAATTCCGCCGGGCGCCCCGCGCGCGCGATCCGCTCCAGCCCATCGTGCAATCGCGCCATGCGGGCCAGCGGCACCGGAACCTGGTAGAGGGTAAGGTGCGGCGCCATGGTGAGCCTGCGATTGGCCTCGCCTAGCCGCACGACCGCCGGGTACTTGCGGGCGAATTCCCCGCTCGCGGCGACCAGGTTCCTGGCAACCTCAGGACTGGGCAATAGCGCGATATTGAGCTCAATCCATAGGTCGCTCATGGATTTATTCTAGGGCCGCGAAGCAGATGCCGCAATTATCCACTCAATATCGCACATGATCAAAAAACACGGTCGGGGCAGGCTCACTGGTACGGGTTCAACGGCCGGACGGCCTTGCCGATGATGTCGCTGACGTCCCGGTCGGTGAACGTGCTGGGCGGCGGCAGGCCCAGCGCCGCGAGCAGCCTGCGGGCCTCGTCGACCGTGGGCTCGTCGCCGAGCGGCACCTCCCGCGACCGGCTGAAGTCCACCAGCCTCGCCTGCTCGAAGCTGGACTGCAGCTCCTTCGCGTACGCGGTGAAGTGCGGCTTGCCCGCCTCGACGACCAGCGCCGGGCTGGTCGTCGATTCCTGGGTGATGATCAGGTAGCTGGAGGACATGTCCATCCGCATGGTCGTCATGCCGCCCGACAGGGCGCCCGCGACGTCCAGCAGGAAATACCGCTGGCGGTGCCAGCACGCGGCGAGCACGGTGGCGAGTGCCTCCTTGCGGACCCGGTCGAGCGTCCACATCTCGCCGGCGGCGTCCGGGTCCGCCAGCGAGGCGCGGAACGCCGCGTACCTCTCGCACAGTTCCCTGTTCGCCGGATCGACGATCTCGAACTGGACCTTGAGGGTCCGGTGCCCCTCCCGGGCGGCCTTCACGCACTCGGGCAGCGTCACCGCGCGGAGGTAGGTGCCGGTGCCGCCCTTGAACACCCACCGGTCCGTCTCGAGCCTGGCCCGGGTGTGCGCGCGCCCGACCTCCTCGCCCGGCACGACCTGCACCATCGAGGCGTGCTCGAGGACGTCCCTGAGCCTGGCGACGGTGTCCTGCCACTCGGCCACCTGCCCGGAGTCGGGCAGCTTCTCCAGCGCGGGCACCGAGCGATCGAAGAACTCCCGCGCCTCGCCCCGGGTGTCGCCGAGGGACTTCTCGATCTGCCGGGCGGAGGTCTCCGCCCGGTGGCGGTCGCGTAGCAGCACGAACGTCATCGTGGCCAGCGTCAGCACGGTCACGTTCGTCACCACGTAGGTCGGCACCAGCGAGAGGATGCCGAGGATGGAGGCGACGACCGCGATCGTCAGGCCGATCGCGGCGTCGGCGTTGTCCGCAAGCCACGACAGCACCCGGCTCCCCGCAGAATTCATCGCCATCAGCCCAGCCGCCCCGTCACCGTCGCCGCCGCCCGTACCGCCATCACCCGTACCGCTACCGCCATGGTCGCATTATGCCGCCTATCGCCGATAAAACCGGCTATGCGCGCGGCCGGCTTTCGCCCGCTGCGCGGGAGGGGGGCGCCGGGGAGCCAGCGAAGACCCGTTCGGCGTAAAAGGGTTGGCATTCAGCCACCGAGCGGGACGGGCACCCGGTCGCGCAGCTCAGCCAGGGTAATGCCCCAGGTTTCGAGCACGCGGACGCCACCGGGCCGGATGTCGAACACCGCGTGGTCGGTGTAGGCGCGGCTCACGCAGGCGACGCCGGTGAGCGGGTAGGTGCATTCGGCCACCAGCTTGGAGTCACCCTCCGGCGTGAACAGGGTCATCATCACGTACACGTCGCGGGCGCCGATCGCCAGGTCCATCGCGCCGCCGACGGCGGGGATCGCGCCCGGCTCGCCGGTGTGCCAGTTGGCCAGGTCGCCGCGGGCGGAGACCTGGTAGGCGCCGAGCACGCACACGTCCAGGTGGCCGCCGCGCATCATCGCGAACGAGTCGGCGTGGTGGAAGTACGCCGCGCCCGGCAGCTCGGTCACCGGGACCTTCCCGGCATTGGTGAGATCCGGGTCGATATCGCCCCCGTGGGCGGCCGGGCCCATGCCGAGCATGCCGTTCTCGGTATGCAGGATGACCGGGGGCGGCCCGTCGCCGGAATCCGGCAGGTGGTCGGCGATCTTCGTGGGCTGGCCGATGCCGAGGTTGACGTAGGAGCCGGGCGGGATGTCGCGGGCGATCACGGCCGCCAGCTCGTCGGCGGCCAGCGGGCCGCGGCCGGCATGCTCGGCGGTCACCGGGCGACCACGATCCGGTCGACGTAGATGGACGGGGTCACGACCGCCTCCGGATCCAGCGCGCCCGCCGGCACGACCTCAGCCACCTGCACGATCGTGGTCCTCGCCGCGGCCGCCATCACGGGGCCGAAGTTCCGCGCGGTCTTGCGGTAGACCAGGTTGCCGAGCGTGTCGGCGCGGTGGGCGGACACCAGCGCGTATTCGGCCTTGATCGGGTACTCCAGCACGTAGGCGCGGCCGTCGATCTCGCGGGTCTCCTTGCCCTCGGCCAGCGGCGTGCCGACGGCGGTGGGGCAGTAGAACGCGCCGATGCCCGCCCCGGCGGCGCGCATCCGCTCGGCCAGGTTGCCCTGCGGCACCAGCTCCAGCTCGACCTTCCCGGCCCGGTACAGCTCGTCGAAGACGTAGGAGTCCGCCTGCCGGGGGAAGGAGCAGATGACCTTCCGCACCTGCCCGGCCGCCAGCAGCGCGGCGAGGCCGACGTCGCCGTTCCCCGCGTTGTTGGACACGATCGTCAGATCCTTCGCGCCCTGCCGGATCAGCCCGTCGACCAGGCCGAACGGCATCCCGGCGAGCCCGAACCCGCCGACCAGGACCGTCGAGCCGTCCTCGATCCCGGCGACCGCCTCGTCGACGGACCCCATCACCCGCGCGCGACCCACGTGTGCATCCTTCCCGCGCCGACCCCCGGCAAGCCCTTTATCCCGAACGGATCGTGGCGCCTGTCCCGCGCCACCCTCCTCCCCAGGCCTAGCTGAGGCGCTCGATTGCGCAATTGGGCGCGCTATGACGCGCTCGATTGCGTAATCGGATGCCCTGTTGCGGCCTGGAAGGTACCGGAAAACATGAACGAACTCCCAGCGTGGAACGCCGCCTTGCCCGCGTCTGGACGGGGCGAGGAGTGGCGCGACGGCTTCCTGCCGACGGGGATGACCGCGGCGTCGGTCACGCGGCTGAACGGCGGAGCGGTCAACAGCACGTGGCTGGTGAGGCTGGCCGACGGCCGGCAGGTGGTGGTGAAGGGCGCCCGGAGGGCGCCAGGCGGGATGTTCGCGGAAGAGGCGGCCGGGCTCGCGGCCCTGGAGGACATCGGCGGGATGCGCACCCCGCGGGTGCTGCACGCCAGCGCGACGTCCCTGGTGCTCGAGGCGCTCGACC
>JAFMRC010000165.1 GCA_017354375.1 Nocardiopsaceae bacterium | reverse complement strand
GCCTCGGCACGCTCGCCGCTAGCGCGGCCACGACCGCCGGCGCAACCGCGGCCAGCGCGTCGTCCAGCGCCTCCAGCCCCGTCAAGCACGTGCTGCTGCTCTCCGTCGATGGCCTGCACCAGCAAGATCTCTCCTGGTACGTGCACTCGCATCCGGACTCCGTCCTGGCCAGGCTCTACAGCCACGGCCTGGAGTACAGCGACGCGATGACGCCGTTCCCGTCGGACTCCTCGCCCGGAATGGTCGCGCAGGTGACCGGCGGCGACCCGCGCACGACCGGCATCTACTACGACGACACGTTCAACCACGACCTGTTCCCGCCGGGCACCACGAACTGCTCCGGTCCGGCACCGGGCTCCGAGGCCGCCTACGAGGAGGCCGACGACATCAACTCGGACTCGCTCGACGCGGGCGAGGGCCTGTCCGGGCTGCCGGGCAGCATCCTGAACCTGGCCGGCGACGCGAAGGCGCTCATCAACCCGAAGAACCTGCCGGTCGATCCCAAGACCTGCAAGCCGATCTACCCGAACCAGTACCTGAAGGTCAACACGATCTTCAACGTGGCGCACGACGCGGGGCTGCGTACCGCCTGGTCGGACAAGCACCCGGCGTACCAGATGTTCGACGGCCCGTCGGGGAACGGCGTCGATGACTTCTTCACGCCGGAGATCAACAGCCAGGATCCCAGCCTTCCGGCGGGCGACGACTGGACCACCGACAACGCCGCCACCATGCAGTACGACGGCTACAAGGTCCAGGCGGTCCTCAACGAGATCAACGGCTACGACCACAGCGGAACGCACAAGGTGGGAACACCCGCGATCTTCGGGATGAACTTCCAGACGATCTCCACCGCGCAGAAGCTCCCTGCCTCCGACGGCCTCAAGGGCGGCTACGTGGACAACGGGACCGTCCCCGGCCCGCTGCTGACCCGCGCGCTGAACTGGCTCAACGAGCAGGTCGGGCGGTTCGTGAACCGGATCGATGCCGACGGCCTGGCCAACAGCACGGCGATCATCATCTCCGCCAAGCACGGCCAGTCCCCGACCAACGGCGCCGACCTGGCCCGCGTCCCGGACGCCCCGATCATCAGCGCGATCAACGCCGCCTGGGCGAAGACGCACCCGGGCAACACCAAGCTGGTGGAGTTCTCCACGGACGACGACGGCATGCTGCTGTGGCTGAGCGACCGTTCGCAGCCCGCGGCCAACTTCGTCAAGAACTACCTGCTGACGCACTCCGCGGCCGGCAACACCATCAACGGCTCCTCGACCACCGTGCCGGCATCCGGCCTGAAGACGGTCTACGCTGGCGCGGCGGCGGCGAAGTTCATCGGCGTGCCGTGGTCCGACCCGCGCGTCCCGGACGTCATCGGGATCGTGCGGCACGGCGTCGTGTACACCAGCAGCCAGTCGAAGATCGCCGAGCACGGCGGGGACGACGTCCAGGACCGCAACGTGCCGATCCTGGTCTCATTGCCCGGCCTGGCCCACGGCCAGGTCATCCCCGCGCCACTGGAGACGACCGAGATCGCCCCGACGATCCTGTCGCTGCTGGGCCTCGACCCCGCGGCACTGCAAGCCGTGCGACTCCAGCACACGCCCGTCCTGCCCGGCATCATCGGGCATGGCCGGTAGGCGGGCGCTGGGGAGCCGCCACCATCCGTTAGGGATAAATGGCGTGCTGGCACGGGGTTAGCGGGGGCGGCGGCGACCGGAGGTCATGCCCAGCATGATCTGGCCGTAGCCGGGGGCGGGGGCGTCCTCGTCTTCCTCGTCATCGAGCATGTCGCCCACCACCGACACGTCGACGTCGGCGGAGCCGCTGCGGCGCGCGACCTGGTCGAACGCGTGCCGCCTGGCGGCTTCCTGCTGCGCGGCGGCCCGCCTGCGCTCGGCCTCCTGCTGGGCGGCCATCTGCTGGGCGCCCGCCTGCAAGTAGGGCTGCATCCACATGAAGAAGCGGATCCACGCCGAGCCCATCGTCGTGGCCCACCTGTCGCCCGACATGTCGCGCACCACCCGCACCAGGGAATGCCCGACGCTGACGTACTCCGAGGCGGGGAAGCCCTCGGCCTGGTTCGTCGATCCGAGCCAGTACAGGCCCTCGATCCCCAGTTCCAGCGGCTGTTCGGCCAGGATCAGCCACAGGACGGTACGTACCGTGCGCTCGCAGAAACCCCATCCGTTGTCGGGCAACTCCCGCACGAGGTTCTCGGCATCCTCGTGCAGCAGCCGGATGAACGAGCCCTCCGCGGCCGCCATCCGGTTCGCGGACGGGCGGATGACCTGTAGCAGCGCCGGATCGAGCGGCGGGTCGCCGCCAGGCTGCGCGTCCCTCGCCATGTCCGTCCTCATGGGTCAGGCTCCTCTCCCCCACCTCTTCATGGGCGTTAGCCTCGGGTGCTCCGTTCCGCGCCCACGCCGGTAAGGGCGCGCACCTGGATCCGGGCGAACCGGGCGTTGTCCGCGGGCACGGTGTCGGTCACCGAGCCGAGCCAGCCGAGGATGAACGCCAGCGGGATCGACACGATGCCCGGATTACTCAGCGGGAAGAACGCGAAGTTGACGTGCGGGTCGGTGATAAGCGACGGGCTGGCGGGGTTGGTCGACCCGGACACGACCGGCGAGATGATGATGAGCCCGACCGAGCTGACCAGGCCGCCGTAGATGCTCCACAGCGCGCCGCGCGACGTGAACCGCCTCCAGAACAGGGAGTACACGACCGTCGGGAGGTTCGCCGACGCGGCGATCGCGAACGCCAGCGCCACCAGGAACGCCACGTCGATGTTCCGGGCCAGGAAGCCGCCGATGACCGCGACGAGCCCGATCACGAGGGCGGCGATCCTGGCCACCCGGACCTCGTCCCGCGGGTCGGCGTTCCCGCGGCGCATGACGCCGGCGTAGACGTCGTGCGCGAACGAGGCGCTGGCGGTGATCGTCAGGCCCGCGACCACCGCGAGGATGGTCGCGAACGCCACCGCGGCCACGCCGCCCATCAGCAGCGTCCCCCCGAGCTTGTAGGCGAGCAGCGGTACCGCTGAGTCGCTCTTGCCGGGCGCGCCCAGGATCGCCTTGTCGCCTACCAGCCACATCGCGCCGAACCCGAGTACCAGCGTGCACAGGTAGAAGATGCCGACCAGCCATACGGTCCAGACCACGCTGCGCCGCGCCTCCGCGGCGTCCGGCACCGTGTACAGGCGCATGATCAGGTGCGGCAGCCCGGCGGTGCCGAGCACCAGGGCCAGCGCCAGCGAGACGAAGTTGAAGTGGGCGCTGGCTCCCCCGCCATACAGCAGGCCGGGCCCGAGTACCGCCTTGCCGTCCGGGCTGGCGCCGACCGCGTGCGCCAGCAGGCCCGAGAAGTTGAACCCTGTCTTGGTCATCACCCACAACGTGATGATCACGGTGCCGGCCGCCAGGATCGACGCCTTGATGATCTGCACCCAGGTGGTGCCCTTCATGCCGCCGACCAGCACGTAGCACAGCATCGCGATGCCGACGACGGCGACGACGACGAGCTGGCCCACCGCGCCGCTCACGCCGAGCAGCAGGCTGACCAGGGCGCCGGCCCCCGCCATCTGGGCCAGCAGGTAGAACAGGCTGATGGTCATCGTGGAGATCGCGGAGGCGCCCCGGACCCGGGTGTCCCGCAGCCGGAGGTCGAGCACGTCGGCCGTGGTGTAGCGACCGGTGTTCCGCAGCGGCGCGGCCATCAGCAGGAGCACCAGCAACCAGCCGACCAGGAAGCCGATGGAGTACAGGAAGCCGTCGTAGCCGTACAGCGCGATGAGGCCGCCGATGCCGAGGAACGACGCGGCAGACAGGTAGTCGCCGCCGATCGCGATGCCGTTCTGCCAGCCCGTGAAGTTGCGCCCGCCGGCGTAGTAGTCGTTGGTGCTCCGGTTCGACCCTGACACCATGACCACGATGATCAGCGTCACGATGACGAAGAACGCGAAGATCGTGATGTTGACGGCCGGGTCGCCGACCCCGGACGCCAGGATTCCCCTCATCGCCGGCGCCCCTGCTCCAGCCGGACCCGCAGCCGCGTGGACTGCGCGTCAAACCTGCGGCGGCCCCATCTGAGGTGCGCGATCGTCACCAGGAAGGTCGAGGCGAACTGGCCGACGCCGAAGCACAGCCCGACATTCACGTCCCCGGACACCTGGGTCTCCATGAGGCCCGGCGCGAAGGCGGCGCAGCACACGTAGAGGAAGTACCAGCAGAGGAAGGCCACGACCGCGGGCACCGCGAACTCGCTGAAACGCCGCCGCAGCGTCCGGAACTCCCGGCTGGCATGGACGACTTCGTACGCGCTGACCCGTCTGGCAGACTGCGTCACAGACATGCCTAAGTTGCCCTCCCGATAAAAGTGGTTCGCGCACGCGGAGAAGTGGCACCGAGTGCTTATATTCAGAACTATCGCAGCGTCGCCACGCAATTTCGTTTAGGTACGATAAGTAGGCATCCCTCTGTGACGAACGGTCGCGAGTTTCCGATTAACGGTCGGGCGTGCACGATAAGCGGCATGGCCCTCCATACGGCACGCGGTCACGACACGCGATCACGGCACACGCCACCCTGCCCCGAGGAACCTGTCGCGAAGGTTCCTGGCGTGCCGTCGGCTAACGGGCAATGACTGCCCGGCAACCGTGACCGAGTGGTTCCCGCCGGCGGCGGAGAACTCTGTCACGTGCCTGAATGGCACGAGGTAGCCGCGATGAATACGCATAAAGCCGAAATCTGCCCACATTTCCTCCAGGCGGGATATGGGCATCCGGACCAGGTGCGCCTCGCCGTCCGCCATGTGCAGCCGGACGTAGTCGCCCTGTGCCTCCACCCAGCGCACCTCCTCCCGGGCGATGAGCCGGGTGCGCCCGCCGGTCTCCACCGGGATCGCCGCGACCGGGTCGTCGGCCGCGAGCTCCTCGCCCCCCTCCGCCACCGGGTACCCGGTGGCCGGCGTCGCCTGGCCTGGCGTGCGCTTGAGCGCGCGGCCGAGGGCCACCCCGAGCCGGGCCCGTGACACTGGCTTGAGCAGGTAGTCACACGCACCTACCTCGAACGCGCGCACCGCGTACTCATCGTGGGCGGTCACGATGACGACCGGCGGCGGCGACGTGAACTGGCGCAGCACGTTGGCTACCTCGATGCCGTCCAGTCCCGGGATCACGACCTCGGTAAAGACCACGTCGAACTGCCGTCGCTGGACATGGCGCAGCGCCTCGCTGGAATCACGCGCCGTTTCCACGCGCGCAACGCCGAACGCGCTCCGCAGCAGGAAGCACAGATCGTTCCTGGCCCGCGTCTCATTATCGATGACAAGGGCGGCTACCCTTCCCCGCACTCCCGGCTCACTCCTTGCCGCCACGCCTGCTGTCACACCCCGCATGCCTCATCCCTGAAGGGGACAGCGGGACCACCACATTGATGCCACTGTATGCCGGAAAGCCTGGCCCGTACGCACGATGCGGTGCATATACGTATCGGTAACAAGACGCGCGGCGTACCTAGGAATGGGTGTGACGCAGATCACGTTTGTTCGGGGCATGTGCTGTACCGCTGCGTGAAGCGTGACCGGTCCTGTGACGGACGATGCGCCCGGACCGGGTACGTTCACGCCACGCGATGAGGTTAACTGTCCTGCCAGGGGCATCATGATGAGAGACGAACGCGAACAAGGCTGGTCGCCAGCTATACGCAGAGCAGATTCCGAGTACGTCGAGGACGCGCTCGGAATCGAGGACGAGTATGAGTCGGAACTGGCCGCCGTTCAGGTGAAGCTGACCCGGTTCGAAGTCTCGCCGCATGAGTACGCCGCTCGGCGGGCCGAGATCGCGGCGCGAGCCTACCTGCGGCTCGCCGAGGCACACCGCCGTTTCGTCGCCCGCAACAGCTAATCCGGCCAGGCCTGATCACGCCGGGGAGCCGACGGCGGCTAGGCAGCGCTAGGCCTGGTTCAGCCGGGACGGTACCGTCCAATGTGTGAGCATCCAGGCGATGCGACTCCGGGACGCGCTCGTCAGCCAGCTGGTGGAGGCGGGCATGGTCCGCTCTCCACGGGTCGAGGCGGCGATGCGGGCCGTGCCCCGGCATGTGTTCCTGCCGGGGGTGCCGCTGCGGCGGGCCTACGCCAACGACGTCGTGCAGACCAAACGGGACGCCGACGGCGTGCCGATCAGCGCCGCGTCCCAGCCCTCGATCGTCGGGGCGATGCTGGAGCAGCTAGACATCGAGCCGGGATCGCGGATCCTGGAGATCGGCGCGGGCACGGGCTATAACGCGGCCCTGCTAGCTTGCCTGGCCGGTCCCGGTGGCGAGGTCGTCACCATCGACGTGGACGAGGACATCGTGGCCGCGGCCCAGTCTGCGCTGGCCGCCGCGAGCACGGCAATCGCGGAGGACACCGCGAACGTGACTGTCCTGCGAGGCGACGGGGCGCTCGGCGCGCCAGGGTTCGCGCCGTTCGACCGGATCATTGCGACGGTCGGCACGCGGGACCTGCCGCTCGCCTGGCAGGAGCAACTTGCGCCCGGTGGACGGATCGTCGTCCCGCTGCGGCTCCTCGGCAGCGTGACCCGGTCGATCGCCTTCGCGAGCCCTGATCACGGCTCGCCTGGGAAGGCGGAGCTGCGCAGCGTGTCGAGCGAGATGTGCGGGTTCATGCCGCTGCGCGCGAGCATCGCCAGCGACCCGCGGCGGGTCGTGCCGCTGGCCCCGTCGGGAGATGCCACCCTTGAGGTGCAGCAGGAGCAGGACGCCGACCCGCGCTTGCTCGCCGGGATCCTCGACACCGAGCGGGTCACGGTTCCAACCGGCGTCGGCCTCGCCGACGCGGCGTCGGCCGAGTGGCTGTACCTGTGGCTGACCTGCACTCTGCCGGGCGGGCTCTTCGGCGTAACGGTGCGCCCGCCCGCGGGTGGCCGGGAAGTCATGGCACCGATGTTCCGCTGGGGGGCGATGGCGGCGGTGGCCAGGGACAGCCTGGCGTACCTGACGTTCAGTCCCGCCAGGATGAGCGGAGGTAAAGCGGGCGGAGGCGAAGCGGGCGCCAACGGTGATGGCGCCGATGCCGAAGGCGGCGGCGAGCTGCGGGAAATCAGCGTCATCGGCCACGGCCCTCGCGCCCCGGAACTCGCCGGGGCCGTCGCGAGACAGGTTCGCGCCTGGGACCGCGACTACCGCACCCGGACCGCCGAGTTCACGATCCGCCCGCTCACCGACTCCGAGAAGGCCGCCGCTGATGAAACGGCGAAGGAGCATAGCGCCGGAACGGCTGAAGCCACCGACACCGGAGTCACCGGAGTCACCGGAGCAAGGGAGCATGCCCCGGGCGAGTTCACCATCCGTACCCCGAACAACCTGATCACGATCTCTTGGGCAAACCGCTTACCCGCCGCTTACCCTGTGTCACCGGGCCGGGTACGGCGGAAATGGCGGAGCATCCGCAACTGCAGGAACAGTAATGATGTTTAACCTCTCGCGATCACCCAAATAACAACGTTGATCACTGAACGACCCAGGGGGAGGGTTGAATGCGAGAGTCTTACCGTCCGCTGAGAGCCGGGGCTGGGGCGGCACTGGGACTGGCGACCGCCGCGCTCGCCGGAACCATCGCCGTCGGCGCGGCATCCGCTGGCCCGGCAGCCGCCAGCACGCCAACAGCAGGCCCGGCAGCCGGCGGCACGGCGGGGTTCACGGCGATAACGGGAAGCGCGGGTCCCGCCGCCGGCGAGATCACCGGCACGTACACGGCGAAGCGAATGTCGGTCGAGGTCACGCTCGCGCCTCGCCACGCGGCGGAGCTGAACCGCGAGCTGCGGGCGCTCTACACCAAGGGCAGCGGGCGGTACCACAAGTTCCTGGCCAGGGGCCAGTTCGACCAGCGCTACGCGCCGGGCGCCAGGGACGCCAGGGCCGTCGGCGACTACCTGCGCCGCCGGGGCCTGGCCGTCAGCCGGACCACCTCGCCGTTCCTGATCAGGGCGGCAGGCTCCAGCTCCCAGGTCGCCCACGCCTTCCGCACCACGCTCAGCGTGTACCGCGACTCCCGCGGCAACGGCTACTTCGCCAACTCCCGGCCGGTGTACGTGCCGACGTCGATGTGGTCCGCCGTCCTCGGCGTCGTCGGGCTGGACGACACCGTCCGCCCGCACCCGCTGTCGTCCCACCCGCTGGAGTCCAGTCCGCCGCCGAACCGCCCGGCCGCCAACCCTACGGCCGCCAGGGGCCACGCCATCGGCTCTCGCTGCGAAGCCGGCTACGTCACCAGGAAGGAAATGTTCGCCTACGTCAACAAGGGCACCAGCTTCCCCCACGGCTACGGCGGCGGCCCCGACTGCAGCGGCCTGACCCCGGCCCAGACCAACTCGATCTACGGCGCGCCGAAGCCCCGCCCGAAGACCAGGGGCGCGGGCGTCCGCGCCGCCATCTTCGAGCTATCCGCCTACAGGCCGTCCGACTCGATCACCTGGGCCAGGCACTTCTACGGCGCCCGCTACAAGCCGCACGTCCACGCCATCCGCATCGACGGCGGCGCGCTGCACCCACACTGCCCCGCCGACGACACCTGCCCCGCCCACGACGACGGCTACGCCGGCGACATCGAGGCGACCGCCGACATCGAGCAGGAGATGGCGATCGCCCCGGACGCGCGCCTGCAGGTTTACGACGCGCCCAACGATCGCACCGGCCAGACCTCGCTCGACGAGTACACCGCGATCGCGAAGGCCGACTCCGCGCAGACGGTGAGCACCAGCTGGGGCGAGTGCGAAAGGGACGACGGCGAGGCCTACGCCAAGGCGGAGAACACGATCTTCGAGCAGATGGCGGCCCAGGGGCAGAGCGTATTCGCCGCCGCGGGCGACAACGGCGCGCTCGACTGCGTGGGGAACGACGGCAGCACGGCCGCCGCTGTCGACGACCCGGCCGCGCAGCCCTGGGTGACCAGCGTCGGCGGCACCTCGCTCGAGACCTTCAACCCCGGGACCAGCAGGCACCCGCACTATCCCCGGGCCGGCACCGAGACCGCCTGGAATGTCGATAACCTGTGCAGCCGCAAGGGCCGCAAGCCAGGCAATGACAACCTCGGCGGCCCCTACTGGTGCGGCGCCGGCGCCTACGAAACCGGCGCGGGCGGCGGCGGTTCCAGCGAGTTCTGGGGCGCGCCGCCGTGGCAGCACGGGCCGGGCACCGGCCGCTATGCCAGGCACGGCTCGTCGTCCTGCGCGCTGGCGGCCAGCGCGTCCACGCCGTGCCGCCAGGTACCGGACGTCTCGGCGGACGCCGACGAGTACACGCCGTACGCCGAGTACTGCACCGGCGGCTCCGGCACCGCCAACAGCGTCTGCGCGCAGCCTGGCTACGACGGCTGGTTCGGCATCGGCGGCACCAGCCTCGCGGCACCGCTGTGGGCCGCGCTGATCACCGACCGCGACGGCTACCACGGCCGCCGCTCCGGCGACATCGGCCCGCTGGCCTACGGCTGGCTCCGCCACCACCCGGGACGGTACTTCCACGACATCGCCAGGCCGGGAAAATCCCGCCGGCGCGGCGTCGTCATGGCAAGGAACAATGGCATCTTCCCGACCACGAGCGGCTACGACGAGGCGACCGGCATCGGCACCCCGAAGTTCGCCACGATCATCACGGGCTGAGGTTGTCACGCGGGGGCGGGCTCGTCTCGCCCCCGCAACCCCTTTATGAGCCCGAACGAGTAGTCGCGTCTCCCCCGCGATATCCGTCTGACGACGGGACCCCCAGGTGGCGGAACGCGATCGTGGTTCCCGCCCGCAGCAGCCGCGCTGAGCGCGCCCGGAAGAAGTCGGCGAAGCACCGCTCCCGCAGCCGCCCCGCATGCCACTCCGGCAGCGACACCAGCACCCCGTCGTGCTCGACGTGGTCGGGGAACTTCTCGAAGATCTTCCGGCTGCCGATGGCCGTCTCCCCGTGCGCGAGGATGTCGGCGATCGCCTGCCGGGACAACTGCCCGGCCTCGGCCGCCCGCGCGGCGGCCTCCTCGCCGTCATTCCCGCCGTCCTCCCCGTGCAGCATCGACCAGTCGCCCCACATCCGGTACCGGTCCCCGTCCGGGCCAGCCGCCACCACCAGCGAGTTCTCGTTCAGGTACCCGTGGATCGTGCCCGCGACGGCCTGGACGACGCTGCTGCGCAGGAGGGCGAGGTAGGAGGTGTAAGCCACCATCCGTTCGGCGAAATCATTGCCTGCCACGCCGCTCGCCGCCACCCGGTCCTCCAGGGTCGCCGCCTCCGCCGCCGCCTGCGGGTCCGCCACGGCGGGCGCACCCGGCGTCGGCGAGGGGACCAGCCGGTCCGGGTCGCGGTCGTCGGGCACTGGGCGGTAGTAGCCGGGGCCGTGCAGCCAGGGCTGGGCCGCCGCGGTCATCGCGGCCAGGCGGCGGCGCTCCGGCACCGGCAGCCGCGAGCCGGCCAGCAGCTCGGCGTACCACTGCATCACCAGCGTCTTGTTGATCAGGTGGCCGGCCGCGAACGAGTCCTGCAGGAAGTGATCCGCGTAGCCGGCGAAAATCCACGCCCTGGCGGTGAGGCGGGACCGCTCCCCGGGATCCTTCGCGCGGTGCGCCTGGCGGGCGAACTGCCGGGCGCGCAGGTGGCTCTCCTGCCAGCGGTACCAGGAGAATGGGGCGAAGTGGCCCGCGTTCCGCGAGACGACCGACTGGTAGCACTCCCACGGCGGGAATCCGCAGCGGCGGCCGAGGTTGGTGACCTGGAGGCCCTCGGCGAATTCGGCCATGCCGCCCAGGCTCGGGTAGGCCAGGGCCGGGCTGAGCTTCCTCGGCAGCCCCCCTGACCGCCCCGCCTCCGGGGGCGGGTCGCCCGCGGCGCGGCTCAGCTCGCGGATGCTCCAGGTGCGGACCGACTGGATCAGCGGAAGCACGAAGCTCTTCGGCGCCCGCTCGATGTCATCGGCGCGCGACAGGTAGTCGGGCAGGATGCTGATCTCGCCGAGGGTGACGACCAGGCCGCTGCCCGCCAGCCGCACGGGTGTCGCCCCGCGGTCGGCTACCTCCTGGGCATCGATGTTCTCGGGATCGCGGCCGAGGGCGGCGAGCAGCGTGCAGTAACCGGCGAGCTTGGAGCTCGCGGCGTGGCGCGCGTCGCGAGCCTCACGGGCCTCGCGGGCCTCGCGGACCAGGGCGCGGGCCTCTCCGGGGCTGGCGGTGCCGAGCATCAGGTGCTCCCAGCCCATGTACCGCTGCACGACGGGACGCTGCACGACGGGACGCTGCGGGACGGGACGCTGCGGGACGAGGGCGGGCAGGGCCGGCGCGGGCCGCACGGGCGCGGGCGACGCGAGCGGCGGG
>JAFMRC010000403.1 GCA_017354375.1 Nocardiopsaceae bacterium | reverse complement strand
TGGTGGCGCTCGGCGAGTCCCGGACCGGCGCGCTGCTCGGCGCCACCTTCGGCGCGGCGGCGCATCCCGGGACTCCGCTGGGCTCCGACGTGGTTCGGCACCTCAACGAGACGACGGTGCTGCTAGCCGGCGAGTGGTTCCCGGTCGGCGCGCTCTGGCATGACGCGCTGGCGCGCGGCGCCCAGCTCGTGTGGCGGACCCGCATTCCGGGGCTGCTGCCAGTCACCGACGTACTCTCCGACGGCACCTGCCTGGTACGGCTTCCGGAAACCTGGGGCGCCAGCGGGCACGACGCCGTGGTCCGGATGATCGAATACGGCTACCGAACCGCTTCCGGCCACCCTGACAGCCGGACGTTCGCCCTGCTCACCACCCTGACAGACCCGGCCGAGGCTCCGGCGGACGAGATCGTCTCCTGCTACGAGAGCCGCTGGCGGGGCAGCTCGATCGCTCACTGCATGGCCGCGGGCCAGCAGGCCCCGCAGATGGCCCTACGGTCCCGCAGCCCGGACATGATACGGCAGGAAATCTGGGCCATGCTCTGCGTCTACCAGCGTGCCCGCGGCCTGATGTGGCATGCCACGCACGCCTTGCGGCTGCACGACGGGCCGCCGGCCATCCCGCGCCTGACCCGGGTGCTGCGCCACAGCCGCGCCGAGGCCCTCGCCACGACACCCGCCCCCGTTACGTCCCGAGTGCGCGTTTAGGCGCGCTCTAGCCACCCCGAGCGCGCACTTGGCACGTTAGAGGGGGTGCCTCCGCCCCGCCCCGCTGCGCGGCCCCGCCCCCGTTCGCGCCACCCGCGGCCTCCTGCTGCGGGCCGAGTGCGCGTTTGGGCTCGCTCTAGCTGGCCCGAGCGCGCACCTGGCACGTCAAGACCCCCCGGGGCCCGCGGGCCGAGGGGCCGAGGACGGGAACCCTCCCGATCGGGTACCAGATCCGTCCCTGGAAGCACTTTTCCAATCTGAATACAAGGTATATATTTACTACGGAATAACTGGGAAACCCCGGAGAATGACGCGGCGAACGGAGCAGTACCTTGAACCCCTACGTCATCCTCGGCAGCGCGATCATCGGCATCCTCGTCGGCCTGACCGGCGCGGGCGGCGGCGCGCTGATGACCCCCATGCTGATCTTGCTGTTCAGCTTCAAGCCCTCGACAGCGATCTCTAGCGACCTGGTGGCCTCCGTCCTGATGCGCCCCGTTGGCTCCCTCGTGCACATGCAGAAGGGCACCGTCAACTGGCGCCTCGTCGGCTGGATGTGCATCGGGTCCGTGCCGATGGCGTTCCTCGGCGCCTACCTCCTGCACCTCATGGGCGGGACGAAGGGGCAGCAGACGGACATCGAGATCGTGCTCGGCGCCGCCCTCCTCATCGGTACCGCCGCCATGCTGCTGCGCTCTTGGCTGGACCGCCGGTCGGGCCAGGCGCGCACCGCCCTGATCGGCACGATCACGGTACGTCCCGCCGCCTCCCTGGCGATCGGCGCCGTCGGGGGCCTGATCGTGGGGATGACCTCGGTCGGCGCCGGCTCGCTGATGATCGTGCTCCTGCTGTTCACCTACCCGCTGATCAGCGCCAAGCAGCTCGTCGGCACCGACCTCACCCAGGCCGTGCCGCTCACCGCGGCGGCGGCGCTGGGCGCGCTGGCCTTCGGGCAGGTGCAGTTCGGCCTGACGACGGCGATCGTCATCGGTGGCGTCCCGGCCGTGCTGGTCGGCTCGCTACTGTCCTCGCGCGCGCCCGACAAGTACATCAGGCCAGTGATCGCGTTCGTGATCTTCGCGTCCGGGCTGAAGTACGTCGGCCTGAGCACCACTGCCCTGGGCTGGACGCTGGGCGCCGTCCTCATCGCCTGCGCCGCCTACTGGTTCATCTCCCGGGCGCGGCGGCCCAGCACCGCGGCCCGCACGGAAACCCCCGCCACCTCCCGCGCGGAAACCGTGGCGGCCGCCGATCCGGAGGCACCCCAACCCCTCCGATCTACCTAACGGATCGTCGCTTCTCTGCCCCGACCCGCGCCTGGTCCTGACCATGGCGCGGGTCGGTCACGCGGCACAGTGAACCCGCCCAAGCCGCCGCCCGCGTGGCTTAACCACTCAGCAGGGCCCAGCCCCATCGGCTCCCGGGGCACACTCCCCCGCCGGTCCCGGGCACGCTCCCTTGCCGACCCGGGCCACGCCCCTGCCGGATATATCGGATATGTCAGGCAAGGGCTAGTCGCGGCGGAGGATGAGGATCATCCGCCAGGCATCAGGAGCGTCGAGTGCGGTCGAGTCGAAGTCGCCGTAGGTAGCGGCGAGGCTGAGGCCGCCCGCGAGCCGGGTCGCGGCGGTCATCTCGGTGAAGGTCCAGAACCGGCTGGGAACCACGTCGGCGGCCGTGCGGACCGTCCCGTCGGGGTCGCGGGCGATGATGCTCATGTGCTCGTCGGTGATCTGCGTGAGCGGATCGATGCTGTCGCCCTCGCCCCACCGCACCTCGGCCCGGGTGCCGCCGGACTCGATGACCCACTCGCTGGTCGTCTTGGACGTGGGACCGAAGTGATCCGCCGGGTGGGACAGCTCGATGACGTACAGCCCGCCCGGGACCAGGTGCGCAGCCACCGTACGGAGGTGCGCGACCATGTCGTCGAGGGTGAGCAGGTGGCACAGCGAGTTCAGCATCGTGATCGCCGCGTCGAACCTGCGCGGGAGGCTGAAGTCCCGCATGTCCGCCTCGACGACCTCCAGGCCCAGGCCGGCCTCGCGGGCCCGCGCCGCGGCGTAGCCGCACATCGCCGGGGACCGGTCCAGCGCGGTAACGCGCAGCCCCCGGGAGGCGAGCTCGCGCGCGTGCTCGGCCGGCCCGGCGGCCAGCTCGAGGACCGACCCGGCCTCCGGGCCGGCCCCTGCACTCTTACCGGCATCCGCTCCTCGCTCGTGCTTAACGAGCCCGCGCCCGATGGACCCGTGCTCGCCGAACCAGGACTGCAGCGCGGTCGCTTCCGCCGGGACGTCCCGGTAAGCGCAGGAAAGCAGGTACAGCTCGGGTTCGTCGTAGATTCCGGTCACATGGCTCATGATGCCGCAGCCGGTCCCGCAGGTGATCAGCCGGTAAAAATATAACGCCCCACGGCGGCCCGCAGTAATCCTATCTCGTAGAGATGACTGCTATTAAAATGCCAGGTCAGAACGTTAATTAGCAAGCTTGACCTAGCCCTGCCAGGGACCCGATCATGCTCATCGAGGGTCTCCACAACACCCGCCAAATCCGCAACGCGTCTACCGCCGACAAAGATCGTGGGGCAGACTTGGCCGCATGATGACTGAGGCGGAGGCCCTGGAGACTCTAGCGCGGGAAGATCCCGCGCTGGCCGGCGACGCGCGAACCGCCCTCCGCTGGGTGACCGAGGGAGGCGGCCTGGAGGCGGTGTCGCTGCTTCGCCTGCAGGAGTTCCTGTGGTACGAACTGCCTACCAGCTGGCCGGTGCCGCCGGACGGCCATCTCGCGATCGCGCGGGCGCTGTCACGGTTGCTCGCGCTGGCCGGGATGGACCGGTACGTGGATTTCTGCACCTCGGCGGAGACCGAGCGGATCATCAAGGCCTACGGCCGGTCCCGCCGGGAGGGTGAGGAAGCGTACCGGAGGTCCAGGGACGCCTCGGCGGCCGCGCCGCCCGACACCGACCTGCTGGCCTGGAGCGCGACGACGGAGATGGGCCCGGACGAGCGAGCGGCCTACGAGTCTTGCGCCGCGGCGATCGAGCTCGCGGTGGCCAGCGGCGACCTGAAGATCGGAGTGAGCGGCTGGAAGACCCGGCGGACGGCGCTGGTGGATGGCTGGCTGACCCGCGTCGACGGCCCGAGCCCCGTCGATCCGTGGCTGAGCCGGATCAGCGCCGAGCGCATCCACGAGTGGGCGCACGGGCACCCGGGCGAGCGCGCCCAGATGGCTCGCCACATCGTGCCCCGGCTGCTGGAGCCGCCGGTGCTGCCCGGTGAGCCGCTGCCCTCGCTGCGCTGGCTGCTGCGGCACGCGGACGCCGGGCTCCGGCTTACCACCCGGCACTACATCTCCCCGGCACTGGTGCGGGAGGCGGCCGGATTGTTCGGCTGGGGCGGGCAAGCGACGGCGAAACGGCACCAGGAACTCGACCTGTACCCGCTGCACACGCTCCGCAGGCTCGCGCAGCACGAGATGGGCGCGGTCCGGCGCAGCGGCACCAGCCTGGTGCTCACCAGAACCGGGCGGCTGATGGCCGAGGACGCCGCGGTGCGCTGGCACATCGGGACCGCGGCGCTGATCGGTCCGGACGACGGGTGCGACCCGGACTTCACGGTCGCGGTGCGCGAGGCCGCGCTGCTGATCGTCACCCTGAACGACGGGCCAGTCGGCTGCGAGGAACTGGCGAGCCGGCTCACCGACCTGCACTCCGCCGAAGGCTGGACGTCGCTGTCGGGCAGCAGCCTGTCCGCGGCCATCCGCGGCGAGATCCACGTGCTCCGGCACCGGCTGCGCGCCCTGCAGTTGATGGATGAGCGCGCCGGAGCCGACCCGCTGGCGATCGCCTTCACCCCCACCGGGACCGCCGCCGCGCTGTCGGCGCTGCTAGCGCGAGCCCTGCGCCCCCGCCGCCACGGCGGCTGACCGCCCGCGCCCTCCCGCTTCC
>JAFMRC010000580.1 GCA_017354375.1 Nocardiopsaceae bacterium | reverse complement strand
AAGGCGAGACCCAGAACACCAGCGCCGCCTCGAACGGCAGCTACCGCAACACCATGACCAGCTAAAAGGAAGATCGCCCAATCAGGCAGTTACGAGAGAACAGACTTTGCAGACGCCCTGGGCTGGGCTCACCGACGAGAATGGGTCGGGCCGCGACCGGACTCGGGCAGATCACGTCCCGAGATTCGGTAACTTGCCCAGCGCTTCCAGGGCCGTGCAGTCGCTCCTGGAAGGGGCCGTCACCCGGTTGGCGGCGAGCGTCCGCAGGACGATGCCATCGACGAGCGGGGCGGTGGGCAGCTGGCTGTGCGAGATGTCGGCCTGCGGGCAGACCCCCTGCAGCGGCACGTTGACCGCGCCGGCCAGCCGGGCCGAGTCCGGCGGCTGCACGGTCTGGTCGTCATCGGTCCACAGCGACAGCCAGGGCGGCCGGTCCTTCGCCGGGGACCGCTGCAGCCGGGTTAGCAGGGCGCTGCCTGGCGCGAGTTGCTGGCACGCGACCGGGCACGCTCCCGGATCGAACACTGCGCCGATGGCCGCGATCCTCGCGCCGTGCAGCGGCGATCCCAAGGTGATGATCATGCCGGCCCTGGCGGCGCCGCCGTAATCCACGTCCCAGAGCCAGGCGACGACCCCGCCGGCCGAATAGCCGATCACGGTCACGGGGCCGGATCCGGCACGGAGCGCGCTGTTCACGTACCCGTTCAGGACACGGGCCTGGACCGCTAGATCACCCGTGCCATTTCCCGCCAGCCGCACGACGGTCGCGGTCCTGCCCGTCCGGCGGATCCGGGCCGCGAGAACGTCAAGCGACCCGGTCGAGCCGCCATACCCGGGCACGAGCAGCACCGTCCCGGGCCGGTCTTCAGTGGGCGCGGGAGCCCGATGCGACGTCCGCACCCCGACGGTGACCGCGACGGCGACCACTACCAGCGTTAGCATGCCGAGCAGAAGCTGGCGCCTCCGGCTCAGGCCAGTCCACCAGCGGATCATGCGCACATTCCTATAGTGCGCCGCGAGATCCTTTCGTCCAATCCTCGGTTCCGACGTGAGGCACGTCACTGACGCTGCCCACGATGACGCTCGCGGGAACCACGGGGGCACTCGCCCTGTCCTTCGCGTGGAGGGGCAGCTCGTGGAATGCGCCAGTAGGTATCTGGCGTCAGCATTCGGCATATATGATCGAACACGTAATCCAGAAAATAGGTATTTCGGTTCCACTAACGATCTTCATAGAGTGCTACCTTGAATAGCGGAAACATTCGGGCCAGCATCCCGGGAGGAGGCAGCCATGGAGGGCCTGCGGCACGCGGAGGGATCGCGGCCCTCGGGGGGATCCCGGCCTTCGGAGGGGCTGTGGTCGGCGATCGGCGATGACGGCCGGGATCCGCGGCTGGCCTACTTCGCGTCCGGGGGTGAGCTGGACGGGGTGCCGCCGTCGGGGCGGATGCTGGGGGTGCTGGAGTGCCTGGCGGTCCCCTACGGGCCGGAGAGCGCGCCG
>JAFMRC010000035.1:12252-25759 GCA_017354375.1 Nocardiopsaceae bacterium | reverse complement strand
GCGCGGCGGCGGAGGCGCTCAAGGCCGCCGCGGGGCGCTCGCTGGTCCTCGTCGTGCGGGACGCGCACCGCTCCGCCGCGACGCAGGCGCTGGTGACGTCGGTCCTGGCCGAGCGCGGGGACGCGGTCCTGGTCGAGATGGGCCTGCCCTACTGGCAGCCCCAGCCCCCCGCTGGAACGTACCAGTCGCACCTGGCCACCTACGGCGCGTCCCGCGCCAGCGCCCGGGCCGCCGCCGAACTCCTCGGCCTCGCCTCCGTCACCGCCTAATCGCCAGCGGCCCGGCGGCCCGGGCACGGTGGCCTGGGCACGGGAAAGATCTTGGCGGATTTCCGGTAGCGGGGTACTGGTTCTACGCCAAGATCTTTTAACTTCCATGCGGCTGGAGGGCGGTCCAGATCTTCTCGGGGGTGAGGGGCATGTCGAGGTGGCGGACGCCGCGGGGGCGGAGCGCGTCGAGGACCGCGTTGACCACCGCGCAGGTGGCGCCGAGGGTGCCGCTCTCCCCCATGCCCTTCACCCCTAGGGGATTGGTGGTCGCGGGGGTGCTCAGCGAGTGGCACTCCAGCGGCGGCAGCGACGCCGCGAACGGGACCGCGTAGTCCATCAGCGACCCCGCCAGCGGCTGCCCGGAGGAGTCGTAGGCCACCTGCTCGGTGAGCGCCTGGCCGAGGCCTTGCGCGACGCCGCCGTGCACCTGGCCCTCGACCAGTAGCGGGTTGATCACCACGCCGCAGTCATCGACCGCGACCAGCCGCTCCACGGTGACCCGGCCGGTCGCCGGATCCACCGACGCCACGCATCCGTACGCGCCGGAGGCATACGTCTCCGGTGGCGCCCCGGACGCCGCCGTGGCGGACAGGCCGCCAAGCCGGGCGGCCGCCTCGGCTAGCGGCATCGGCGCGTCGACCCGCTTCGCCGCCGCCAGGATCCGCTCGCAGGCGCGGTGGATGGCGGTGCCGCCCGCGACGGCGCTGCGCGACCCGAACGTGCCGTACCCGAACGGCGCCGTCGCGGTGTCCCCGAACACCACCGTCACGTCCTCGTAGTCCACGTCCAGTAGCGCGGCGGCGAGCTGCGCGAACGCGGTCTGGTGTCCCTGCCCGTGGGCGCTGGTGCCCACCGAGACGGTCACCTTCCCGGACGGGTCCACGGTCACGGTCGCCTGGTCGCCGGCGGATCCGTCCGGGCCAGGGACGCCTGGCGTGATCCCGCCGGGCTCCACGAAGCACCCGAGCCCGACGCCCAGCAGCGTTTCCCCAGGCAGTTCCTCGCGGGCCCTGGCCTGTTCCGCCCGCAGCCCGGCGTACCCGAGCTTGTCCAGCAGCAGGTCCAGGCCGACCTGGTAATCGCCGCTCTCGTAGGTCAGCCCGGTGCAGGTCACATGCGGAAAATCGGTATTCCGAACGAAGTTACGCCGCCTCACCAGCGCCGGATCCTGCCCCAGCTCCGCGGCGGCGAGATCGACCAGGCGCTCGGTGAAGTACGCGGCCTCCGGCCGCCCGGCGCCCCGGTACGGGCCGATCGGCGTGGTGTTGGCGAACACGCCGGCCAGGGTCACGTCGATGGACCCGATGGCGTAGCCCTGCGGCAGCATCGGCCCGAGGCGGCCGAGGAGGGAGCTGGGGGCGTTGGACGTGAAGTAGGCGCCGAAGCTCGCGTGCACGGTGCCGCGCAGCGCCGTGAACGTCCCGTCCCCGGCGACGGCGAGCTCCAGGTCGGCGACCTGGTCGCGACCGTGCGTGGTGGCCAGGAACGACTCCGAGCGGGTCTCCATCCACTTCACCGGGCGGCCCAAGGCGCGGGCCGCGGCGATGACCGCCACCTGGTCCGGGTACATCGGCCCCTTGGCCCCGAACCCGCCGCCGACGTCCCCGGCGTCCACGTGGATCCGCTCGGCGTCCAGGCCGAGGATCGCCGCGAGCGAGTTCCGCGCCCCGTGCGGCCGCTGCGTGGGCAGCCGGACCTCGAGGATGCCGTCGTCGCCGGGCCACGCGGCAACGCCGCGCGGTTCCAGGGCGACCGGCGCGATCCGCTGGCTGACCATCCGCTGCCGTACGACATGTGCCGCGCTCGCGAACGCGGCGTCGGGGTCACCCGAGCGCAGGTGCTTCACGAAGGCGACATTGTCCGCGCCATCGTGCAGGACCGGGGCGTCGGGGGCGGCGGCCTCCAGGGGGCCCGTGACGGCGGGGAGCTCGTCGTAGGACACGTCGACCAGCTCGGCGGCATCCGCCGCCGTGGCGGGCGTCTCCGCGACGACCAGGGCCACTGGCTGCCCGGCCCACAGCACCTTCTCCGTGGCCAGCACCGGGAACTCCGGGTTCCGCGAGCCAGGGGGCAGGTTATCCGCTCCTGGCAGCGGCCCGACGCCGAGCCGGTCGAGGTCCGCCGCGACGAAGACCGCCGCGACGCCGGGGGCCTGGCTGGCCGCGGTCACGTCGATCCCCGTGATCCGGGCGTGCGCGACCGGGCTTCGGACGACATGCGCGTGCAGCATCCCGGGCAGCGTCACGTCGTCGGTGAACCGGCCCCGCCCGGTGATCAGCGGCAGGTCCTCCCGCCGGATAACCGCCTCCCCGATCAGGCCCCGGCCCCTGGAGCGCTGTCCGCTGGGGTGCCGCTCGCTCACCGCTCGCCCGCCTTCCCTGAAGAGTTCCCTGATGCCCGCTCGACCGCCCGTTGCAGGGCGCGCAAGGTCATGATCTCGGCCAGGTGCAGCCGGTACGGGCCGCTCGCGTGCTGGTCCGACAGCGGGCGCACGTCACCGCCCTGTTCGGCACCGCCCGCCTGGGCGGCGGCCGAAGCGAGGAGAGACGGGGTGAGCGGGGCAGACGCGAGTATCCGTTCGGTATCGCGAGGGCGGTAGGGGCGCGAGGCCACGCCCGTGACCGCGACCCCGGCCCGGCAGATGGTTCCGTCCTTGATCTCGACGGCGGCGCAGGCGCCCGCGAGGGGCAGGTGGCTGGCGGGCTGGGGGAACTTCTCGTAGGCCTGGCCGGGCGGCGCGGCGGGCACGGTGATCGCGGTGATGATCTCGTCGTCGGCGAGGTCGGTGCTGTAGATGCCGGTGAGGAAGTCGTCGAGGAGCGCCTCGCGGGTGCCGTGGCCGCCCGCGATCGTGACGGTGGCGTCCAGGGCGAGCAGCACCGCGGGCAGGTCGGAGGCGGGGTCTGCGTGGGCGATGCAGCCGCCGATGGTGCCGCGAGCGCGGACCTGGGAATCGGCGAGGACCGCGAGGGCATCGGCCATGGCCGGGAATGTTGCTGTTATCATCGGGTCGCGCTCGAGTTCCCGGTAGGTGGTGAGGGCGCCGATGACGGTCTTCGCGCCTTCCGCGCCTTCCGCGGGACCGCCGGTGACGCCCTTCAGCTCGCCGACGCCGCCGATGTCGATCAGCGTCTCCGGCGCGGCGAGGCGGAGCTTCATCATCGGCAGCAGGGACTGGCCGCCGGCCAGGAGCTTGACGTCCTCGCCCCGGGCCTGGGCGGCGGCGAGGAGCTCAAGGGCACCCGCGAGGGAGCCCGCCCGCGCGTAGGCGAAGTCCGCAGTGTACACGCTTACGATTCCTGGAGCATGGTCGCGGCGGCGCGGGCGGCGGCGACGATGTTCTGGTAACCGGTGCAGCGGCAGATGTTCCCGGCCAGGCCCCGCCTGATCTCGTCGTCGCCCGGGTCGGGGTTGTCCGCGAGGAGCTGGCGAACCGCCATGATCATCCCGGGCGTGCAGTAGCCGCACTGGAGCCCGTGCTCCGCCCAGAAGGCCCGCTGAACCGGATGCAGTCCCTCCGCGTCGCCGATGCCCTCGATCGTCGTGACCTCGTGGCCGTCCGCCTGCGCGGCGAGGACCGTGCACGACTTCACCGCCACTCCGTCCATGGCGACCGTGCAGGCGCCGCACTGGGTGGTGTCGCAGCCGACGTGCGTTCCGGTGAGGCCGAGCTGCTCGCGGAGGAAGTGAACGAGGAGGGTCCGGGCCGGGACGCGCTCGCGGCGAGGCTCGCCGTTGACGGTGACGGTGACGGCTACATCCCGTTCGGCTGGCCCGGTGCTAGCGGGCACGGTGCTGGCTGACCCGGTGTTATCTGGCACAGGGGCAGCATAATGCGGGGGCACGCGGCCTCGAAACACGCTGGAGCCGGCCCGCGCCCCTGTTGACCTGGCGTCAACGGCGCGTTGCTACGGCTGCAGCCGTAGCAACGGCACGTTCATGCCACCGCTAGCCAGCGGGCTAGGGCGCAAAACCCAGGTCGATGTCTATAAACCGACCTGGAACCTGCATAATTACATGTATGCGATTGTCAGCGCGAGCCGATTATGCGCTGCGAGCGGCCATCGAGCTCGCAGCGGCGCAAGACGGCCATGTGACCGCCGAGCAACTGGCGGAGGCACAGGGCATCCCGGGCAAGTTCCTGGAGACCATCCTGACGCACCTGCGCCGCAGCGGCCTCGTGCGCAGCCAGCGCGGCCCCGACGGCGGTTTCTGGCTTGCCCGGCCGGCTAGCGAGATCTCGCTCGCCGACATCATCAGGACGATCGACGGGCAGCTCCTCGGCGTGCGCGGCGAACGGCCGGAGAACATCATCTACCCGGGCGCGGCGGAGCCGCTGCAACGGGTGTGGATCGCGCTGCGCGCGAACGAGCGCGCCGTCCTGGAGACCGTCACGCTGGCCGACATCGTGACGGGCAAGCTGCCGGAAATGGTCCAGGGGCTCACCGGTAGCCCGAACGCGTGGACATGAAAGACCTTACGAAAAGTTAACGGCCGGCCCCGGCTGGCCGGCCGTTAACATTCTGACTGGCAATCCTGCTGACAGTCCTGCTGGCTTCAAGTCCGTCCCGCCGGCTTCAAACCGGCACCATGTCGGTCACGTCGCCCATGGACATGCCGTCCAGGCCCGGATCCACCGGTCCGGCCGATGCTGGAACCTCCATCGGCACCCGCTCGCCCGCCAGCCGCAGGCCGGGCTCACGCGGCACGCCAAGCGCCGGATCGCTTTGCAGCTCGGCGAGCGCGAAGTTGTCCGACACTTCGCGGAACACCTGCGACAGCGATGTCTCGAGCGCGGCGCAGATCGCCGCGAGCAACTCGGACGAGGCCTCCTTGCGGCCCCGCTCCACTTCGGACAGGTAGCCCAGTGACACCCTGGCGGACGCGGACACCTCGCGCAGAGTGCGGCCCTGCCTGATGCGCAGGCGACGCAGCACATCGCCAAGCAGTTGACGAAGCAGAATCATCGTCGCACTCCCTTCCTGAGGCAAGACCGCTCCGATTTCCCTTCCGCAGAGCCGGGGGCCAGTCGTGCTACTTCCACCGTACCTTTTCGCACGGTACGCCTGACAGCCCTCGGCCCCTTCTGTTCGCTCTTGGGGTAACACTGTAATCACGCATGCTCTTCCCGCAACCTGCCGAGCAGCAAGCCCAGCGTCCGTTCCACTGTCAGTCTACGTACCTCGTCCCGGGTTCCGGTCAGCGCCATCGTTCGGACCACCGTATCGTCATCGAGGCTGACCGCGACATGAACCGTCCCGGCGGGGAATCCGTCCGCGTCACCTGGACCCGCCACGCCGGTCGTGGCGACCCCGATGGTCGCGCCGAGCCGCTTCCGGACGCCTTCGGCCATCGCGGCGGCGACCGGGCCGTAGACGGGGCCGTGTTCCCGCAAGAGGTCGCCGTCCACGCCGAGCAAGCTCTCCTTCAGCTCGGTCGCGTAGGCCACGATCCCGCCGCGGAAGGCGGCAGACGATCCCGGGACGTCGGTGAGGGCGGCCGCGACCAGGCCACCGGTCAGGGACTCCGCGGTAGCCACGGTCTGGCCGGCGTCCGTCAGCCGCTGGAGAATCTCCGTAGCGAGCTCGTGCGCCGTCGGCCCGGCGGCCCCGCCGACGCCGGCGGTGCTGGCAGCCCCGTCGGCCATGCGTCCTCCCGCGTGCAGTCGGTCGGGGTACGGCCGTCAGGCCGGGGTACGGCCGTCAGGCCAGAGTGCGCCGTCAGGCCGGTGTGCGGCCCAGGCGCACCGCGCGGACCACGTAATCGGCACCCGTCACCAGCGTTACCACGAGGGCCGCCGCCATGACAACAATCTTCGCCAGCCCGAGCGGCCCGGCGGCGGGCGGCAGCACGTACAGGCAGATCGCCGCGATCTGCAGCAGCGTCTTCAGCTTGCCGCCCTGGCTCGCGGCGATGACCCCACGCCGGATGACGATGAACCGCATGACGGTGATCCCGACCTCGCGGAACAGGATCAGCCCGGTAACCCAGCCGGGGAGTTCGCCGAGGGCGGACAGGGTGATCAGCGCCGCGCCGGTAAGCGCCTTGTCGGCTATCGGGTCCGCGATCTTGCCGAAGTCGGTGACCAGCTTGCGACTGCGCGCCAGCTTCCCGTCCGCCAGGTCGGTCAGCGAGGCCACGCAGAACACCGCGAGTGCCGCGAGCCGCAGGCCGGTTCCCCCTGCCGTGAGCAGCACCACGAAGACCGGGACAAGGAGGATCCGGGTGACGGTGAGGACGTTAGCGACGTTCAGCAGCCCTGCGGCCGGCGGGGACGACATGTCACGCCCTGGCGACGAGGTCCGCGCCAGCGGACCCGGTCACCCTGGCCGTCACCAGGTCACCAGGGCGCAGCGGCCGGTCGCTGAGCAACGTGACGGACCCGTCCACCTCCGGCGCCTGGTGCGCGGCTCGGCCCTCGTAGGAGCGTTCGCCCCCGGCCTCGCCGTCGCCGACGTCGTCATCGGGAGCTTCCTCGACGAGCACGTCCACGGCCTGGCCGACGCGGTCGGCGGCGCGCTGCGTCATGACCTCCTCGGCGATGCCGGCGAACTCGGTCACGCGGCGGGCGACCTCGTCGGCGCCGACCTTGAGGGCGGCGCCGAACCCCGCCGCCTCGGTACCGTCTTCGTCGGAGTAGCCGAAGATCCCGATGGCGTCCAGCCGTGCCTCGCTCAGGAACAGCTCGAGTTCGCGAAGATCCGCGGCGGTCTCGCCGGGGAACCCGACGATGAAGTTGGACCGGATGCCTGCCTGCGGGGCCTTCTCCCGAATCCGCTCGACAAGGGCGGTGAACCGCTTCCGGTCGCCGAACCGCCGCATGGACCGCAGCACGGGGCCGCTGGCGTGCTGGAACGACAGGTCGAAATACGGCACCACGCAAGGAGTGGAGGCCAGCACGTCGATCAGGCCGGGCCGGACCTCTGCGGGCTGCAGGTAGCTGACCCGGACCCATTCGATGCCGTCGATCTTCCCCAGGTCGGGGAGCACGGCCTCGAGCAGCCGCAGGTCGCCCAGGTCCTTGCCGTAGGAGGTGGAGTTCTCGCTCACCAGCACCAGCTCCCGGATGCCCTGGGAAGCCAGCCACTCCGCCTCGGCGAGCAGTTCCGGCGGGCGCCGGGAGACGAACGCGCCGCGGAAGGACGGGATGGCGCAGAAGGAGCAGCGGCGATCACAGCCCGACGCGATCTTCAGCGGCGCCGTGACCTTCAATGGCGCCATGACGCCGTCGGCGAGGCGCCGCCGCGGGATCGCCGCCGGGGCCTTCGCGGTTACCTCCCCTACCTCCCCGCGCGCCTGGTCCGCGCGATCCGTGCGCGCCTGGTCCGCGCGCGCCCGCTGGCGGTCGACGGGGCTCAGCGGCAGCAGCGCGCGGCGGTCTCTGGCGACGTGCGCGGGCTTCTTCCGGCCGGCCAGCACGTCGTCTAGGCGGGCGGAGATGTCGGCGTAGTCGTCGAAGCTGAGCACCTGTACCTCGGGCAGCTCGCTGGCCAGCTCGGTACCGTACCGTTCGGCGAGGCAGCCGGTCGCCACGACCTTCGCGCCCGAGTCGGTCGCGTCCAGCAATTCGCCGATGGATTCCTGCTTGGCCGCCTGGATGAAGCCGCAGGTGTTCACCAGGACCACGTCGGCGCTGGCACCCTCGCTCCGCAGCGTCCAGCCACCCGCCGCGAGGCGCGCGGCGAGTTCCTCGGAATCGACCTCGTTGCGAGCGCAACCGAGGGTCACCAGGCTGACGGTACGGGAAGTAGACACGAACCGAGGGTACGTGATCGCCGTGCCCGTCAGGTGCCGTTGGTGGTCAGCGTCGCGCCGGCCGGGGCCGAGATGGAAACCGGAGTCTTGGCGGACGGGTCGATGGTCAGCGTCACCACCTGCGACGTGTTCGGCTTGACGGCCTTGCCGTCCACCTTCAGCTCGGCCCCGGGCGGATTGCCGATCACCATGCTGATCGTGTGCTTTTCCGTCCAGGTCTTGGTCGCTCCGGCCGAGAGGGTGCCCTGGTAGATCTTCGGCCCGCCTGGGGTGGTCAGCTCGACCCAGCAGTCCTGCTTCGCGGTCAGCGCGATCACCGCCTTCGGCTTGCCCGTCTTGCCCGGCTTGCCGGCCTTGCGGGTGGCGGTCGGCGACGGGGACGCCGTGGGCGACCGCTTCCCCGCGGACGTGGATCCGGGCGTGACGGTCGCGGCGGGCGTGGCCGTGGAGTGCGAGCTGGCCGTTGAGTGCGGGCCACGGGAATTAACCAGGTAGTAGGCGCCGAAGCCGATAACCGCGAGCAGCACCACGATCGCGAGGATGCCGACGCCGAACCGCCGCCTTGGCTCCCTTATCTTGATCGGCGTCGACGGCTCGAACACATCGGCCGCCGACATCGCCGCGGGCGGATGCTCGCTGTCGTACTCCCTGATGAGGGGGGCCGGATCGGCGCCCACCACGCTGGCGATCGAGCGTATGTGGCCCCGAGCGTAAAAATCGCCGCCGCACGGCGAGAAGTCGTTCTGCTCGATGGCCCGGATGATCGATTCCCTGATCCGGGTCCGCTGACTTACCTGCGCGACGGTGAGGCCGGACTGGCTTCGCGCGTCCGCCAGGGTTTCACCAATGCTCACGCCATGCCTCCACGTGCCGTGCCTCCCAATATAGTTTCAATCATTACTCACCTAGAGCACTCTACTCGTCACTAGCAGTGATGTATTTGAAACCGCTCAGGACTCGCCGGCACCCCGACGGCCACCAGCACAGCACCGTGAAGCACGCCGAACTTCCCCGCCTACCCCCCACGCAACGACGTGAGTACCTCATCGAGGTCATCCGGCCTGACCAGTACGTCCCGTGCCTTAGAACCTTCGCTTGGCCCGACAATACCCCTGCTTTCCAGAAGATCCATCAGCCGGCCGGCCTTAGCGAAGCCGACTCGGAGCTTGCGCTGCAGCATCGACGTGGATCCGAACTGACTCGCGACGACGAGCCCAGCCGCCTGGACCAGCAGTTCCAGGTCATCGCCGATCTCGGTGTCGATCTGGCTGGCCTTCTCCGGTTCCGCCGCCACGTCCTGCCGGTATTCGGGAGTGCCCTGGTTCTTGCAGTGCGCGACGATGTCCCGGATCTCCTTCTCCGAGACGAACGCGTTCTGCAGCCGCATCGGCTTGGACGCGCCCATCGGCAGGAACAGCGCGTCGCCCTGCCCGACCAGCTTCTCCGCACCGGGCTGATCGAGGATGACCCGCGAGTCCGCCAGCGACGAGGTGGCGAACGCCAGCCGGGAGGGCACGTTCGCCTTGATCAGGCCGGTGACCACGTCGACGGACGGCCGCTGCGTGGCGATGACCAGGTGGATGCCGGCGGCGCGGGCGAGCTGGGTGATCCGCACGACGCTGTCCTCCACGTCCCGCGGCGCCACCATCATCAGGTCGGCGAGCTCGTCCACGATGGCGACCAGGTACGGGTACGGCTCGTAGACGCGCTCGGACCCGGGCGGGGGCTGCAGTTTCCCCGCGCGTACCGCCTTGTTGAAGTCGTCGATGTGCCGGAAGCCGGAAGCGGCCAGGTCGTCATAGCGCCGCTCCATCTCGCCGACGACCCATTCGAGGGCCTCGGCGGCCTTCTTCGGATTGGTGATGATTGGCGTGATCAGGTGGGGGATGCCCTCGTAGATCGACAGCTCGACCCTTTTAGGATCGATCAGGATCATCCGCACCTCGTCAGGCGAAGAACGGGTCAAAAGGGATGTAATAAGACCATTCAGGCAAACCGACTTGCCGCTTCCGGTGGCGCCGGCCACCAGCACGTGGGGCATCTTGGCCAGGTTGGCCAGGACCGTGTGCCCCTCCACGTCCTTGCCCAGCCCCACCACCATCGGATGGTGGTCGGCGAGCGCCGGCTTGGAGCGGAGGATGTCACCGAGCGACACGATCTCCTTGTCAACGTTCGGGATCTCAACCCCAATAGCCGACTTACCCGGAATAACTGGCAAAATGCGGACATCTGCCGATTTAACGGCGTATGCGATGTTCTTGGAGAGCTGAGTGACCCGCTCGACCTTCACCGCGGGCCCGAGTTCGATCTCGTACCGGGTCACCGTCGGCCCCCGCGAGAACCCGGAGACCTGCGCGTCCACCCCGAACTGCTCGAATACCTCCGACAGCGCCGCCACTACGGCGTCGTTGGCCTTGGTGCGCACCTTCGGCGGGGCCCCGGCGCGCAGCAGCGACGCCGGGGGCAGCGTGTAGCTACCGGTCGCCTCGGAGCTGAGCGTGAGCTGCTCCCCCGGCCTGACCGGCGTTGGCTCGCGCCTGGCAGACGACCTGGCGGACGAACCGGCAGACGGCCCGGCGGACGATCCGGCGTCGCCATCCGCGCCGGCATCGAAGACGGATTCATCCGCCCCGACCGCACCGCTGACCCCATCAATCCCATCAACCCCAGCGGCATCGACGGCCCCAACGGCACCCGTGGCCCCGGGCGCTTCGAAGCCCAGTTCCTCCAGGAGGTCTTCCCCGATGCGGGCCTCCGGCGGATCGACGGTGGCGCCCCCCTTGCGCTTGCCCCCGAGCACCGGCGTGTCGTACGGCCTGACGTGTTCCCCGGCCTCGATGGCCGAGGGCCGCAGCCGGATGGACCGGCCGACCTGGCCGCGAGGCTGCCGCCCGGCCCCGTCGGCCCCGTCCCCCTGGCCGACTTCACCAGCGTCGTAGTCGTCGTAATAGCGCGGGTACCCGAACAGCACCCGCAACTCCATCAGCCGCTCCGGGATCCGCCGCACCGGAGTCCCGGTGATCACGAGCACCCCGAACAGCGCGACGAGCCCGAGCAACGGCGTGGCCACCCACGGGCTGAGCAGTTTCACGAGCGGCGCGGAGACCGCCCAGCCGATGATGCCGCCCGCCGCCCTGATCGCCGGTACCCCCGACGAGGGGTACGGCGTGCCCTTGGCTATGTGGATGAGGCCGAGCGCGCCGACCAGCAGCGCCAGCCAGCCGATAGCGGCACGCGAGATCTCGGTGTTGCCTTCCGGGTGGCGCATGTACCGCCAGCCGAGCATCCCGAGCAGCAGCGGGATCGTGAAGGCCAGCGCGCCGAACGCTCCGCTGGCCGCGTCGTAGATGAGGCGGCCCGTCGCATTGTCCATCCGCGCCCAGATGGACGCGGCGGCGACGATCGCGAGACCGAGGTACATCAGCCCGATGCCGTCGCGCTGGTGGTCCGGGTGCAGTTCCCTGGCACCGCGCCCGACTCGCCGCACGCCGAACCCGACGGTGCCGGCGATCAGCAGCCACCCCGCGCTGAGGGTGCGGATCAGCCAGCGGGAGAGGATGATGACCGGATCCTGCGACTGCCGCCGGGTGGTCCGGGTGCGGCTGGCTGCCGTCGTCCGCTTTTTATTTCCCGAACGGGTCTTCGCGCCTCCCCCGGTCCTCCCCTTCCCGCCTGAGCTGGCGGAACGCTTCTTGCCGGATCCTCCGGAGCCCTTACCGGACCCTCCGGAACCCTTGGCGGAGCCTCTGGGACTCTTGCTGGCACCCCTGGAGCTTTTTCCGGAGCCTCCGGAGCGCGGTCCGCGCCCGGAACCGCTCCGCGACGCCGTGCTTCCGGCTGCCTTTCCCCCGCCCGGCGAAGGCCGGCGCGCGCTGGAGTTCCCGCCCCGCCCGACGGTGGCCGGCAGTATCACGTCCGGCGGCTCATCGCTGTAGTACTCATCGTCGAGGTAGGGATCGGGGGCAGCGCCCGATCGCCCGCCTCGCGAGCGAGCCGAGCCCCTGGACGCACGGGTAGCCATGGTGACAAACGTAACGAGTACCCTGCCCCGGCCGAAACACCCGCCCCCTCGGCGTGTCGCCTCCACGTTCCCGGCCAGAGCGGCTTTGCTCTCGGCCAGAGCGGCTTTGTAGGAATACTGACGAGTAGGGGACCCATTTGCGGCTTTTATGGGGTGCGGAACTCCGACAATGAAGCCCTAATAGGCGCCGGGTGCCGCGAACGCGTCGTAGAAACGGGCGATCACGCGTGCTGGTTCGCCGAAGAGCTCAGCCCAGGTGAAGTGGACGACCTTGTAGCCAGCCTCACGGAGGCGAATGTCACGGCGGATCTGCGCTCCTTCCCGCCCTGCCTCCTGGTACTTGGCCATGCCGTCCGCCTCACCGATCGTGCGCTGGTCTTCCCAGAGGAAATCGACCCGCCCGATGAACCGGATCTTGTCATCGCAGATGTCGATCTGCAACTGCGGCGGGGGCAGCCCGAACTGCGCGAAGACGACGCGCGCGGCGGACTCGAGCACAGACTCCGCGAGTTGGTCGCTGAAGTCCACCACCTGCCGCGCCTTGCTGATTCCGGGCCAGCGGCCGAACTCCTTGAGCAGGCGCGTGAGTTCGGGCTTTACGACAAGCCGCTTGTGGAGCGCCGAATCCGCGGCGGCCACGCCCTCCGTGTAGGGCAGGGACCGGGCGAGGTCGACCACCGTCCGCGCGACAGTCGTCACTCTCACGCCGAGCACCGTGGTCACATGCTCTTGCGGCAGAGCGGCGGCGTGATACCGAATACTCGACGCCGCGCTTTCTCGGTACCGGCCCGGCGCGCGAGTCAGCCAGACGGCTCCTTCCGCCGGTCTTTGGATCAGGTCGATCCCGTGGATCTGGGCGGCTGACTGGTGGCTCGCGACCGCGCCGCGCGTGAACTGCGCGTTCAGGGTGGCCGCGACCCTCAGCGCATGCTCAGAAGCGGGCTTTCCCTCGACCGCGGCCACATGCCGGGCAGTCGCGTACACGCCCCTCCGAACGCGTACTAGTTCACCCGCCTGGACCAGACGGCGGAACTGAGAGGCGGTGAGTCCAGCGACCTGCCATTTCCGGATAGTTCCGATATTTATACACAATGAATCAACTTGAACCCGGAGAGTCACATATACAGTGTCTCCAGGAGCTTGCCCCTGGTCCAGGAAACCAGAAATCTCGCCCGCGACGGCGCGCCCCGCTCACGCGGGGCACGCCGTTCTTTGTCGGAGTTTCACACCCCCAAAAGCCGCAAACCGACTCTTCTACCGGCCAGTACTCCAACAAAGAGCAACGGGTGAGGCTGACGGGGCGGCGGGGGCGAAACGGGGCGGGGGCGGGGGCGAAGCGGGCGGGGGGATGGGGGAGTCAGGTGTTGGCGGGGAGGGTGGTGCCGGGGCCGCGGCGGCGGATGTGGACCGAGTCCGACGGACCGCCTGGCATACCCGAAATTTCCGGAATGGCGGGGGGGGG
>JAFMRC010000035.1:0-12242 GCA_017354375.1 Nocardiopsaceae bacterium | reverse complement strand
CCCCCGCCATTCCGGCGCCTTCGACCGTGAAGCCGGCGTCGGCGATCATGTCGAGGTCGGCCTGGCCGGGCTGGCCCTCGCTGGTGAGGTAGTCGCCGAGGAAGATCGAGTTCGCGATGTGCAGCGCGAGGGGCTGCAGGGTGCGGAGGTGGATCTCGCGGCCCCCGGCGATGCGGACCTCCGACGACGGGCAGGTGAACCGGACCATCGCGAGGATCCGCAGGCAGCGCTGCGGGGTCAGCTCCCAGCGGCCGGCCAGCGGGGTGCCCTCGAACGGGATCAGGAAGTTCACCGGGACCGAGTCGGCCTCCAGCTCGCGCAGCGCGAACGCCACATCCACCAGGTCCTCGTCGGTCTCCCCCAGCCCCGCGATCAGCCCCGAGCAGGGCGACAGGCCCGCGGCCTTGGCCGCGCCGACCGTGGATACCCGGTCCGCGTACTCGTGCGTGGAGCAGATATCCGCGTAGTGCCCGCCAGAGGTATTCAGGTTGTGGTTGTAGGCCGTGGTCCCGGCCTCGGCGAGCCGCTCCGCCTGCCCCTGCGACAGCAGGCCGAGGCATGCGCACACCTCGACGTCCGGGTACCGCGACTTGAACTCCGAGATCACCCCGGCCACCCGGTCAATGTCCCTGTCGGCCGGGCCGCGCCCGCTGGCGACCATGCATACGCGGCGCGCGCCGCCCTCGACGCCGGCGGCGGCGTGCTCAAGCACCTCCTCCTTCTTCAGCCAGGTATACTTGAGCACGTCGGCGGATGAGCCAAGCCGCTGTGAACAGTAGTTGCAATCCTCGGGACAGAGCCCGCTCTTGATGTTGACCAGGTAGTTGAGCTTGACCCGCCGGCCGAAGTAGTGACGGCGCAGGCGGAACGCGGCGGCGACCACGTCCATCAGCTCGTCATCGGAGGTCGCGAGCACCGCCAGGGCGTCGGCCCGCGCGGGGGGTTCGCCGGCGAGGATCTTGTCGGCAAGCGAGTCAAGCCACTTCACGCTCCGAAACGGTACCAGGAGCCTGGAAGGGGATACAGTCGGTACTATCCGTTCGGAGAGGAGTGAATTGCGGATCGCGGTACTGGACGACTACCAGCACGCGGCGCTGCCCAGCGCGGACTGGGAGAGCCTGGGCGCCGAGGTCTCCGTGTTCCACAGCCACATCTCCGACACCAGTGACCTGGTCTTGGAACTGCGCCCGTTCGACGTGATCGTCGCCATGCGGGAACGGACTCCCTTTACCTCCGAACGGATCGGGCTGCTTCCCAGTCTCCGCCTTCTCGTCACGACCGGCATGCGCAACGCGTCGATCGACGTGGCGGCGGCGAACGCGGCCGGGGTCACGGTGTGCGGGACACGCGGCAGCGCCGGAGCGACCCCCGAGCTGACCTGGGCGCTGATCCTGTCGCTGGTCCGGCACGTGCCCGCGGAGGACCGGGCCGTCCGCGACGGCGGCTGGCAGCACACCCTCGGGTTCGGGCTGAGCGGCCGGACGCTGGGCATCGTCGGGCTCGGGAACATCGGCAGCCGGGTCGCGGCCGTCGGGCAGGCGTTCGGCATGGACGTGATCGCCTGGAGCCAGAACCTCTCGGCGGCGGTCGCGGCGGACCACGGCGTCACCGCGGTCACCAAGGACGAGCTATTCGCGACCGCGGACGTGATCACCGTGCACTACAAGCTGAGCGACCGCTCGGCGGGGCTGGTAGGCGAGCGAGAGCTGGGGCTGATGAAGCCCACCGCGTTCCTTGTGAACACCTCGCGCGGGCCGATCGTGGACTCCGGCGCGCTGCTCGCGGCGCTGCGCTCGGAGGCTATCGCGGGAGCTGCCCTGGACGTCTATGATGAGGAACCGTTGCAGGTTGGACATCCGCTGCGCTCCGCGCCGCGCACGGTGCTCACCCCGCACATTGGATATGTGACTGATGATGGCTACCGCAGGTTCTACGGGGACGCTGTCGAGGACATCGCCGCCTTCGCGGCCGGGCGGCCCGTTCGCGTACTCACCCCCGAGTGACAGCAGAGGAGGGGTCCATGGCAGAGATCAGGCCACGTGACCTGCTCTCCGAGGGCCTGCTGGCGCGCCTGGGCAGGACGGGCACAGGGGACGCGGAGGTCGCGCGGACCGTCGCCAGAGACATCGCCAAGCTGGGGGCCGTCGGGTACCTGAACGTCGCGCTGCCGCCCGAGTTCGGCGGGCTCGGCTGCACGCTGCGCCAGGCGGCCTGCGGCCAGCGGCGGCTCGCGCGGTACGCGCCGCGCACCGCGATGGCGGTCAGCGCGCACCTGTACTGGACCGGTGCCGCCGCCGACGCCTACCGGTCCGGGGACGACTCCGTCCGCTGGATCATCCTCGAGGCCGCGCGCGGCGCGCTGTTCGCCGCCGGCCACGGCGAACCCGGGAGCGACCTGAAGTTCGCCGACCCGCACTCCCGCTGTGAGCCCGCCGGCGAGATGGGCTACCGGTTCCGGACCCGCGGCCTGCTGTCCGGCGTGACCCCCGCATGGGACTGGATGGCCGTGCACGGGATCACCGGCGACCAGCAGCCGGACGCCGTGCTCGCCTTCGCCGGGCGCGGCACGCGATGCACTCCGGCGTTCCGGGTGGCCCGGGTACTGCCCGCCGGCGCGCCTTCCGACGTCTTCACCGCCAGCGCGGTCACATGGGGCAACTCGATCCTGGCCAGCGTTCAGTACTCCCACGCCCGGAACGCCTTCAACGACGCGGTCGTCGCCCTCGACCGGCGGCACGATGCCTCCGCCGGCCATCCTCTCGACCAGTGGCCGGTCGCCGAGGCGAGCCTGCGGCTCGACGCCATGAAGGCGAAGATCGCCGAGATCACCCACCCCTGGCCGCTCATCCCCGAACCCGTCCCCGACCTTGGCGGGCAGCGCCTGATCGGCCTCTACACCATGCGCCACGAAGTCGCCGACGGCGCCGCCCACGTGCACGCCCTCATAGAGGCGATGTCCGCCGCCCGCCCCGTCGCCGCCGTCTGACCCCCGGCAACCTCTAGACCTCGACGACGACGGGGATGATCATGGGGCGGCGGCGGTAGTTGTCGCTGACCCACTTGCCGATCACTCGCCGGGCCAGCTGGCGCAGGGCATGGGCGTCGCTGACCCCGTCGGCCGCGGCGCGGTCGAGGGCGTCGGCCACCTTCGGGAGCACGCCGGAGAACGCGGCCTCCTCGATGCCGGCGCCGCGGGAATGAATCTCCGGCCCGCCGACGACCTTGCCGTTGGACGCGTCGAACACGACGATCACCGAGATGAACCCCTCGTCGCCGAGGATGCGCCTGTCCTTCAGCTGCGACTCGGTCACCTCGCCGACGGTGAGCCCGTCCACGTACACGTAGCCGCACGGCACCGCGCCCGCGATGGACGCCTTGCGGTCGAGCAGGTCCACGACCAGGCCGTCCTCGGCGATCACGACGCGGTCACGGGGCACGCCCGTGAGAGAGGCGAGCCGGGCATGCGCCTTCAGGTGCCGCCACTCGCCGTGCACCGGCATGAAGTTCCGCGGCTTGACCAGGTTGAGCAGGTACAGCAGTTCCCCGGCCGGCGCGTGCCCGGAGACGTGCACCAGCGATGATTCCTTGTGCACGACGCGGGCGCCGAGCCTGGTCAGCCCGTTGATCACCCGGTACACGGCGGTCTCGTTGCCGGGGATCAGCGATGACGCGAGGATGACGGTATCGCCCTCGGCGATCCTGATCGGGTGATCCCGCCCGGCCATCCGGGACAGCGCGGACATCGGCTCGCCCTGGGATCCGGTGGAGATCAGCACGACCTCGTCGGGCGGCAGTTCCTCGGCCTCGCGCAGGTCGATGAGGAGGCCGCCGGGCACGCGGAGATAGCCCAGCTCGCGGGCGACGCCCATGTTGCGGATCATGGACCGCCCGACGAACGCGACCTTGCGCTCGTGGTCGGCGGCGGCGTCGAGCACCTGCTGCACCCGGTGCACGTGGGAGGCGAAGCAGGCGACGATGACCCGCTGGTCGGCGTAGGCGAACACCTCGTCGAGAACCGGCGCGATGTCGCGCTCGGGGCGGACGATGCCGGGGACCTCGGCGTTCGTGGAGTCGGCGAGCAGCAGGTCGACGCCCTCGCCGCCGAGCCGCGCGAACCCGGCCAGGTCGGTCAGCCGCCCGTCCAGCGGCAGCTGGTCCATCTTGAAGTCCCCGGTGTGCAGGACGGTACCCGCCGGGGTCTTGATCGCGACGGCCAGGGCGTCCGGGATCGAGTGGTTGACCGCGAAAAATTCGCAATCGAACGGCCCGAACGGATGTACCTGACCCTCCCGTACCTCCACCGCCTGCGGCGTGATGCGATGCTCGGTCAGCTTGGATTTCACCAGCGCCAGGGTGAGCTTGCTGCCGACCAGCGGGATATCCTCCCGCTGGCGGAGCAGGTACGGAACCGCGCCGATGTGGTCTTCGTGGGCATGCGTGAGCACCAGGGCCTCCACCTCGTCCAGCCGCCCTTCCAGGTAGCCGAAGTCGGGGAGGATCAGGTCCACGCCAGGCTGGTCTGCCTCGGGGAACAGGACGCCGCAATCGACGATCAGCAGCTTGCCGCCATATTCGAAGACGGTCATGTTGCGGCCGATCTCGCCGAGCCCGCCAAGGGCGACGACCCGGAGGCCGTCGGGCGCCAGCGGCTCGGGCGGGGCCAGTTCCGGATGCGGGTAGCTCACCGGGACGCCCCGTTCCCGGCGGTTCCGCAATGGCAATGTGTTACGGTCACGTCCACCGTTCGTTTCAGTTGAATTGTCGGGAAACCGCGCGGCGGGACCCGTGCGTCACACCCGCGGTTTCTTCTTACCCAGGCAGCTTCACGCCACCGGCGAGGAGATCCTCGCGAAGCCTGCGGCGCTCGGCGCCGGACGCGGGCAGCAGCGGCTGGCGCACGGTGCCTCCCGGCAGGCCGAGCAGGTCCATCGCCGCCTTGACCATGACCGCGCCCTGGTTGCGGAAGAGCCCGTCGTACACCGGCAGCAGCTCGCGGTGGATCCGCCGCGCCTCGGCGTTCCGCCCCTCCTCCAGGGCCTTGATCATCTCCGCCAGCCGGTCCCCTACCACGTGCCCGACGACGCTGATGAGGCCGACCGCGCCAACCGACAGCAGCGGGAGGTTGAGCATGTCCGTGCCGCTGTAGTAGACGAGGTCGGTGGCCGCCAGCACACGGGAGGTGGCGCCGATGTCCTCCTTGGCGTCCTTCACGCCGATGATCTTCGGGTGCTCCGCCAGATTCACCAGGGTCTCGGTCTTCACCGGGACGCCGGCCCGGCCGGGGATGTCGTAGATGATCACCGGCAGGTCGGTGCTGTCGGCCACGGCCGTGAAGTGGGCCGCGAGCGCGTCCTGCGGCGGCTTGCTGTAGTACGGGGTGACCACGAGCAGCCCGTGCGCGCCCGCGTCGCGCGCCTGGCGGGCGAGCTGGATCGTGTGCGCGGTGACGTTGGTGCCGATCCCGGCCACTACCTTCGCCCGGTCGCCCACCGCGTCGAGGATGACGCGGAGCAGCCGCGATTTCTCCTCGTCGGTCGTGGTCGGCGCCTCGCCCGTGGTGCCGTTAACCACCAGCCCCTCGTTGCGCATGTCGTCGACGAGGTAAGCCGCGAGCCTCGCCGCCCCGTCGTAGTCGATAGCGCCATCCGGGGCCATGGGGGTGACCATCGCCGTCATCATCCGGCCGAAGGGCGCCATGGCAGAACTCATACCGGAACGTTACCGTGCCCGGGCCGCTGGCAGGTACTACCCCCGCTGGTCCGGGTCCCGGGGGGCCTACCCGGCGGTGCGGCGGGCCGTGGTGTGGGCGATCGTGTGGGCGACGATGAAGCACAGGAGCGCGACGGAGGCGAGGAGCGCCATCGTCAGGGACTCGCTGTCGCTGCCGCTCTTGATGAACGCCTCCCCGGCGACGAAGGCGCCCAGCAGCGCGACGAAGCCGACCGCCGCCGTCGCGATGAGCGGCCAGTACCGGACCGCGATCGCCTGGATCACGGCGAGGACCGCGCCGACCAGCAGGAGCAGGCCGATGAGGGCGTGCACGGTGAGCATCGCCGGCGCCGTCTCGACCTCCCCCAGCCACGAGCTGGTGTTCGAGGGCGGGGATCCGTAGAAGTTGAGGATCATGCCCACGCCGAACTGGACGGCGATGGCGAGAAGCGTCACCAGGCAGGCCCCGCGCAGGAGCTTCAGGCGGCGCGTCCGCGCGTCGGCGCCCGAGATGACCGGCATGACCAGCTCTCGCACTGAGTCGAACATAACTCTCCTAATCTGGTCAGTCTACGTCCACCAATCAGGTTGGATTATGTCCATTATCGCAACGATTAGCGGCCAAGGGGTAGCCGCGACCGTTATTCACAGGAGACTCAGAGCCGCCACAGGCGCGGCTCTGAGCCGCCAGGCTCATGACCACCAGTGCCTATCCGGCGCCTGGGTCCCGCCTGAGGAGTTCCTGAGAGCGGGGGCAGCCGCCGCTATCCGTTCGGGCGAATTACCTCAGGAGGCCGGCGAGGGCGTCCGCCAGGCCGCCGAGCTGGTCGAGCGCGAACCCGCCGTCGCCCGCGAGCGGCTGGACGACCACGTGGTCGGCGCCCGCGTCGAGGTGCTCGCGCACCCGGCTGGCCACCGCGACGGGCCCGGACGGGATGATCGCGTCGATCAGCCGGTCACTGCCCCCGTCGGCGATGTCGTCATCGGTGAAGCCGTAGTCCTTGAGGTTCCTCGTGTAGTTCGGCAGCTTCAGGTACATGCCGGCGTACCCGCGGCCCGCGGCCCGCCCCGCGGCCAGGTCGGTCGCCATCGAGACGGCCTGCTCGGGGACGAGCAGCGGGGCGTGGCCGAGGATCTCCCTGGCCCTCGCCGTGTGGTCGGGGGTCGTGAAGTACGGGTGGGCGCCGGCGTAGCGGGCGGAGAGCTCGAGCATCTTCGGCCCGAGGGCGGCGAGCACGACGGGCGGGAGTTCCCACGACCCCGCGCCGCGATGATCGGCGGGGTGGTCCAGCTCGTCGAGGAACTTCTCCATCTTCGCCAGGGGCCTGGCGTACTGCTGGCCGAGCTGGGCGACCAGCGGCGGGTGGCTGACGCCGAGCCCGAGGACGAACCGGCCGGGGAAATCGGACGCGAGCCGCCCGGCCGTCTCGCGTATATCCGCGGGCTGCCACGCCCAGATGCTGGCGATGCCGGGGGCGGCGATGAGGCGCTCGCTCCCGGCGAGCAGGCCGCGCAGCGCGGCGAAGTCGGCGGGCTTGGCGTTCCCGCCGCCGACCCACACCGACGTGAAGCCCGCCTTCTCGATGGCCTGGCCCACCGTCTCCGGGGCCTGCCCCGTCACGGCGGGAGGGGGCATCCAGATACCGACGCGGCGCAGCCGCGAGCGCAGTTCTTCGTTGGTCGTCATGTTCACTGTCATGTCCGCCAACCGCCCGTGTATTCCCCCGGCCAGCCGACCAGGCCGGCCAGCCGACCGGGCGGCCGGCCTGGCAACGTGCCGAGTGCGCACTTGGGCAACTTCTAGCCGGCCCAAAAGCGCACCTGGCACGTTAGGCGGCGCTGGTGGCGCCGAGGTAGGCCTCCCATTGGGGGTCGCCGTCGAGGTGGGCCCCGATCAGGCGCCAGTGGGCGCCGCGCGGGACGGCGGGGGCGACCGGGAGCGTCCAGCCCAGTTCGGCCAGCAGCCGGTCCGCCTTCCGGTGATTGCACATCTGGCAGGCCGCCACGCAGTTCTCCCACGTGTGCTGGCCGCCGCGACTGCGCGGGAGCACGTGGTCGATCGTCTCGGCGTGCCGGCCGCAGTACGCGCACCGGTAGTTGTCCCGGCGCATCAGCGCCGCCCTGGTGAGCGGCACCCTGTTCCGGTGCGGGATGCGCACGTAGCGCCTGAGCCGGATCACGGACGGAGTCGCCAGGGAAACAGTCGCCGCGTGCAGGACCTCGCCAGCGGTGTCGTCGTGCACGACGTCCGCCTTGTCGCCGAGCACCAGGCAGACCGCGCGCTTCAGCGCGACCGTCGTCAGCGGCTCGTAGGTCACGTTGAGCAGCAGCACTCGTCGCAATGGTACCTCCGCAGGCACCTATCGTGAGGCGCCGCTCGCATCACCAGGACACCTGTCGTCCCAGTGTGACCGAAGCCACGTGCCTCTGCCAACTCCCTTTAGGGTACCGCTACTCCGCTGGTTTCTCGGTTAATGGACGGTAACGAGCCGGGTTATGGTAACGGACATGGCATTCGAACCCGGACAGCACCCCGCGGAACGCCCCCGGGCAGCGCGGTCACAGGCCGCGCAGTACCCGGCCGCGCGGCGGCTCGATCTCGTCGAGGACCTGTTCGGCCACCAGGTCGCGGATCCGTATCGCTGGCTCGAGGACGGCGATTCCGCCGAGACCCGGGACTGGCTCAGCGCCGAGGAAGCACTGTGGAACGCCTACCGCGACGACCTTCCCGAGTGGGAGGAATTCGCGGCGCGGGTCCGCGAACTGCTCGGCGTGGGGAGCGTCGGGACGCCGGCGTGGCGCGGGACGCGCTGCTTCTACACGCGCCGCGACCCGGGGCAGGAGCACGCGGTGCTCTACGTAGCCGACATGGTGACCAACATGTCGGATTTGTCCGGCAAGGGGGGCACGGGCGAGCGGGTGCTCGTCGATCCCAACGCCATCGACCCCTCGGGGCGGACCACCCTCGACGCCTGGAAGCCCGACTCCGAGGGGCGGCTGCTCGCCTACCAGGTCTCGTCCGGCGGCACCGAGGAGTCGCTGCTGCGCGTCATCGACGTCACCACCACCGCCGTGGTGGACGGTCCGATCGACCGGTGCCGGCATACCGGCGTCGCCTGGCTGCCCGGCGGCAAGGCCTTCTACTACACCCGGCGCCTGCCCCCGGAGCGGGTTCCCGAGGGGGAGAGCCAATACCACCGGCGCGTCTACCTGCACACCGTGGGGACGGACCCGGAGGCGGACACGCTGATCTTCGGGGAGGGACGGGACAAGACCTCCTACTACGGGGTCCACGTCAGCCGGGACGGCCGCTGGCTGACCCTGACCGCGAACATCGGCACCGCGCCGCGCGACGACCTGTGGATCGCGGACCTCACCGCCTCCGGCCCCGCCGAGCCCGCGCTGGTACCCGTGACCGTCGGGCTGGACGCGCAGACCTCCGCGTGGCCCGGCCGGGACGGGCGGCTCTACGTCTACAGCGACCTGGGCGCGCCCCGCGGGCGGATCGCCGTCGCCGATCCCGCGGCACCCGGCCCGGAGGGCTGGCGGGACCTGATCCCGTCCGATCCCGAGGCCGTGCTGCGCGACTACGCCGTCCTCGACGACCTCGACCGGCCCGTCATGCTCGTGAGCTGGACCCGGCACGCCATCGGCGAGATCACCGTGCACGACCTGGCCAGCGGCGACAAGCTGTCCCAGGTTGAGCTCCCCGGCATCGGCACCGTCGGCGGGCTGGCGGAACGGCCCGAGGGCGGGCACGAGGCCTGGTTCGGCTACACCGACTACACCACGCCGCCGCTGATCCTCCGCTACGACGCCAGCGACCGCACGGTCAGCACCTGGGCGGCGCCCCCGGGGACCGCCGGCGATCCGCCCGCGGTCACGGCCCGGCAGGTCACCTATTGCTCCGCGGACGGCACGCCGGTGCGGATGGTAATCGTCGAGCCGGAGGAAGCGGACGCGGGAACAGGCGCCACGATCCGTTCGGAAGCACGGTCTTGCATTTTGTACGGGTATGGCGGATTCAACATCAGCATGACGCCCGCGTACTCGCCCAGCATCCTCGCCTGGGCGGAGGCCGGCGGCAGGTACGCGATCGCGGCGCTGCGCGGCGGCAGCGAGGAAGGCGAGGAGTGGCACCGCGCCGGGATGCTCGACCGCAAGCAGCGCGTCTTCGACGACTTTCACGCCGCCGCCGAGTACCTGATCGCCGAGGGCCTGACGACGCCGGAGCGGCTCACCGCGTGGGGCGGCTCCAACGGCGGGCTGCTGGTCGGCGCCGCCGTCACGCAGCGACCGGAACTGTTCGCCGCCGCTGTGTGCTCGGCGCCGCTGCTCGACATGGTGCGGTACGAGCGGTTCGGGCTCGGGGAGTTGTGGAACACGGAGTTCGGCTCGGCGTCGGTGGCGCGCGAGCTCGAGTGGCTGCTGGGGTACTCGCCGTACCACCGGGTCACGCCCGGAACCGCGTACCCCTCCGTGCTGTTCACCGTGTTCGGCAACGACACGCGGGTGGATCCGCTGCACGCGTACAAGACGTGCGCGGCCCTGCAGCACGCCACCGCGTCCGGGCGGCCGGTGCTGCTACGCGCCGAGGCCCAGGTCGGGCACGCGGCGCGGGCGGTCAGCCGGACGGCGGAACTCGCCGGGGACACGCTCGCGTTCGCCGCGCGGGAAACCGGGCTGCGACGGTAACGGAAGATGGCGGGAGGACCGGGGCGGTGCCGGCTTCGCCGGGTTCGCGACATACCGGTGCCTCGCGGCGGGTAGCGTGTAGCCCCGGCATGCACGCGCTCTCCAGGAAGCTCACGGTGTTTCGCACGATCTCCCCAGCTGGCGGCGGGATGACGGCTGCCGCGAAGACGGGTCACGGCTGATCTTGGAGACAGGGATCGGGGAGACAGGGATCGGGGACACGGAGACCTGGGAGACGGAGACCTGGGAGACGGAGGCCGGCTGGTGGCGCCGGCCCGGAGATGTCGCGGCGGTCGCGGTGCTCATCGGCCTGCCTATCCTGGTGTTCGGACTCCCCGCGCTGCTCGGCCACGCCGTGCTGCCCGGCGACGACATGACGCAGAACTTCCCGTTGCGGGTGCTGGCCGGGCGGGAGATCCGGGCCGGGCGGCTACCGCTCTTCGACCCCTACGCCTGGAGTGGCTCGGCGCTGCTCGCCGGCTGGAACGCCGGCGCGGCCTACCCGCTGACCTGGCTGTTCGCGGTGCTTCCCGGAATCGCGGCGTGGACGGCCGGCCTGATCATCACCTGGGCGACGGCCGGGGTGAGCCTGTACTGCTTCCTGCGCGCCGTGAGGCTCGCGCCGCTGCCCAGCTTCGGTGGCGCGATGACGTTCGCGCTGGCCGGCGCGATGTCGGCGCAAATCATCCACTTCGGGCTGGTCGCGGGCATGAGCTGGGTGCCGCTGGCACTGCTCGCCGTCCTGCGGCTATCAGAAGGATCATCCCGAACGGATCGTGGCGCCTCCCCGCTCCCCAGCCGGCTCGGGTCGTCACGGAGACGGCTCCGGTGGACCGCGGTGCTCGCGGTGGCAGTCGGGCTGATGATGCTCGCCGGGGAACCACGGGCGATCACCGACGGCTGCGTGATCATCGGCCTCTATGCCGCCTGGCGGGTCGCGCGGCTAGGGCTCTGGAGGCAGGCCGCGCCGCTGATCGCGCTCGGGTGCCTGCTTGGCGGGCTCCTGGGCGCGGTGCAGTGGCTGCCCGGGCTGGCGGCGGTCAGCACCTCCCAGCGCGGATCCGGGTCGATGGCGCTGTTCTCGGACGGGTCGCTGGCGCCCAAGTGGCTGGCTCTCACGCTCGTGCCCGACTTGCTCGGCGGCTCCGGGTCACTGAGCCAGCCGAAGTTCTTCGGCGGCTACAACCTGACGGAGGTCACGAGCTACGTCGGCGTCCTTCCGCTGATCGCCGCGTTCGCCCTGCTCGCCCGCGCTGTTTCCGCCATGGTCCGTCGTCGCGGTGTCCCCGACTGGTTCATCTGGCACGTGCAGGCGGTGGTCGGGATCGTGCTCGCGCTCGGCGGCGACTCACCGCTGGGGCCGGTCCTGTACCACGTTCCGCTGCTCGGTGGCCAGCGCCTGCAAAGCCGGAACATCCTCCTGCTTGACCTCGCCCTCGCCATCCTGCTCGCGTACTGGCTCCAGGCGCCGTTCCGGAAGCCACCAGGACGCGCCGCGAGGGCGGAAACCCTGGTAGCGCTGATTCCCCCGCTCGGGATCCTCATCCTGGTGGTGCTCGGCCAGACCTGGGGCGCGGGCCTGCTCCGGTGGCTCGGCATCAGCGCGGGCAAGAGCGGCCAGGTGATCGGCCAGCTCCAGCCGTGGCTCATCCCCTACGCGGTGCTCGCGGTCACGGCGACCGCGCTGGTGGTGTTCGGCCGTCGCCTCGGGCGGCGCGGATGGGCGCGCGCGTGCGCCGGGTTCGTGGTCACGGACATCGTGGTCTTCACCGTCATGGCCGTGGTAAGCGTCGCGCCCTCCGGTTCGGCCGCGGTACCGCACCCGCCCTCCGCCGCGC
>JAFMRC010000164.1 GCA_017354375.1 Nocardiopsaceae bacterium | reverse complement strand
TGCTGGGTGGCCGCCGCCTGGCTCGGCTGGCGGTGGCGCGCGGCCGTGCTGCGGCTGCGCCGGGACATGGAGGAACGCCGGCTGCGGCACGCCGGGGAACTCGCGACGTACGAGAAGCGCAAATCCGTTTGGGATGCTTCGGAGGCCGAGCGGGCGGCCCGCGCGCCCCGGTGGCTGCGGGTCACCGCGCCGGACGACCTGACCCGCCTGGACGTTTTCGGCGGCACCGCGGGCGGCCGGTCGGGCATGCTCACCGGGCTCGGCCTGGCGCTCCTGGAAAGCCACGCGGTCATCGTGCTCGACCTGTCCGGGGAACGGGTCTGCGCCGGCCTGGCCGCGGCCGCTTCCCGGGCGGGACTGGACGTCCACGACTACCAGCTTCCCCGTGACCTGCGGGCCACGCCGCTGCTGTCCGGCCTGGACGGTGACGAGCTGGCCAGCCAGATCGTCGAGGTGTCCCGGGCCGACGATCCGAACGCCACTACCGCCGACCGCGCCGCCGACCTGCTGGTCCTGTCCAAGATCGGCCGGGTGCTCGGCGCTCGCCAGGGGACGGATGCCTCCGTGGGCCGGCTGCACGAGGCGCTGGGCTTCCTGCTGGGTACCCCGTCGGGTGAGGGGTTCCTGACCGATGCGGAGCGGGACGGGCTCGACGCCGCGTTCGGCGACGGGTTCCGGCGGGAGGTGGCCGGCGCCCTGATCCGGATGGCCGCGGTGATCGAGCCGCTGCGGAACCTGGGCGCCGACGCCGACGGCCGTTCCCCGGCCCGGCTCACCTGCCTGTCCCTGGCCGACGGGACGCGGGACGTGACGGCCGACCTGACCGCCGCCCTGATCGTGCAGTGGGCCACGCGGTCCATCGTGGCCGGCGCGTCGGAAGGGTCGTCCTCGCCGGGGTCCCGGTTCCGGCCCGCGGTGATCCTGGCCGGCGCGGACGCCCACGACCGGCGCCACCTGGCCCGGCTCACCTCCGCCTGCGACCGCTACCAGATTCCCCTGGTGCGCACGTTCTCCCGGCTGACCGAGGAGTCGGCCCGGCACCTGGACAGCAGGAACACCGCGTTCATGCGGCTGGCGACCCGCCCAGAGGCGCTGCGGGCGGCCGAGCACATCGGCCGCGACCGGCGGTTCGTGGCCGCGCGGTTCTCGCTCAGCCACCGGGTCAGCCGGTCATCGACCCGGACGTCGGGCGAGTCGGCCACCCGTACGGTCGGCTCGCGCGAGGGCGGGTCGCACACCCGGACGACCGGGACGACCGAGGGGGAGTCCCGCACCGAGACGGAGATGCCGTACCGGAACCCGCAGTTCAACGTGAACGTGGAGAACCACACCCACGTCGGGCGCGACGGCCGCGATGGCCGGGACGGGCGTGACGGCCGGGCGGGGCGTGATGGCCGCGACGGCCGGGACGCGTCCGGCATGAGCGAGGCCGACCGCAAGGCCGCCGACCGCCGGGACCGCGAGCGGGACAAGCGGGACGCGGCCCGGGATGCCGCCGCGGCCCGGTCCCGCGACCGGCGCGGTTCTTCTTCCCGGCCGTCGCCCGCTGCCCCGGCCCGGTCGTCGTCGAAGCACACCACCCGGTCTCCCTCGGCCAGCAAGCCCGACGGGATCGACCTGATCAAGTCCAAGACCGAGTTCGCCATGCGGCACAAGAGCGAGTCCCGCACCAAGAGCTGGGAGAAGAGCGAGGAGAGCAGCTACACCCGGTCGACCTCGCACGCGGTGACGAAGGGCACGAGCGCCGGCGACGAGATCACCTACGACCTCAGCTACGAGCACCGGGTGCAACCCGAGACGCTGATGGACCTGCCGGAAGAGCAGATGCTCGCCCCGCACGTCGCCGAGGGCGCGAGTTCCGGCCACGCCCGCGCTGCCGCCGAGGCCGGTGCTGTCGGGGCGGGCGCTGTCGGGGCGGGCCGGATGGTCGCGCTGGTCGTGGACCCGGAGGTCATCGGGTCGGACGCGGTGGCCCCGGTTTCCCCGGAGGAGATCCCGGCCTACCAGGCCCCGCCGCCCCAGGTCGCCCCGCACGTCCCCGCCGCCCTGGAGAACCTGCGTCGTTAGGACCCGGCCCGCCGCTAGCGTCTTGGGACGGAAAATGGTTGATTTAAACGATTCAACTCGTGGTTTTTTAGCCAACTTCCGTCCCGATAGGATGGGCGGGTGGACAGCCTGGCATCGGCCCCCGATACCAGCGGCGAGCTGGCCGAGATCGTCGGGCTGCTCCGGCTGGAACAGCTGGAAGTCAACATGTTCCGCGGGCGCGCCGTGTCCGACGAGCCGCGGCGGCTGTACGGCGGGCAGGTCGCCGCCCAGGCCCTGGCGGCGGCCGGGTACACGGCGGCCGGGACGCGAGCGCACTCGCTGCACGCCTACTTCCTGCGCCCCGGCGACTCCTCGGCGCCGGTGGTGTTCGACGTGGAGCCGCTGCAGGACGGCCGGACGTTCAGGCGCCGCCGGGTCACGGCGATCCAGCGCGGCGAGGCGATCTTGTGCCTGGAGTCGTCGTTCACCACCGACGGCACCGGCACCACGGACTACCCGCCCCCGCCGGAGGTCCCGGACCCGGAGGACTGCCCGCGCTACGACCACGCCGGCCGGGCGCCGGCCGGCCGGGTTAGCCCCTGGACCCTGTTCGAGGCGCGCGTGGCGGCCGGCACCGGCCAGCCTCCCGGCCGGTCCTCAGGGATCCCGTCCGACGGCATCCGCCCGTCCGCCGCCGACATGTGGTTCCGGCTCCGGGCCGTCGCCGAGAGCGAGGGCATCGCCGGAGAGGCGATCATCACCTACCTGAGCGACCTCACGCTCGCCTGGTCCGCGTCGCGCCCGAGTGCCCGGCACCCGCGCGGGCGGCCCGAGATCACCGGCATGACGTCGCTGGACCACTCGGTATGGTTCCACAACCCGGCGGACCTGTCGGACTGGCTGCTGTACGCCAAGGTCGCTCCCGTCACCGGCCCGGTCCGGGGCCTGACCGCCGGCCAGATCTTCGACCGCCGCGGCGTCCTGGTCGCCTCCGTCGCCCAGGAGTGCCTGGCCCACTCCCGCGGCCCCGGCCAGTCCTCCTGACGCCGCGACCGCCGCGGCGCGGAAAATCGACGAGAAAGTTGCCCGCCCAGTTCCCGATCGCGGCGTCCCGCGGCCACTACCAGGTAACGACGCTGGATGACCGCAGGAGGGAACTTTCGTGTGGATGCTGCGATGGTGGTGACCGTGACCTGCGCCGTGGTCGGCGCGGCCGGCCCGGTAATAGCCGCCGTGATCCAGGTCAGGTGCCGCCATCCCGGGCCGCCCGGGCCGGATAAGGCCGCGTTCGACGGCACCCGGCGGGTGCTTCCTCCCGATGACGACCGGTGACCGCGAGCGGGAGCCGGATAGCCGATCCTGGCCAACGCCGCCCGCGCCCGCTCCCGCCCCTGGCATCCTGGGGGACGTGCGCGCCGAATGGATCGGCTTCTACGATGACCATTACCACCGGGTGGTGCGGTTCGTGATGCACAACGGCGCATCCCGGCCCGAAGCGGAAGACGCCGCCCAGGAGGCGTTCGCCGAGTCGTGGAAGCTGATGGACCGCGAATCCGGTCGTCAATGGCGGGCCGTCGCGAACAAGGGGGCATGGGTGCGCACGGTCGCGCTGCTCCGGCACAAGCGACCGCCGGGGCCTCGCAAGCGACCGCTGATGGTCCCCAGCGCGGACGTGCCCGACTTCGCTGCCCCCGGCCCCGGGCACTCCGAGCTCACCGCGCAGTCACTGACGGTCCTGCAGGCACTGAGGACCCTGGACGGTGTGGACCGCGCCGTCATGGCGTTCGATATGGACGACTTCACGACCGCGGACATCGCCGCCGCACTACGTATCTCCGAGCAGCGGGTACGAGACGTGAAGAAAAAGGCCCGCATAGCCCTGAAACGACACCTCGTCGCAACCGCCGCCGCCGAGGGCGCGGCCACCACCCCCGAGGGGAGGCAGCCATGACCAGCCCGGACGACGCGGACCGCCCCGGCGACATGACCGACGAGCAGCTCGACGCTCTCCTGGGAGCCGCGAACGACGACCTCCTGAAGCACGTCCAGGCGACCGCCGACCCCAACCGCACCCTCGCCGCCATCATGGACCAGGACACCCTTGCGTGCCCTCGCCCCGACGTCAACGCGGCGGACGAGAAAGGTCGGGCCGTACTCATGATCACCGCCCGCATCCGCGCCGTTGACCTCTCCCGTGCCCTCGACCTCGCCCGTGCCCTCGCCCTCGACCTCGCCCGTGACCTCGCCCGTGCCCTCGACCGCGTCCGCGGCATCGACCTCGCCCGTGCCCTCGACCGCGTCCGTGACCTCGACTTCACCTGTGCCCTCGCCCGTGACCTCGCCCGTGCCCTCGACCGTGACCTCGGCATCGACCTCGCCCGTGCCCTCGACCGCGTCCGTGCCGGTGCCCGTGACCGCGTCCGTGACCTCGACCGCGTCCGTGACCTCGACCGCGCCCTCGACCGTGCCCGTGACCTCGACCGCGCTCGTACCCGTGCCCTCGACCGCGCCCTCGACCGTGCCCGTGACCTCGACATCGACCTCGCCCGTGCCCTCGACCTCGCCCGCGAACTCACCCGGGCTATCGAGGCACAATCATTGGACGTATCTGGCGCTGATCTGTCGGGTGTGGATATCCGGGATGTGGAGGTCCTCGATGGCGTTGTCTGGACGGGGCAAACCACCTGGCCGCCGGGCATCGCCGGGCAGGTCAGGGAGCACTCCCAGGAGATCCGGGAGGGCGTGTACCAGGTGCGCATCGGCCGCGCGCCGGATCGCGACACGGTCCTTTCCTGAGCGCCGTGTGGGCCAGGATCAGGCGGGCGACCTTTGCCGGGAGGCCGGGGGAGAAGAAGCCGTGGCCCATGCCGGGGACCGGCTCCAGGCGGGCGCCGGGGATGAGCGCGGCCAGGGCCTCGCCGTGGGGAAACGGGTGCAGTGGGTCGGCGGTGCCGTGGATGACCAGGGTGGGGGCGGTGATCCGGGACAGCGGGGCGTCGCGTTCGGGGATCATCTGCCGGCCGGCCAGGTCATGATTGGTGGCCGCCTTTAGGTCACGGGCACGGGCCATCGACTCCTTGGCGTGTCGGCGGGCGGCGTCGGCGTCGAACGGCAGCTCGGTCCCGTTGATGATCCGCCAGGTCTCCACGCTCGTGGCGATGCGCTCGGCCCGGGTCGCGGGCGGGTTAGCGGCCAGCGTGGTGACGTGCCGCAGGAATTCCGGGGCCGGGGCGGGCAGGTCGCCCGGCTCGGGCGGCTGCCCCGCCAGGGCCCGCGCCCACGCGGGGCCGGCCCGGTGCCCCATGGGCGATGTCATGATCGCGGTGAGCGTCCGGACCCGGTCCGGGTGGTGCAGCGCAAGCAGCTGCCCGATCGCGCCGCCGAGCGACGCCCCGACGATATGAGCGGAGGGCACCCGGTAGCCATCGAGCACGGCGAGGGAGTCGTGGGCCATGTCGATCATCGTGTACGGCGCGGCGACGAAGTCGACGGAGTCGGACTGCCCGGTGTCCCGGTGGTCGAACCGGATGACCTGTAGCCCGCCTTCGGCCAGCACCTCGACCAGTTCGTCCGGCCACCCGATGGCCTGCGTCGAGGTTCCCATGACCAGCAACACCGCCGGGGCGGCCGGATCGCCGAACCGCTCGGTCCACAGCCGCAGCCCCTGCGAATTAGCGACGAACGCGCTTTCCCCTTTAAGCATGCCCGGTAAATTACTCGCCATTTCCCGAGAAATCAAACAATTCAATTGGGTACCGAAAAGGGTCGGCTTGTGATATAATTTAGCTATTCATCGCTCTCCAGAGCGCGCATCGGCCGAATAGCTTTCCGCTATGGATTCCGGGTTCCAGCGGCGCGAGATCGTGAACGACAAGGTCAGGCTCAGCTATCTGGACAACGACGGCGCCGGGCCGGCCGTCGTGGTGCTCCATGGGTTGGCGGGAACCGGCGACGAGTTCATCGCGACCGCCGCGGCCGTTGGCGGTTCCTACCGTTTCGTGCTGCCCGACCTGCGCGGCCACGGCAGCAGCACCCGGCGGCCCGCCGACGTGTCACGGGACGCGTTCGGGGCCGACGTGGCCGCACTGATCCGCCATGTGTCGCCGGGCCGTCCGGCGACGCTGGCCGGGCAGTCGATGGGCGGGCACACCGCCATCCTCGCGGCGGCCGGCTTCCCGGAGCTCGTCACGCGGCTCATCGTGCTTGAGGCGACCGTCGCGGGCGGTGCCGACCCGGTGCGCATCGGGAACTACTTCAGGTCCTGGCCGGTGCCGTTCGCGTCTGCCGCGACGGCGGAAGAGTTCCTCGGGCAGGGCGCGCTGGCCCGGTCGTGGATCGGGCACCTGGAACCGTCGCGGGACGGCGGCCTCGTACCGCCGTTCGACGCCGACGTGATGCAGGGGGCCATGGAAGGCGTGTCGGCACCGCGCTGGGAGGAATGGAAGTCCGTGACCGCGCCGACGACGGCGGTGTTCGCGGCCAGGAGCATGTTCAGCCCCGGCGAGCAGGCCGAGTTCATCGCGGCCCGGCCGGGCACGCGGCACGTCATCCTGGACGGTGGCTCACACGACGCGCATCTCGACGCGACTTCGGAATGGGCGGCCGTGCTGGCCCGCGCTCTCGAAGAATGACGCCGCGGAACCATAGTTCACATGCCGGCGCGGTCGCTGCCAGTTCCAGGATCGGGAGATCCGCTGATCGTCACCGTGTCCCGCGCATGTGACCGCCACGAGGGCGTTCCGTCCTGCGCGGCTCGCTGGGCCTCGACGCTAAGCCGTGCATCGCGGCTGTGCAAGGCTTGCCAGTAGCGGCGTCCTCCGGCGATGAACTCACTCAGCGGCTGCGGCGTCGCATCGGCGCGCAGGATTTCGAGATCCTCGAATGTAACGGTTCCTTCGATGCAGTATGCGGCGTTGGTGTCGCCCTCCTTTCGCCCGCACTCGTTGAACCAGTACAGCGAGTGAGACCCGGCACCTGGACGTACCGCGACGGTGAGGCTCGGCTGAGTGGGCCAGTCATGCGTGAGCGACGGATCATCGAAGAACTTCCACCCGTACATCGACCAAGACCAGCTGAGCGACGCGAAGAACTCCTCAACCGCGTCCAAGTCGGCGAGCGGGATGACCTGCTCATGCCCAGCCGTCCCCGCCTGGTCCGCCCGCAACAAGACCCTCAGTTGTGCCGGGAGGGTGAGCCGCAGGATGCGGCGCGCATCGGGGTCGAGCGGGCCGGCCTCAGGCAGCGCCAGGACGTGCAGGAGAAGGTCGCACCAGGCACCGGAGGGATCGAGGCGGATGCCGAGGACATCCGCCTCATTGAGCGCGACTTCTACGTCCCCGCGTGTCTCCTCGTCCCACTGCACGGGTTCATCATCCAGCAGTGCCGCCCGCAGCTCTACCGGATTACGACGAGCATCGCCTGGGCATGCTGACGCCCGCGGCCGGGAGTAGTGCCGTTCCTGGTCGTGGGTGCTGTTCCGCTGCCTGCGGTGGTTTCGCGGGCGGCGGGCCTGAGGGGTTGCCCCTGTTGTGGGGTTCGCCTGGTGCCGGTCGGGGCGGGTCGGTCAGGCGGCGCGGTTGCCTGGCGGCCCCTGCTGGCCGGGTGCCGGGTGCCCGTTCAGGGCCTGGCCGTCTGGCCCGTAGGCGATCATGACGCCGTCGGCCCTCAGCTCGACCTGCCAACCCCACCTATGTATGCAGACCAGGTGATGAAATTCGCAAAAGCACCCGCACCCGGACACTGACGTCGGGCCGCCATCGCTTTTGTGTTTCAGGTGATGGACGTCGCTGACGGCGGCGGGCCGGTCGCAGCCTCCGGGCCACTCGCAGCGGCCCCGGGAACGGGCGGCCACGCCGCGGCGCACCGGCTCAGGAATCCGGTCCGAGTAGCCGATATCAATCGGGACGCTCCTGGTGCTGAACGGCGATGGCAGCAGCCCGGTGCGGAGGACCGAGGCGATAGCACCAGGTCCGGACACGAACTTGATGGCCAGCTTGCCCAGCGCGTACAGCAGCCGTTCCCATTCCCCGGCCGGGAGGGGAGGCAGCCGGGGAACGCCTGCCTCGTCGCCGTTCCCGCCGGGGCCGCGGTAAGCGGCGGGGATCACGCCGTCCGGAGTGCCGGCACTCCAGGCCGGGCCCCCGGCGTCCCCCGCGCAGACACCGTGCTCGGCGAAAGCGTTCAGGACGAGCTGGATCATCTCGTTGATGACCGGCCACTCGGGGGCGGCGGTGACGATCGGGATCATCATCGCGTCGCAGGCGGCGGCTTCCGCGTCCTTGCCCAGCAGCCAGCCATGCTCACCGGACTTCGCGCGCAGCCAGGCGTCCTCGAGGACGCCCGCGCCCTCCATGGAATGCAGCTCGCGGAACGGGATGTGAACGTCAGCCCGGGTGGGCGACCCGGCGCGCTGCGGCAGCAGCTGGGAGCGCAGCAGCCGGTTGCACGCCTCCAGTAGCCCGTCGTGGTTGCGCTGCGCCTCGGTCCGGGTGTCCTCTTTCCCGGCTTTCTTGCTGAGGGATTCCAGGACGGCGTTCAGCGCCGCGGCGGCCTGCGGGGTGAGGTTGCCGGCCAGGTAGCCGGCGCCGTCCATCGTGGTGTCCAGCCGGACTGACCGGTCCTCGAAGGCGTCATCGCCGGGGTCATCGCCGGGGTCTGGGCGCTGGCTCTTGAACTTCTCGATGATCGCCGTGGCGAGCAGGTGAACGTCATCCAGGTCCGCGCCGGCCCGCAGCGCTCCGAGGAGGATCTCGTCGGCGGTACCCTTCTCGCCCGGGGGCAGCGGCCTTGTCCACTTGATGATGCTCGATGCGTAGGACTCGCTCAGCCAGCCCTCGGCCATCGCGTCGGCGAGCAGCGGCCGGGACCGCAGCGACCGCATCTGCTTCACCTGTCCCCGCGCGGCAGGGCGGGACATGCCCGCCTTGTCCCGCAGCCACGAGGATGAATTCTGGTGGCCGTCCCGGTCGTGGACGCCGGCCGCGTCGAACTGGCCGAGGATCGCCGCCCGGGTGGCGACCAGCTTCGAGGACACCGTCTCCAGGCCCAGCAGCGCCTCGCTCAGGGCCGCGTCGGCCAGCTGCGCCGCGGACGCGCGCAGGTAGTCCAGCCCGCTCGCGGCCATCGCCAGCGCATCGGCGTGGTCGCCTGGCTCCCATCTGCTCCAGTCGCTCATCCCGGGTCCCCTTTCCCGCACGGATGATCGAACTTGATTTCCCCAGTCTACCCTAAGTGAACTTGTAGTTCAACATGTAGCACTAAGATCATTTCCAGCTGATGACCGCGCTCAGGTTCAGCGCCTTAACGGCGGCTATCAGGTCGATGCGGTCGAGCTGAGCACGGTAGCCTTCGAGAACACAGAGCGAGCATTCGCATCCGGGGCTCGGGGCGCACGTGCACAGTCACGTCAAGCTGGTGCAGGCGCGGAGACCCGTTAGGGAGGAAAGGTTGTGAGGCCGGGGGAGGGGGACCTGCGGCGGGCGCGGGTGCTGTGGGACTACCTGCGGCTCGGGGTTCCGGTCGAGCCCGCGGACTGCCTGCTGGTGTTCGGGGGGCACGACCTGGGGGTGGCCGGGCGGGCGGCCGAGCTGTACCACCACGGGATGGCGCCGCTGGTCGTGGTGTCGGGGGGGTCGCGTGCGGTGCCGGACGGCAGCGACTTCCCGACCGAGGCCGACGCGATCGCGGACGTGCTGCTGCGCCGCGACGTGCCCAAGGACGCGATCGCGCTGGAGCGGCTGGCGTCGAATACCAGCGAGAACTTCTGGCTGTCGGCCGAGCTGCTCCGCGACGGAGGCTTGGATCCGCGCCGCTTCCTGGCCGTCACCAAGCCGTACGGCGAGCGGCGCCTCCTGGCCACGGCGCGGCGGCGGTGGCCGGGCAAGCAGGTCGCCGTGACCTCCGAGGAGACCGGGTTCGAGCAGTACCTGGCGGGTGCGATCCCCGCGGAGCGGATCTTGTCGATGCTTGCCGGGGAGGCGCTGCGGCTGGAGTCGTATGCCGCGACCGGGCTGATCGACCCCGGAGACCCGGTCCCGGCGGAGATACTGGACGCGGCCCTGGCGCTGCAGGCGGCGGGGTTCGACAGCCGCGCCCTGTCCTAACCTCCCATTATTCGCCGAACGGGCGCATAGTGGGTGATATGCACCATGTTTCGGCGACGCTTAACTACCTCGCGCCGGGGTCCGAGCGGAACCGGCTGTACGTCGCGCCGGGCGCGCACATGACCACCACGAAGTACGCGCCGCGGCGGGTGACGATCACGGACGGGTGGCCGCGCCGAGGCGACTTCGGGCTGGACACCAGCGGGTTCACGATGCTGGAGCACCGCAGCGAGGTTACCGACTTCGACGACCCGCGCCAGCTGGACGAGGTCTACGTCCCCGAGGCGACGGACCTGGTCAGGCGGGCGACCGGGGCCGACCACGTGGCCGTGATCGGCTGGGTGATCCGCCGCGCCGGGGGTGAGCTGCGCGGCGCGCAGCCGCCCGCGCCCGACGTGCACGTGGACATGCACCCCGGCCGGGCCGACGCAAGGTTCGCCGCCGAGGCGGGCCGGCCGTACCGGCGGGCGGTCATGACGAGCCTGTGGCGCGCGTTCAGCCCGCCGCCGCAGGATTGGCCCCTCGCGCTGCTGGACTACCGCAGCGTGGACGACGATGAGGGCGAGCCGAACCTGCTGCTGTTCGTGGACGAGCTGCCCGACCCCGGCGACGTCGGCGACATCGACGACCCGGACTCCCAGCCCGCCGGGAGCATCTTCGAATACCGGCCGGAGCACCGCTGGTGGTACTTCCCGGACATGCGCGTCGGCCAGGCGCTGCTGTTCAAGCTGCACGACTCCGACCACTCCGTGGCCTGGCGGGTGCCGCACACCTCGTTCCGCGACGCAACCGTGACGACCACGCGCCCGCGCGAGAGCGCGGAGCTGCGCACGGTCGCGTTCTTCTACTGAGGCCCGCCCCGATGAGGCCGCCCCGATGACGACCGGAACCGTCAACTACCTCGCGCCCGGATCCGAGCGCAACCGGCTGTACGTCGCGCCCGGCGAGCACCGCGGCACCACCCGGTACGACCCGCGCACGGTGCCGGTCGCCGACGCGCGGCCGCACGCCGGCGAGCTCACCCTCGACCGGGCCGGGTTCACCCTGATCGCCCATTGCAGCGCGGTCACCGGCCTCGGCGACCCGGGCCAGCTCGACGAGGTCTACACCGCCGAGGCGATGGACCTGGTCAAGAGCCTCACCGGCGCCGACTCCGTGGTGTCCCTGGGCTGGATGCTGCGGCGGGCGGCGACCGGGGCGGCCGAACGACGCGGCGCGCTGCCGCCCGCGCCCGACGTGCACGCCGACCTGCACGAC
>JAFMRC010000402.1 GCA_017354375.1 Nocardiopsaceae bacterium | reverse complement strand
CGGCTGCCCCGCCCGCGCGGCTGCCCCGCCCCCGCGGCTGCCCCGGCCTCCCGCTGCGAGCCGAATGCGCACTTGGTCACGTTCTAGCCGGCCCGAAAGCGCACTTGGCACGTTAGGCGGGGTGGGCCGTTTCGCGTCACCCGCCCTCCCGCTGCGGCGCCCCCGGCCTCCCGCTGCGAGCCGAGTGCGTACTTGGGCAACCTCTAGCCGGCCCGAATGCGCACCTGGCACGTTAGGCGGGGTGGGCGCGCGCTAGGGGGAGGGGGCTAGACGGCGGCGGCGTGGGGGACCGGGGCGGCGGTCAGCGGGGGGGTGGAGTGGATCCGGCGCCAGGCGCGGTAGCCGAGCGCCGCCGCGAGGTGCCGTTCCAGCAGCGGGGTCACGTCCGCGACCGACACGTCGATGCCGGTCTCGGCGGTCAGCGAGGTGACGTCCGCGTCGCGGATGCCGCACGGCACGCACCGGTCGAACCACGACATGTCACAGTCGCAGTTGAGCGCCAGCCCGTGCATGGTCACCTTGCGGGCGACCCGCGCGCCGATCGCGCCGATCTTGCGGTCCCGCAGGCCCCGCGCCGGGTCCGCCGGGATCCAGGCGCCGCTGCGTCCCTCGATGCGGATCGCCCGCAGCCCGAACTCCGCGCACACCCGGATCATCGACTCCTCCAGGGCGCGCACGTAGGCGAGGACGTCGACCGGATCGCGCAGCATCGTGATCGGGTAGGCGGTCAGCTGGCCCGGTCCGTGCCAGGTGATCTTGCCGCCGCGGTCCACGTCGATGACGGGGGCGCCGGGATCGTCGGCCGGGCGGTCAGAGGCCGCGGTCCTCTTCCCCGCCGTATACACCGGCGCGTGCTCGAGTAGCAGGCAGCTGTCCGGGATGACCCCGGCCACCCGCCGCGCGTGGACCTCTCGCTGGAGGTTCCACCCGGTCATGTAGTCAACCGCGTCGGGGCTGAAGCCGACGTGCGCGTACACGAGTTCGTCATCCACTCTTTGAGCCTACGATGCATGTGAGGCACTCGCGCCCACGGGGAAGGACCCAAATCGTGATCAACGAGGCGGAGCTTCGCCAAATGACCCCGGCTGAGCGCCGGAAACTCGCGCGCATGATCGCCGCGATGGACTACCCCCACCCCCTGCTGGACCTGAAGGTGGACCGGCGGCACAAGGCCGGCGCCGTCTTCTTCGCGATCGCCGCCATCGTGCTGGCCGCCTGGATCGTGGTGCTGGTGCTCACCCTGCGGCGGAACTTCACCGCCACCCACTGGCGGGGCGCCTGGGTCGGCTTCGACATCGTCGAGGTCACGGCGTTCGCCGTGACCGCCTGGGCGTTCTGGCGCGGCCGGCAGATCGTCATCGTCTGCCTGCTGATCACGGCCACGCTGCTGTGCTGCGACGCGTGGTTCGACGTGATCCTGGACCTCGGGACCAGGTACATCTGGCTGAGCGCCGGCTCGGCGCTCGTCATCGAGTTGCCGCTGGCGTTCATGCTGCTGAACGCGGCCCGCCGCCTGATCCGGATGTCCGCCCTCGCGGCGGTCAGCGCGGGCGGCGTCACGCTGCCGCTGCCCTCGCTGTGGAAGCTGCCGCTCGCGTCCCTCCACCTGCCCGGGCAGGATCCCCCCGGGCAGGGCTCCAGGGACGAAGACCACGACGATGCCGGGCTAGCCGATGCCGGGCCGCCGTCGTAGCCTGCGGGCATGGCTACCGACTTCACCGAGGAAACCGCGGCCGACGCCGTCGTCGAGAGCTTCGCGCCGTCCACCGACCCGCGGCTACGGGAAATCCTCGCCAGCCTCGTCCGGCACCTGCACTCCTTCGCCCGGGAGGTGGAGCTGACGATCGGGGAGTGGGAGCAGGCGATCGACTTCCTCACCAGGACCGGGCAGAAGTGCGACGACAAGCGCCAGGAATTCATCCTGCTCTCGGACGTCCTCGGCCTGTCGATGCTGACCGAGACCATCACCAACCGCAAATACGGAATAGCCACCGAATCGACGGTGCTGGGGCCGTTCCACGTGGTGGAGTCGCCGGTGAGGCAGCTTGGCGACACCCTCTATCCGGCCGGGACTCCGGCGCCGTGCGTGGTCACCGGACGGGTGACGTCGACGGACGGCACGCCGCTGCCGCACGCGACGCTGGACGTGTGGCAGGCCAACGACGAGGGCTTCTACGACGTGCAGCAGGCCGGCGTGCAGGAGATCGGGAACGGACGCGGCCTGTTCACCGCCGACAACGCGGGCGAGTTCTGGTTCCGCACGATCGTGCCGCGGTACTACCCGATCCCGACCGACGGCCCGGTCGGTGAACTGCTGAAGGCGACCGGCAGGCACTCCTTCCGGCCCGCGCACATCCACTTCATCGTCACCGCGCCCGGGCACCGGGACCTGACCACGCACATGTTCGTGGCCGGCAGCGAGTACATCGAGTCCGATACGGTGTTCGCCGTGAAGAAGTCGCTGGTCGTGGACTTCAAGGAGGTCTCGGACGCCGATCAGGCGGCCAAGTGGGACATGCCGGTCCCCTTCCGCCACGCCCACTTCGAGATCGTCATGCAGCCGGAGGGGTAGCCTCAGCCGCGCAGCTCGGCGGCCAGGGCCTCGCTGAGGGTCGGGTACCGGAACTCGAAGCCCGCCGCGGCCAGCCGCCTGGGCGCGACGCGGACGCTGGTGAGCAGCTCGGAGGACATCTCGCCGAGCGCGAGCCGCAGCAGGGGCGCGGGCACGCGCAGCCAGCGGAAGTCCGGCCGGCCGAACGCGTTGTGCAGCGCGGCGGTCAGCTCGTCGTTGGTGACGGGGTTCGGGGCGGTGAGGTTGAACGGGCCGTCTTGCCCGTCGTCATCCAGCAGGAAGCGGATCGCCCTGACCTCGTCGGTGAGCGAGATCCAGCTCACCGCCTGGCTGCCGTCGCCGAACCGGGGCAGCAGCCCGAGCCTGGCGGGCAGCGCCAGCCGCGCCAGCACGCCGCCGGAACGGTTCAGCACGAGGCCGCTGCGCACGTGCGCGGTGCGGATCCCGGCCTCGGCGGCGGGACCGGCGGCGGCCTCCCAGTCGCGCACCAGCCTGGGGAGGAAGCCGTCCCCGGGCGGCGCGTCCTCGGTGACGTCCCTGCCGCCGGTATCGCCGTACCTGCCGCCGGTATCGCCGTACCGGCCGATCGCCGAGGCGGCGACCAGCACCCGCGGCGGCGGGTCGAGCCGGGTCAGGGCGGCGGCCAGGGCGCGGGTCGCCAGCACACGGCTCGCCCTGATCTCCGCCTTGTAGGAGCTGGTCCACCGGTGATCGCCGACCCCCGCGCCAGCCAGGTGAACGCAGGCGCCGACGCCGCGCAGCGGCGTGGTCGCCATGTCGCCGCCCACGCCCGCGTCGGCGGCGCGAGGATCCCAGCGTGCTTCCCCGGCGGCCAGCGGCGCTCGCCTGACCAGGCGGACGACCTCGTGGCCGTCCGCCTGGAGGCTGGCCGTCAGGGCCCGGCCGATGAGCCCGGACGAGCCGGTGATCGCGACCTTCATCGCAGTGCCTGCCTCGCGGCCCGGGGCTCGCCTACAGCCCGAGCTCGGCCTCGAACGAGCCTTCCTCGAGGCGGCCCTTCACCGTGACGAGGAACCGGGCCGCGTCGGCGCCGTCGACCAGCCGGTGGTCGTAGGTCAGCGCCAGGTACACCATGGAGCGGACCGTGATGACCTCGCCGAGCTTCGGGTCTTCCACCACGACCGGGCGCTTGACCACGGTGCCGGCGCCGAGGATGCCGACCTGCGGCTGGTTGATGATCGGCGTGTCGAACAGCGCGCCGCGGCTGCCGGTGTTGGTCAGCGTGAACGTGCCGCCGGACAGCTCGTCGGGGCCGACCTGCCCGTCGCGGGTGCGGGACGCGAGGTCGCTGATCTTGCGGGCCAGGCCGCCGATGTTCAGGTCGCCGGCGTTGTGGATCACCGGCACCATGAGGCCCCGGTCGCTGTCCACCGCGATGCCGAGGTGCTCGGCGTCGTGGTAGGTGATCTCCTGCCTGGCGGTGTCGATGATCGCGTTCAGCTTCGGGTGCACCTTGAGCGCCTCGACGACGGCGAGCGCGAAGAACGGCAGGAACGTCAGCCTGACGCCCTCGCGCGCCTCGAAGTCGGCCTTCGCGCGCTCCCGCAGCCGGGCGATGCTGGTCACGTCCGCCTCGACCACCGTAGTCAGCTGCGCGGAGGTCTGCAGCGATTCCACCATCCGCGCGGCGATGACCTGGCGCGGCCGGGACATCCGCTGCGTGGTGCCGCGCAGCGCCGACGGGACGATCGCCGGCCTGGTGGCGGCCTGCGCCGGGGCGGCCTGGCCCGTGTCCGCCTGGACTCCGGCGCCCCGTGCTTCGGTGGACTGCGCGGGCGGGGCCTGCTGTGCCTCGGCGGCCCGCGCGGCCTCGGCCGCACGCCGCTGGCGGGCCGCCTCGAGGACGTCCTGCTTGCGGATCCGGCCGCCCACGCCGGTGCCGGTGATCGTCTCCAGCGAGACGTCGTGCTCGGCGGCCAGCTTGCGGACCAGCGGCGACACGTAGGGGGACTCGCCCCCGGTGGGCAGCGGGGCGGGCTCCGGGTAGCTGCCCGCGGGCTCCGGCTCCGCGGTCGCCGGAACGGTCGCCGACGCGCCGTTCGGCGGGGGGGAGCCGGGCTCGGGCGCGCTGGGCC
>JAFMRC010000579.1 GCA_017354375.1 Nocardiopsaceae bacterium | reverse complement strand
GAGGCCGCGGGCGTGCACGTCGGCGGGAGCCCGGCCGAGGCCGCGGCCCTCGCCCGCGTGCTGTGCCGGGCCGCGGCGGAGAAGCCGACCGCGGGGAGGGTCCCCGCGGGAAAGCCTCCCGGGGGGAAGGCCGAGGCGGCGGGTCAGGTGTCTTCCATGACGATGACGGCGGTGGTGTCGGGCTCGAGGGCGTCGAAGACGTGCGGGACGTCGCCGGGGTACAGCAGGTAGTCGCCGGGGCCGAGGCCGACGGCCTCGTCCTCGGGGCCGGCCAGCGCCCGGCCGGTGCACAGGATCAGGTGCTCCACCGTGCCGGCCACGTGCGGCCGCGCCACATACGGGGCGCCGGGCTGGGCGCGGACCCGGTAGAGGTCCCGGCGGGCGCCGGGCGGGCAGGCCGCGAGCATCACCGCCGAGTACTCCGCCCCCTCGGTGCGCATCGCGGCGCCCTCCCCCGCGCGGATCAGCTGGACGCCGCGGCGCGGCGGATCGACCAGGCGGGCCAGCGGCACCCGCAGGGCCACGCCGAGCGCCCACAGCGTCTCCAGGCTGGGGTTCCCTGACCCCGATTCCAGCTGGGACAGCGTGGACTTGGCGACGCCGGCGCGGCGAGCCAGCTCAGTGAGCGAGATCCCGGCCCGCTCTCGCTCCCTGCGCAGCGACCGCGCCACCGTGGCCACGATCTCCGCCGCGGTGCCCATCCTCGCCGCGGCAGGGATCTCCATCTCGGTGCCCGCGTCCGCGGCGCCCGCGGGCACGCCCTCGGCGGATCCCGCCGGAGTGCCCGCCCCCCTGCGCGCCCGCGTCCCGCCGGCCCTGGTCACGTCCCCGCCGGCCCAGTTCACGTCGATCATCGTTCGGTACAGACTCCCATTTATTCGGTTTGACGAACAGCGGCATGTGCGTTCATCATAGTGAACATGAATACGACACGCCGAACAACCACCCGCGACATCGCTCTCGTATGCGTCGCGGACGCGATCGTGGGCGTGTCGTTCGGCGCGATGGCGACATCCAGCGGGCTCCCGCCATGGGTACCGGTCGCGATGTCCCTGCTCATCTTCGGGGGCGGCGCGCAGATCGCGGCCACCAGCATCGCCCTGGCCGGGGGCGGCCCGGTCGCCGCCGTGGCCGCGGGCGTCCTGCTCAACAGCCGCCTGCTCCCGTACGGCTTCGCGATCGCCGACATCACCGGCGGCCGGTGGTACGAGCGCCTCATCGGCGCCCAGGTGACCACGGACGAATCCGTCGGGTTCGCGCTGCGCCAGGACTCCCCCGCCGAGCGCCGCTTCGCGTTCTGGGCCTGCGGCATCGCCCTGTACCTGTCCTGGAATGCCGCCACCGTCGCCGGAACGGTCGCGGGGACGATGATCCGCAACACCGGGGCGTTCGGGCTGGACGCGACGTTCCCCGCGGTGATGCTGGCGCTAGCGCTGGCAATCGTCACCGACCGCCGGACCGCCGCCGCGGCCGGCACCGGCGCCGTGGCCGCGGTCGCGCTGACC
>JAFMRC010000163.1:1741-11396 GCA_017354375.1 Nocardiopsaceae bacterium | reverse complement strand
CCCGGCGGCGGTGACCCGCGCCGCCCGGCCCCGGCGCCCGCTCCAGGCCCGGTCTCGCCCGAGCCGCCTCACGTGAGCGATATCCCCGCGCCGGAGGAACCGGATGACTGGCGCGACGAGCCGCCCGCGAGCGGGGCGATGCGCCATTCGTCACCCGGCGATGCATCGGGTCCCGGCTCGCCGCGTCCCTCTCGCCGGGCCGCCGGGAGGGAAGCCGCCGGCGGGAGCGCCGACGTGCCCCCATTTCCTGATGACGAGGACTTTGACCCGGACGATGAGGGAACGTCCGTTCCCGTAACCGCCGAAGTCTCCGGTGTGGCGCTCATCCAGCGTGAGCTCGGCGCCGAGATCATCGGCGAATACGATCACTGAGCCGTATAGGCTCTCCGTACATAAGGAGGGCGGATCGTGGAACCTGGTGGCGGCTTCGACATGCAGCAGATCCTGCAGGCTGCGCAGCAAATGCAGGCACAGCTGGCGAACGCGCAGGAGGCCCTGGCGGACAGCGAGGTGACCGGGACCGCGGGCGGTGGTGCCGTCCGGGCGGTGGTCAGCGGCCAGGGCGAGCTGGTCGACCTGAGCATTGACCCGAGCGTGGTGGACGTGTCCGACCCGGCGGAGACCGCGTCGACGATCGCGGACCTCGTGCTGGCGGCGGTCCGGGACGCGGGCCGGGCCGCGGGCGACCTGCAACAGCAGAGCCTGGGCGCGGTGGCCGGCAACGTGCCCGGCTTCGACCTGTCCGCGCTCGGCCTCGGTGGGCAGGCGGTTCCTGGCCAGCTCGACGACGAGGAAGACGAGGACGAGGAAGACGACGAGGACGGGGAAGACGACGGCGCGGACGGACCGCACGACACCGGACGCACGACGTAAAGGGCCGAGGGCCCGGAATGTATGCCCGGAATGTATGAAGGCGTCATCCAGAACCTGATCGACGAGCTCGGGCGGCTGCCCGGCGTCGGGCCGAAGGGCGCGCAGCGGATCGCGTTCCACCTGCTCGCCGCCGACACCGACGATGTCCGCTCGCTGGCGAGCGCGCTGCTTGAGGTGACCGAGCGGGTCCGGTTCTGCAAGACCTGCGGGAACGTGGCGGAGGCCGAGGAATGCCGGATCTGCCTCGACACGCGCCGCGACCCGGCCGTCATCTGCGTGGTCGAAGAGCCCAAGGACGTGGCGGCGGTGGAGAAGATCCGCGAGTTCCGCGGCCGTTACCACGTGCTGGGCGGGGCGATCAGTCCGATCGATGGCATCGGCCCGGACGAGCTGCGCGTCAAGGAGCTGATGGCCCGGCTGTCCGATGGCGCGGTCACCGAGCTCATCCTCGCGACCGACCCGAACCTGGAGGGCGAGGCGACCGCCACCTACCTGGCCCGGCTGGTCAAGCCGCTGGGCCTGCGGGTGACCCGGCCGGCCAGCGGGCTGCCGGTCGGCGGCGACCTGGAGTACGCCGACGAGGTGACGCTGGGCCGCGCGTTCCAGGGCCGGAGGACGCTCGACGGATGACGGGCCCGTGACCGTGCGGGCGTGAATTCCGTGACCTAACGGTAATAAAGACTTGGGGCACATCGCATGCCCGGGTACACTCGACCGCGTTTGCCGCATCAGCGAAACCGGGAGGAGCGGCGCGTCACGTGGCCCTTGTCGTGCAGAAATACGGAGGATCGTCAGTAGCCGACGCGGAGGGCATCAGGCGTGTTGCCAAGCGCATCGTCGCCACGCGCAAGGCCGGGGACCAGGTTGTCGTGGTCGTTTCCGCGATGGGCGACACCACCGACGAGCTGATCGACCTCGCCAACGAGGTGAGCCCCTCTCCGCCGCCCCGTGAGCTGGACATGCTGCTCACCGCGGGGGAGCGGATCTCGATGGCGGTGCTGGCGATGGCGATCGCCACCCTCGGCAGGGAAGCGCGCTCGTTCACCGGTTCCCAGGCTGGCCTGATCACCGACGAGCGGCACGGCTGGGCGCGGATCGTCAACGTTACGCCGGGCCGGATCACCGGCGCGCTCGACGCGGGCGCGATTCCGATCGTGGCTGGCTTCCAGGGCGTCTCCCACGCCACCAAGAACATCACCACGCTCGGCCGCGGGGGCTCGGACACGACCGCCGTCGCGCTCGCCGCGGCGCTCCGCGCGGACGTATGCGAGATCTATACCGACGTGGACGGGGTGTTCACCGAGGATCCGCGGGTCGTGAAGCGCGCCCGCCGGATGCCGCGGATCAGTTACGAGGAAATGCTGGAGATGGCCGCGAACGGATCGAAGGTGCTGATGCCCCGCTGCGTGGAGTACGCGCGGCGGTACGACGTGCCGATCCACGTCCGGTCCTCATTCAGCGACAAGCCAGGAACATGGGTGGATATGCACGTCCCTGACGAGACGGAGGAAGCCGGGATGGAGCAGGCCATTATCTCCGGCATCGCGCACGACAAGAGCCAGGCCAAGGTCACCGTGGTCGGCGTGCCGGACGAGGTGGGCGAGGCCGCCCGGCTCTTCGGCCTCATCGCCGAGGCGGGCATCAACATCGACATGATCGTGCAGAACGTGTCCGCGATCTCTACCGGCCGCACCGACATCTCGTTCACGCTGCCGGGCGCGGACGGGCAGAAGGCCCTCGGCGTGCTGCGCGACGCCCAGGAGAAGGTCGGCTTCGAGGAGGTCCGCTACGACGACCGGATCGGCAAGGTGTCGCTGATCGGCGCCGGCATGCGGTCGCACCCCGGCGTGACCGCGAAGTACTTCGACGCGCTCGCCAAGGCGGGCGTGAACATCCAGATGATCTCCACCTCGGAGATCCGGATCTCGGTCGTAGTGAGCCAGGATGACGTGGACGCCGCGGTGAACGTGACGCACAAGGAGTTCGGCCTCGAAGCCGACGAGGTCGAGGCCGTGGTGTACGGGGGGACCGGCCGATGACCAAGCCCACTCTCGCGGTCGTGGGCGCCACCGGCGCCGTCGGCACCGTCATGCTCGAGTTGCTCTCCACCCGCGAGGATGTGTGGGGGCGGATCCGCCTGATCGCGTCACCCAGGTCGGCGGGCAAGCGGCTGACCGTCCGCGGCGAGGAAATCGAGGTCGTCGCGCTGTCGGAGGAGGCCTTCGACGGCGTAGACGTCGCGATGTTCGACGTTCCCGACGAGGTGTCCGCGGCGTGGGTTCCGGTGGCCGCCGCCCGCGGCGCGGTCGTGGTCGACAACTCCGGCGCGTTCCGGATGGATCCCGACGTCCCGCTCGTCGTCCCCGAGGTCAATCCGCACGACGCGGCGAACCGTCCCAAGGGCGCCATCGCCAATCCGAACTGCACCACGCTCTCGCTGATCGTGGCGGTTGGCGCGCTGCACCGGGCGTTCGGCCTCGAGGAGATGGTGGTCGCCTCCTACCAGGCGGCCTCCGGCGCCGGGCAGTCCGGCATCGACACGCTGTACTCGCAGCTGGACAAGGTGTCGGGTAACCACTCGCTGGGCCAGCGGGCAGGGGACCTGCGCGGCGTCGTCGGCGACCTCGGCCCGTTCCCCGCGCCGCTGGCGATGAACGTGGTGCCGTGGGCCGGGTCGCTGAAGGACGAGGGCTGGTCCTCGGAGGAGCTGAAGATCCGCAACGAGTCCCGGAAGATCCTGGGCCTGCCGGACCTGCGGGTCAACGCGACCTGCGTCAGGGTTCCGGTCATCACCACGCACGCGGTCGCGGTGCATGCGCGGTTCTCCGGGCACGTCGGCCGCGAGGCCGCGTGGGAGGCGCTGCGGGCCGCGCCGGGCGTCGTGGTGTGCGACGAGCCGGAGCGGGGCGAGTTCCCGACGCCGGCCGACGTGGTCGGCACCGACCCCACCTGGGTCGGGCGGATCCGCGAGTCCCTCGACGACCCGAACGGGATCGACTTCTTCGTCTGCGGCGATAACCTGCGCAAGGGCGCCGCCCTGAACACCGCCCAGATCGCCGAGCTGGTCGCCGCCGAGTGACCGCCACCGTATCGGGCGAAAGTCACTAATGTTACCCGGCGGTAAATCACTTTCCTGCATTTATGTCGGGTTTATGTGAACAAAATATAGCGGTGCCGCGGCCTTGGCCGTTTACCCCGTGTCGTTCGGTGAATCGCTGTATAAAGGACATATCTGCTGGGTGGGGGCCTTGCGAGGAGGGTGGATACAGTGCCGCGCAAGAGGGCTTCGACTCGCGGTCGTCCACGTGGCCGTGAGGTCGCTCGACCGAACTATGGCGGCGTGGTCGCCGAGCACGTGACGAAGATCTGGGGTGCCGCGATCGGCGGCACCGTCGTGATCGTCGCGTTCCTGGCGCTGACTCCCGCCGGTCACGTCATCGACCTCGCCGTAGGGCACTTCATGCTCTTCTACGCCGGCGTCCTGGCGCTGATCGCGCTGTGCGCGTCCGTCGGCGCGGGCCTGGTCGCCACCGACCGCGTGATCCTCAACCCGGGACACCGTGTCTGGGTCCAGGCGGCGCACCGGGCGATCTCGTTCGGCGCGCTGGCGTTCCTGGTCATCCACATCGTGACGGAGATCGTGGCCCGGCGCGTTCACGTCATCGACGCCGTCGTTCCCTTCCTGTCGCCGTTCCGCACCTTCTACATCGGCCTCGGGACCATTTCCTCCGACCTGGTCATCCTGCTCGTCATAACCGGCATCTTCCGCAAGCGATACACCAGTAATGGGGGAAATGCCTGGCGCTGGCGGGCGATCCACTACACGTCGTATGCCGCGTTCGTCTTCGGCATCTGGCACGGGCTGCTCGGCGGCCGTCCCGCCAAGCCGTACGTCGACTGGAGCTACGGTTTCGTCATCGCCCTCGTCGTGCTCGGGCTCGCGGTGCGGATCGCCTCGAACTCGCTGCACCCCAAGGAGAGCCTGTCCGCCCCGCCGGTCGCCGAAACGGCCGGCTCCGGGTCCGCGCAGGTGCGCGCCGTTGCCATGCTGGCCCAGTACGGTGCGGCCCGGGCGGGGATCGGGGTCGCCAGGCCGGCGATCACTGGTGCCGCGACGGCGCTGCCCCCCGGCCGCCCCGTAATCCAGGGCCCGCCAGTGATCCAGGGCCCGCCAGTGATCCAGGGCGCGCCCGTCCACGAGCCGGGCTACGAGGGACCGCCCCGCTACCGGGGCGCGCCGCGCTCGGTCACCGGCCCGGCGCAGGCGGTGCCGGACAGCGTCATCAGCGGCCCGCTGCCCAACGTCCCGGATGCGCTGCCCAACGTGGGTTACGGCGCATGGGGTTATGACGACGTGCCGCGCTGGGATGACGACGTGCCGCGCTGGTATGACGGCGGCCGGGACAGGGGGTACTGGGCCGGCGGTGATGACCTGCGATGAACCCGAGTTCCCCGGCTGAACTCGACGTTCCCACCATCATGCGGATCGGGGCCGCCAGGATGACGGCGGGCCTGGACCGCATGACGCGGCTCGACCTGGACGCGCACAGCGAGATCTTCGGACCGCTGCCGAGGATGTCGGCCGACGACATCGTCGAGATGTGCGAGCAGGCCGACCTGCGCGGGCAGGGCGGTGCCGCGTTCCCCTTCGCGCGCAAGCTCCAGGCCGTCATGGACGCGTCCCAGAAGAAGGACGAGCCGGCGATCGTGGTGGTGAACTGCACCGAGGGCGAGCCGGGCTCCTTCAAGGACAAGATGCTCATGATCAGGTCGCCCTACCTGATCCTGAGCGGCGCGGCGCTGGTCGCCGAGGCGATCGGCGCCGACGAGATCATCATCGGCGTCACCGGCAACGAGCTGGCCAACCGGTCCATCGAGGAGGCGGTCGCCGCGGAACCCGGCCTGCGCAAGAGGGTCCGCGTGGTGCAGGCGCCCGAGCGGTTCATCTCCGGCGAGTCCGGCGCGCTGGTCCGCGGCATCAACGGCAAGAAGCACGTGCCGCCCGGCCGCAAGCAGCTTGCCGCCGAGCGGGGCGTGGACGACCTGCCCACCCTGCTCTCCAACGCGTCCACGTTCGCGCAGCTCTCCGTGCTCTCGCTGCTCGGCCCCGCGAGGTACGCCTCGGTCGGCGTGCCCGAGGAGCCCGGTACCGTGCTGCTGTCCGTCAGCGGCTCCGCCCGGCGGCCCGCCGTCGTGGAGTGCCCCACCGGCGTGCCGCTCGGCGTGGCCCTCGACATCTGCCAGGCGCCCGCGGGGGACGGCGTCCTCGTCGGCGGCTACCACGGCATGTGGCTGGGTTCGGAGGCCGCCTACCAGGTTCCGGTTGGCCGGGAAGGACTCGCGGCGGCCGGCGGCGCCTTCGGCGCCGGGGTCATCCTCCCGCTCGGCGACGGCACCTGCCCGCTCGGCGAGGTCGCCCGGGTCGCCAGCTACCTGGCCGGTGAGTCCGCGGGCCAGTGCGGGCCGTGCAAGCTGGGCCTGCCGAACCTCGCTCGCGCGATGCAGTCCATCGTCGATGGCTCGGGCGGCCTGGAAGCCGTCGACGTGGCGCGCCGCGCCGCGGCCACGGCCAACAAGCGGGGCGCGTGCGCCCACCCCGACGGCGCCGTGCGGTTCGCGCTCTCCGCGCTCGAGGTCTTCACCGAGGATCTCGCCGCGCACGTCTTCCACGGGTCCTGCGGCCGCCCGGTGCTGGGCGTCCTGCCGCTGCCCGCCGGGCCGGAGGCCGAGAGCGACACCCGCCTCATGGTGGACTGGGTCCGCTGTCAGGGCCACGGGCTGTGCGCCCACCTCGTGCCGGAGCTGATCCACCTGGATAGCTCCGGCTACCCGGTGATCATGAACATCCCCGTTCCGTCCTGGCTGGAAAAGGACGCCAAGCAGGCCGTCAGCATGTGCCCCGCGCTCGCGCTGCGCCTCGCCAAGGCCCCTCCGAAACCGAGCGCCGACTCGGGTCCCACGCCCATCCCCGCCCCGGCGCTGCGGGCCGGCCTGCCCCGGGGCAAGCGGCGGTCGATCAGCGCGGGGTTAGGCCGGAAGAAGCGGGTTAACCATGGGGAGCCGCTACTATCCGTTCGGCATGATCATGGTTTGGGGATGGGAAGGGGGCGGTGACCGTCCAGCCCGCCGCGCGCCAGGGACCGGGGTTGATCGCCTGGCAGGCGTCCACGAGCAGCTGGCCGCGCGGTCGCAGCCCGAACGGGCTGATCTCCGCGAATTCCGGCCACGCGGTAGCCGCCAGCACGGCGTCCGCCCGCTCAGCGGACTCGGCCGCGGTGTCCGCGTAGCGGAGATGGGGAAACTCCACCAGGGCGTTCGGGGTCGCCTGCGGGTCGTAGACGATCACGTCCGCGCCGCGCCGGTACAGCCGGTCCGCAACCTCGAGCGCGGGTGAGTCCCGCACGTCGTCGGTCCCGGGCTTGAATGCCGCGCCCCACAACGCGATCCGCTTGCCGTCCAGCGTGCCGAGCAGCGCCTGGAGCAGGTCGGTGACCCGGTCGCGGCGGCTGGCGTTGATGCCTTCGATGACCGACAGCAGGCCGGCCGCCGAGTCCGCGCCGGCGGACCGGGCGAACGAGCCGAGGCCGCGCACGTCCTTCGGCAGGCAACCGCCGCCGTAGCCGATCCCGGCGACCAGGAACGCGCGGCCGATCCGCGGGTCCATGCCCAGCGCGTCGGCCAGGGTCGCGACGTCCGCGCCGGTGCCCGAGCAGATGTCGGCCATCGCGTTGATGAACGAGATCTTCATCGCCAGGAACGCGTTGGCGGCACCCTTGGTGAGTTCGGCGGTGGGCGGGTCGGTCACGATGAGCGGCACCCCGGCGTCGGTGAGCGGCCGGTACACCTCCCGCACCGTGGCCTCGGCCGCCGGCCCCGGCACGCCCGCGACGATGCGGTCCGGGCGCAGGGTGTCCTCGACGGCACGGGATTCCCGGAGGAACTCGGGGTTCCAGGCTACTTCGGCCCTGGGTTGTCCTGGATGCCTGGCCTGCCCTGCTTGCCCGGGCTGCCCAGTTCGCTCGGCTAGCTCGGCCAGCTCGGCTAGCTCGGCGGCTAGCCTCCGCGTGGTTCCGGGCGGGACGGTGGACTTGCCGATGATCAGCGAGCCGTCTTGGAGATGCGGCGCGAGGGCGCGGACCGCGCCGAACACCTGGGACAGGTCGTAGTCGCCTTCGGCGCTGGCGGGGGTACCGACGCCGAGGAAGTGCACGGCGGCGAACGCTCCGGCTTCGGTGAAACTCGTGGTGAACCTGAGCGTCCCGGCGCGGGTATGCCGGGTGAGCATCTCATCAAGCCCCGGCTCGGCGAACCAGGCACGCCCCTCGTTCAGCAGTGCGACCTTGTCGGGGTCGGTATCGACGCCGAGCACCTCATGGCCGATCTCGGCCATGCAGGCGGCGTGCGTCGCGCCCAGGTGCCCGCAGCCGATAACGGTCAGCCTCATGAGGCGGGCTCCTTCCGTCAGAATCGTTCCTGTACTGGACGGTAGGTCACCCGGATTGCGGCGCGGTGGCCTCGCGCTGAACGGGAGCCGGCGTCCGGAAGTCAGCGCGGGATCATGGGTCAGGCCGGGGAAGTTGTTGCAAGCTCCCCAGGCGGTCCCGTTACTCCAGCCAAGGGGCGGCCCCGGCCGCTCCCGGGGCGGTGCATCCACGCCCGCCGCCCCGCGCGCGGGGGCCGCGCGGGGCTTCGAATACCCGCTAGGGTATCCGCAGGTTCGCGATCACGCTCGCGTGGAGGATAAGTGCGCTCCTCGCTCACATATCCTCCACGCGAAGCCTCTTCCGTCCGGCACGACCCGCCCAGAGCACCCCACGCCCATGGGCATATCCCCGCAGAAAGGGCATATGCCCCGCCCCGGGTCCCACATACCCCCCGGCACCGGCGTCCCGCCATCGCCATCTCCGCCCCGAAGGCACCCGGCCAGCCACTCCACACGGCCCCATTCGCGGTCCTCGCTTTTGACGCCGGACACATGCCGCGAAATCACCTTTATTCGGCCCCGATACCTGGCGTGATATCATGTGTTCAGGATTAGATATACGCGGGAGGGCGGACATGAGCAGGACCGTCATCGACCTCGACGACGAGCTCGTAAGCAGCGTGGCGAAGGAACTCGGCACCAGCACGAAGAAGGACACGGTCAACGTCGCCCTCCGTGAGGTCCTTGAAAACCGGCGCCGGGCCCTGGCCCTCACCAGGCTGCGCGAGGCGGCGGCGGATGGCGCCTTCGACCTGGCCCTGCTGCAAGACAAGCAGAACTACCGCCGGTGACGCCAGCTCAGTTCCTCATCGACACCAGCGCCCTGGCCCGAATGATGCTGGCGGGCGGCGAGTCGTTCGGCTGGGACCAGGCGGTCGCGGCCGGACTCGTCGCGGTCTGCCCGCTCACCGAGCTGGAGTTCTTCTACAGCGCGCGATCCGCGCGAGATCGTTCCGGCCTGATCGAGGAGCTGCGAACCGCGTTTGGCTGGGTACCCGTCCATGACCGCTCCTACTCCCGGGCCTGGGAAGTGCAGGGCGACCTCACGGCCAGAGGAGAGCATCGCGGCGCCGGCCCGGTCGACCTGGTCGTCGCGGCGACGGCGGAGCTCCACGGCCTGACGCTGCTGCACCACGACCGGGACTTCGACGTCATCGCGAGGATCACCGGGCAAGCCACACGGTGGTACGCAACGGCCTGACCCATGATCCCGCCCTGCTAGCCAGAGGGGGCTGAGGCCCGGGGACAGCGGCTTGTCTCCAGGGAATTCTCCTTAAGACACCGGAGGCGGTTTCCCTC
>JAFMRC010000163.1:0-1731 GCA_017354375.1 Nocardiopsaceae bacterium | reverse complement strand
GGTAAACCGCCTCCGACCTGTGGTCGGGGTGACTGGATTTGAACCAGCGACCTCGTCGTCCCGAACGACGCGCGCTACCAAGCTGCGCCACACCCCGGTGGCTGAACGGGAGTCAGTCTAGCGGATGACTAGACCGCCTCGCACTCGCGTTCAGGGGCCCGCACTCGCGTTCAGGCTTGCGCTCGCTCAGGCGGAGCGCGGCGTCAGGGTCAGGAGCGTCGCCTCGGGCCGGCAGGCGAAGCGGACCGGGGCCCATGGCGACGTTCCCAGGCCGCCGGACACGTGCAGCCACGCGGTCTTGCCGTGATCGGCGGCCTCCCGCGGGTGCATGCTGAGCCCCTTGACCCTGGCCCGGTCGATGCCGCAGTTCGTCACCAGCGCCCCGAACCCCGGGACGCAGACCTGGCCGCCGTGGGTATGCCCGGCGAGCAGCATCTCGTAGCCGTCCGCGACGAACCGGTCCATGACGCTCGGCTCGGGGGAGTGCAGCACGCCCACGCGCAGGTCGGCATCCTCGTCGGCCGACCCGGCGATCAGGTCGTAGCGATCGCGGCCCGCGTGCGGGTCGTGCACGCCCGCGAACGCGATGTCCAACTCGCCGGCCTTCAGCCGCCCGCGCCGGTTGTTCAGGTCCAGCCAGCCCGCCGCGGCCATCTCCGCGCCGAGCTCGGCCCAAGGCAGGTCGGGCTCGGCCCGGGGCTCGCCGGCGCTGGTCCGCCACAGGTAGCGGGCCGGGTTCTTCGGCTTGGGAGCGTGCAGGTCGTTGGAGCCGTAGACGAACACGCCCGGCTTGTCCAGCAGCGGGCCGAGGGCCGCCATGACCGGCTGGACGGAATGCGGCGACGCCAGCGTGTCGCCGGCGTTCACCACCAGGTCGGGGTCGAGGTCGGCCAGCGACCGGACGAAAGACATCAGCCGGTGCCTGCCCGGCGTCAGGTGCAGGTCGGAAAAGTGCAGCACCCGCAGGGGCGCCGCGTTCGCCGGCAGCACCGGAACCTGTGCCTGGCGGAGCACAAACCAGTTGCGCTCGATGACCGACGCGTAGCCGAAGGCGGCGACGCCTCCGGCGAGCGCGGCGGAGAGATACGTTCGTGCTCGCATTCACCCATGGTGCCATGGACGTCGGGCAGGATAGGACCGTGGACGAACTCAAGGAGCGGATCCGCGCCGACTTGGGCGACGCGATGCGTGCCAGGGACCAGGCGCGGTTGCGCGCGCTCCGGATGGCCCTCACCTCAATCACGAACGCGGAGGTGTCCGGGGACAGCGCCAGGGAGCTTTCTGACGACGAGGTTGTGAAGATCCTCACTCGCGAGGCGAAGAAGCGCCGGGAGGCCGCCGAGGCGTTCGACTCCGTCGGCCGCCCCGAGCAGGCGGCCGCCGAGCGGGCCGAAGGCGAAGTACTGGCGGAGTACCTCCCCGCGCAGCTGGCCGACGACGAGCTGGCCACGCTGGTCGCCGCCGCCATCGCCGAGGTCGGCGCCGACGGCATGCCCGCGGCGGGTCCCGCGATGGGCAGGGTCATGAAGACCGTGACCCCGCGGGTCGCGGGCCGGGCGGACGGCGCCCGAGTGGCCGCCGAGGTCCGCCGCCAGCTCGCCGGCTAAGTCCTTACGGGAACCGCTGGTTCTTACGGGAAACGGCCCGTGCCGCCGACAGGGGGGCCGCCGGGGGCGCCGCCGCCGGGATTGATGCCGCCGCCAGGGCCGGGCGGCAGGTGAGGGCCGCCGC
>JAFMRC010000401.1 GCA_017354375.1 Nocardiopsaceae bacterium | reverse complement strand
GCCGGGTCCGGCCGGGACCGGCTCGGTGGCCGCGGTGCCGAGGCCGAGCAGGCGCAGCGCCCGGTCGATCGTGACGTGCCGCTCGGCGCCGGCCACCACCCTGATCGGTGGCGCGCCGGCCAGCCCGTCGGACTCCACGTCCCAGCCCGCGTCGGCGAGCACCTGGTGGCGGGCCGCGGCGAGGCAGACGGTGTTGGCGGCCTGCCCGCCGGTGGTGAACGCGAACGACGCCCCGGCCGGCAGGCCGAGCACGTCCTTCAGCCACTCCCCCGCGACCTCCTCGACCACGGCGGCGGCCGGGGATGTGAGGGTGTTGAAGGCGTTCTGGTCCCATCCGGCGGCGAGCACGTCGGCGGCGGTCGCGGCATCGGTGGCCCCGCCGGTCACGAAGCCGAAGTAGCGAGGCCCGGCGCTCGCGACCAGCGCCGGCTCCACCGCGTCCGCCAGCTCGCCGATCACCGCGTGCGGCGACGCCGCCTCGGCGCGGAGCGGGCCGAGTTTCGAGCGGAGTTCCTCCAGCGCGCTGGCGTCCGGGAACACCGGCGCGTCGCCGGCCGCGTCGCGGTAACGGGCGGCCCGGACCGCGGCTTCGCCCAGGAGCCCGGCTAGATCGTGGGCCACGCCGTCATCGTAGCCGCGCCCTCCCGGCGAGCTCCCGCTACCCCTCCGCCCGGCCTTCCCGCTGGGCGGGTACCGTCGCCACGGCGTGCATCTCCAGGCGCCGTTCCTCCTCCGTCGTGCCGCCCCACACGCCGTGCACCTGGTGGGTCGCCAGGGCGAACTGCAGGCACTGCCGGCGCACCGGGCACCGTGCGCAGATCTCCTTGGCCCGCGCGATATCGTGCTGGCCAGGCCCGTGCGCCGAGACCGGGAAGAAGATGTCCGGATCGGCGGTACGGCAGGCCGCCGCCTGCCACCAGTCCAGGCGCGCATCACCCGCGGCATGCTCGCTGAGCAGTCCGGTAATAACCATGAGCAGACCCCCCGAAACAGTCTGGCCTCAATCTGGTCAGTAACACTTCGTATCGCATCAGTAACAGTACCTAGATAGGTACCTATTCGTGATGGCACTAAACCTTTCTGACCTGCTGAAACGCCGGCCAACGGGACCGGAGGACCCCCGCGGCCCTGGGGAGTCCTCCGGTAGCTTCCGTCAGCCAGCCTCGGGGTTACCTCGTGAACCCATCGAACTCCCCGTTCCGCACGCCGCCGAGAAAGGCGCGCCACTCATCCGGGGTGAACCTCAGGACCGGTCCCGCGGAGTCCCTGCTGTTGCGGACGCCGACCGCGCCGCCGGGCATGCTCGCCACCTCGACGCAGTTGCCGTTGGCATAGCTCAGCGAGCTCTTGACCCACAACGAGCCCGGCGTCTCACCCGGGCCCCTGACCTTCATTCTTCCCACGTTTCCCCTCATTCGTCGGTGACATCTGACTCGTGCGGTGGGGACGGCGCGCCGCCGGGGGGCATCACGGCACGCCGTCCCCACGTTCGATCCCCGGCCGACGCGGGCCGCCGTCGCCCCGGGGAAGCTCTTGCCCTTGCTCTTCTCTTTCCGGGCCGCAGCCGGGATCCGGGTCGCAGCCGAGCGCGAAGTACGCCGCCGCGGCCGGGCCGCGGAACCCGCCCCACTCATCGGCCAGGGTGGCGACCAGCGCCAGGCCAGGCCCGCACCCCGCGCCGGACACGTCCACTCGCAGCCGGCCCGCCGCGAACCGGACGGCCAGGGTGACCGTCTCGCCCTCGCCGCGGATGATCGCGTCGGTCACCAGGTCGCTGGCCAGCAGCACCGCGACATCGGCATCGACCCGGACGCCCCAGGCCCGGATGGCGGCCCGGACCTCGCGGCGGGCCAGTGCCGCCGCGGCCGGCTCCCGGAGGAGCCGCACGCAGCGGTGCCGCGATTCCGCCGCGCCGGCCCGGGCCGTGTCCTGTCGCTCCGTCTGCGTATCCGCCATCGTGTCCATCGGTTCCTCAGCTGCCTGCACCGTCCAGGTACGCGCTACGGCCGTTTCACCGGCCGTTTCCCGGCCGTGTCGGATTCCCGGCCGTGTCGAAAATAGTGCTGCAAGTTGCACTGCAAGACATCGGTCAGCTGACCTATTTGGAGGGAATTGCCCACGTGTGGGGACGTACGCGGCACGTGTGGGGGGACGTACGCGGCACGTGTGGGGGGACGTACGCGGCACCTGCGGGCCACGCGTTGCGGGGTGACCGGAGGCTCGGGACGGAAGATGGTCAAATTAGAACGTTTCACCAAGTCATTCCTTAGCCATCTTCCGTCCCCAGGTGTCCGCTGCGAGGTCATCCCGCCACGGGGCCATCCCGCCGCCTGCCGGGAAAACGGCTTTAGCGCAGGCATGATGAGCCAGTAGCCTGCTCCTCGTGGACGACGATCCGGTCGAGCTGGTGCGTTCTGGCTACAACGCGATCTCTCGCGACTACCGGGGTGATGACGATCCCGCGCACGCCTACGACGCCTGGCTGGCCCTGCTGTGCGAGCGCATCCCCCGCCGGGGGAAGGTGCTGGACATCGGGTGCGGCTGCGGCGTCCCCGTCGCCCGGCGGCTGGCCGCCGCCGGGTACCAGGTGACCGGCGTGGACGTCAGCGACGTCCAGGTCGAGCGCGCCCGCCGGCTCGTCCCCGGCGCCGTCTTCCTCCGCGCCGACGCCACGGAAGCGGACTTCCCGCCCGGGAGCTTCGACGCCGTCGCCTGCCTGTACGCGCTCATCCACATGCCGCTGGACCGCCAGCCGCAGCTGCTGCGCGACATCGCCCGCTGGCTGCTCCCAGGCGGCTGGCTCCTGGCCACCACCGGGCAGGACGCCTGGACCGGCACCGAGGGCAACTGGCTCGGCGGCCCCGCGACCATGTGGTGGAGCCAGGCCGACGCCGGCACCTACCGGGCATGGCTCGGGCAGGCCGACCTGGAGGTCACCGACCAGCAGTTCGTGCCCGAGGGAGACAGCGGCCACGCGCTGTTCTGGGCACAGCGCAAGGCAGATGGCCCCGGTCGCGGGGACTAAGTATCGGTCACGATCACCCGCTGATAGGTCGTGTGATCGCCGCCGGGGTTCACGGGCCGACCGGCGGGTCAGCGAGCGTCTCACGACATATGCCCCCGGAACCCGCGGTTGAGGCCCTGCCGATACCCCTCCCCTCCGGGTTCCGGCAGGGATGGGCGATGGGGGCGCCGGTGCCGGGGGTATGCGGGACCAAGGCGGGGTGCATGCCCCGTTCTGCCGGGGTATGCCCGGGGCGCGGGGGCATGCCGGGCGGCTATGCCGGGACGGAAGGGCTCCGTGTGGAGGATATGTGAGCGCGGAGCGCACCTATCCTCCACGCGAGCGTGATCGCGGTCTAGTAGATACCTACGGGGGTATTCCGAAGATCGTGAATTGGCAGCAGGATCGCCGAAGCCCGCGAAACCCGACCATCCGCGCCACCTCTAAGCCACCAGGATCGCAAGGGGGTGGTCGCCGCGTCCGCCGCCTCCGCGAAGAGGCCGAAGGGGCCGTCGGCCGCCGCGGGCCAGGGACTCAGTTGAGCGCCACGTCCGCCATCGGGAGGAACGGGAGGTCCGCGCGGCTGGTCACCTTGAGCTTGCGGTAGGAGCGGGTCAGGTGCTGCTCCACCGTGCTCATGGTGATGTAGAGCCGGTCGGCGATCTCCCTGTTCGTGTAACCGCGGGCGGCGAGGGCGGCGACCCTGCGCTCGGCATCGCTCAGCTCGGAGGCGTCGTCCGCGGCGGCGCGCCCGCCGCCTGGCCGGCCCTCGCGGGCCTGGTGCACCGGCTCACCCGGGGGAACCTCGCTGAACTGCCGCACGAGATGCGATGCGCGACGGCGCGCCCGCTTGGCTTCCCTCCGCTCGCCGCGTGCCTCGTGCGCGTCCCCCAGGTCGGATAGCGCCCGCGCCGCCGCCACCTGGTCGTCGTGCTTCCGCAGCACCTCGACCGCCTCGCGCAGCATGGCCGGCCGCGTGCCGAGCGAGGCCGTGGCGGCACGCACGCGCAGCCACTCACCATAGGCACGGCCGCGGCGTCCGCCGAGCAGCGGCTGGTGCTCGGCGAGCAGTTCCCTGGCCCGGGAATGGTCGCCGAGCCCGACGCACGCCTCTGCGGCCCCGACGCGCCACATCACGGAGCCGGGCTGGTCCGGGTGCCACTGGCGCTCCGCGTCCGCGCACATCTCGAAATCCCGCAGTGCGAGGCTGTGGCTGCCCGTCGCCAGGCGGTAGCGACCGCGGGCGGATAGGTACGCCGGCCCCAGCATGGTCCAGAACATCTCGCTGGGCATCGACGTCTCCAGGTGCCCGGCGGCGTCGTCGAGCCGGCCGGCCGCGACCGCGGCGAGCGTGCGCACGATGGTCGGCACCCCGGAGAGGATGCCCCAGTCGCCAGGCTCGACTTCGGCGAGCGCCGCGCAGGCCTCCGCGTCGGCGGCGCGGACGTCACCGAGCCTGATGCGGACCGCCCCGCGGATCGCCGCGAGCAGGGCGCGGCACACGGGCGGGCAGCGGACGTCATCGGCGTCGGCGCGCACGTCCTCGAGGAACGCCGCCGACCACTGGGCGAGCGGCTCCGGCTCGGCGGACTCGATCGCGGCGGTCATGGCGACCGCGACCATCGCCAGCGAGGTGTCGTCCAGCAAGTCGATCTCCGGGGCCGGCCCGGGGGCGACCGGGGT
>JAFMRC010000162.1 GCA_017354375.1 Nocardiopsaceae bacterium | reverse complement strand
CGCGGCGGTGGCCGGGGCCATGCTCGGGACCGCCGCCGCGGCCACGGCGACCGGAATCGCCCTCGGCTTCGCCGCCTCCCGCGGCTACGAGCTCGCCCTTTCCGGCCCCGGCATAGCCCGCTACGCCAGCGGCACCGTCATCGCCTCGGCGCTGCTGGCCGCGGCAGGCGCGGGCGTCGGCTCGCTGATCCGCCACCAGGTGGGCGCGATCATCGCGGTGGTCGCCTGGGGCCTGGTGGTCGAGCTAGTCGTCGGCGCGACCGTCACCACGGTGGGGCGCTTCTTGCCCTACACCGCGGCGGCGATAATGGCCGGGGACACCAACGGCGGCGGCATGCCCCAGATCCCCCGCGGCGTGACCGCGCTGCCCTACCCGGCCGCGGTCGGGGTGCTCGCCGCCATCGCCGTAGCCCTCGCCGTGACCGCCGCGCTCACCACCGTACGCCGTGATGTCACCTGAGCACGCCTGGCTGGAACCGAACACTCCCAAAGGTGCATAGCATGCCCACATGCCGTTGAGTCCCTGGATGATCGGTTTGATAACCGCTGTCGCCGCGATGCTGCTCCGCAGCGGTATCCGGCGGCGCGGCTGGGGCCGGTTCATCTACATCGTGCTGGCCATCGCGGTATTGCTATGGGCGTTCTGGTACGGGATGGTCAAGGTCGGCGAACGGGCTGAGAACCAGCTCAGCAAGTCCACCGGCCAGAGCGTGCCGAGCGTTCCCGCTGCGCCAGCCGGCGGCCCCGTTCGCTGGCACGGGCACGTGACCATTTCTTCCTCCGGCGGCCTGGACCTTGACCAGGCACCGCCAAAACCAGGCGGCTCCCCCGACATCAAGCTGGGAACCGCCGCGGACCAGATCCAGGGCGCCATCTACGGCGGAAAGGTCAACCTGGCCCCCTGGAGCGACCGCACGGCGCCCGACTCCATGGCCTGCCTGCTCCAGATCGCGGCGGCCCCGCGGCTGCGGATGACCGTGCGTCCCGGTTCCACCGTGTGCCTCCAGACCGCCTCGGGCCGGATTGCGACCCTGACGTTCACCAGCGTGGGCGGCGACCACGGGTCCGACTCCGCGGAAGCAACCATATGGTCGGAGCGGGTAGCCCGGCGTTGACCCGAGGAGCGCGAACGTCGGCCCGTTAGGCGGGCTGCCATCGCTGATTCCAGGTCAGCGGTGTGCGCCCATGCCGGTGACGGGTTCCGCGCCAAGGGGCCTGGAGATGTCGCTGAGTCTCGCGAGCGCGTCGGGTGGGAGTGCGAGGCTGAATCCCTCGAGGTTGTCGTGCAGTTGGCCGAGGGTGCGGGGACCGGTGATGACGGCGGTGATGCCGGGCTGGCTGGCTGCCCAGGCCAGGGCGATGCTGGCCGGCGAGGCGCCGATGTCGTCGGCGATGGCGGCGGCCTCGGCGGCGATGCGGAGATTGCGGTCGGTGAGCATGCCCTCGGCCCAGGACCGGGCCGCCGGCATCGGCGATGCCTTGAGCCGGCCGATGCGGGTGTCGTCGCCGGGGGCCTGGCCCGGGCGGTAACGGCCGGCCAGGACGCCGCCGCCGAGCGGGGACCAGGCCAGCGTGCCCAGGCCGTGCCGCTGGCAGGCGGGCAGGATCTCGGCTTCGATGGCGCGGGCCAGCAGCGAGTACTGGGACTGCAGGCTGATGAACGGCGTGCCGCCTGCCCGCTGCGCCGCCCACTGGGCCTCGACGACCTGGGCGGCGGTGAAGTTGGAGCAGCCCAGGTAGCGGACCTTGCCGGACCGCACGAAGCCGTCCAGCGTCGCCATGGTCTCCTCGACGGGGGTGGCGGGATCCCACTGGTGGCACTGGTAGAGATCGATGTAGTCGGTGCCGAGCCGGCGCAGGCTGGCCTCCAGCGCCCGGGTCAGGTGCGCTCGGGACAGCCCGCGGTCGTTCGGGCCAGGCCCGGATGGCAGGAACGCCTTGGTGGCCAGCACGACCGCGTCCCGGCGGCCCTTGACGGCCCGGCCGACGATCTCCTCGGACTGGCCGCCGGAGTAGCCGTCGGCGGTATCGATGATGGTGCCGCCCGCGTCCAGGTAGGCCCCGATGATGCTCCTGGCCTCGTCCTCATCGCAGCCGGGGGTTCCAGCCGGGGCGCCGAAGTTCATCGCGCCCAGGCAGGCCCGTGAGATTTTCAGGCCGGACCGGCCCAGCGGCACGTATTCCATTTCCATGCTGGCGTCCTCCGCGAGCGGGCCGACCTGCGTCTGCGTCGGTTAGAGTCGGAACAGGCGTTCCGGTTGAATACGATACGGAACACCTGTTCCGGATGTCAACGTGGATGCGGAGGACGGTGGACGGCGAACCCCGGCCGCGGCGGGCCGACGCGGCGCGCAATCGCGAGCGCGTGCTGGCCTCAGCCGAGGCGGTCCTGGCCCGTGACGGCCTGTCCGCGTCCATGCGGGCGGTCGCCGCGGACGCGGGGGTGGGCCTGGGCACGATCTACCGGAACTTCCCCACCCAGGAGGCGCTGTACCAGGCCATCATCGTCCGGCGCACGAAGGCCCTGATCGCCGAGGCCGCGGACCTGGCCTCCGCGCCGGACCCGGGGCAGGCGTTCTTCGGCTACTTCACCCGCGTAGTCGAGCACGCCATGCGCACCAAGGCCATCGCCGACCTGCTCGCCAGGGCCGGGATCGACCCCAAGTCGGGGATGGCCGGCGTCGGCGACGACATGCGGCGCGCTATCGGGGCACTGCTCACCCGCGCCCAGCAGGCGGGCGCTGTCCGGCCGGACCTGCGCATGCCGGAGCTGATGGCCATCTTGACCGCCACGTGCATGGCCGCCGAGCACGGCCAGTGGGACGCCCAGCTCCGGACCAGGACCCTGGCCATCGTGTTCGACGGCATGCGCCCGCAGCACGAGCCTGCGGAACCTGGCCGACCGCGCGGCGGTCCCGACCCCGGACCGGGACCGTTACTATGCGGCTAGGCCGCCATTCTCCAGCGTCGCGACCGTGCCCGCCGCGCACGCCTCCAGGCAGCCGGCTCATCGTTAAGCCGGGCCGGGTTCTTCACGTCCAGCAGCAGAGAGCCGCCATCAGCCCGGCGGGCGAAGATATCAGGGATGTGGTTCCAGGGCCCGTGCTCGTCCGCCGCCTCCAGATCCATCGGCTGGCTGCCGCGCTTTCCCCGTCCCCCTGGACGCACAGTGCTGAGCCGGGCCAGCCAATCCAGCGGACCTTTCAGCTACGAAATGCGCCTAATATCTCACTATAAGTAATATCATGGAGCCGAATTTGCGAATACGAAGGGGCAGTTCTTACCGGTGGTCAACGAGGGTGATGGTCCGTGATCCAGGTGTGTAGCGGTCGAAGGACTGCTCCCAGCTCTCACCGGGCCAGTGATAGGTGACTCGTCCCTTTCCCGGCTGGTAGTCGGCCGTGTAGAGGGTTCCGTAGCCATCGCTGAACCGGGCCTCGTAGAGGGGCGGGCGCAGCATCGCTGAGACATCGGCGCCCGAGGCGCGGATCGCGGCCAGCCGCTGCAGGGTGCGGGTGGCGCGCTCGTCTTCGTCCGGCACCGGCAGATGCTGGTGGTTTGCCGCGCAGGCGTCCGGGGCCACGGTCAGCTCGATGTCGGGACCCAGGTACACGGTGACGGCCTGGTCGGCGTCAACGAGGGTGACGTTCCACGGCACCATGACCGGGATCGTCCGGAGCCGTTCGACGGCCTCGGTCACGGTCTGGCAGGTTTCCAGGAGATAGCGCAGCGCGATGTTGACCGCGAAGCCCGGTCCGGCCAGCTTGCGTCCGCCGAAGGTCAGCGATACCGCCAGCCCCGCGTCGTTCATGCCGTCCAGCAGCCCCCAGCCGGCTTCCTGCATGCCGATGACCGGGCGCAGGAAGCAGGAGCGGACGATGGTGGCCTCGCATTCGCCCGGAGGAAAGTCGTTGTTGCGCAGCAGCCTGCCGTTGCCGCCGATCTGGGTGCAGGCGGAGAAGAACGGCTTGAGGGCGGCCATCGTGAGGAAGGCCCCGGCGGCCGGGTGGTCCACCTGCTCCGCGAGGCGGTCCAGCAGCGGCACCAGCTCCGGCATGTGCTCCGCGAACAGGTTCCGGGCCCGCCGCGCGCCCTCCGCGGTTCGCCCGTCGTCGGTCAGCCAGCTCTCGGCCTGGGGAAACAACGTGCGCAGGTGCGCACCCCACCGCCCGTCGCTGCCGTCACCCACGTCGATGGCCTGGAAGATCTTCTGCACCTGGCCCACAACCCCGCCCTCCGACCTGTTTGGCATTGTGTCTTCACAAGCTAACTGAGCCGCGCCAGCGCATCGCCGAGAGATTCGCCCTCTTCCACCCTGCCGCCGGGAAGACTGAATTTCCTCCCGGTATCGGTTTCCTGGCGGAGGATCTATCTCCGGGATGTATGGTCAGTGGCCGTTAGGTTCGTCGCTGATCCTGCCGACGGGGACAAGCTGCGGGAGCGCACGCACCCGCTCGGCGAGGCTGCGGGCTTCCGCGCTGGCTGTCCCAGTGCGGGCTAGGTTCTGATTGAGACTGCGGAGCCGGAGCCTGCTGGTCTGCCGGAGGGACTCGGCGGGGATGGCGTCCAGGACCGAGTGAGCAAGCGCGGCGGCGTCAGACGCGTTCCCGCCTGCCACCTCGGCCTGGGCGAGCGTCAGGGTCGCGGCCGCCCAAGAAGGCCGTCCGGCCCGGGTGGCGGAACGGGATGCTTCCGCGTGCTCGCGCGCCAGCCCAGCGTTACCGAGCAGGAGGCTGGCTTCCCCGATGTGGAGATGAAGCTCAGCGCCGTCGAAGCCGAAGCGGCCGGGCTGGCTGCCGTCAGGATCGGCCGCCATCTCGTCCTGCGCCTGGCCCATAGCGTGAAGCGCGTTGGCACGATACTGGCCTCCGAGGCGGGCGAGCGCGGGAAGCTCGGCCCAGGCGAGAACCTGCGCCCGGCGCAAGGGGGTACCTGCGTACTCCATGGCCTGCCTGGCCAGGTCAAGGGCTTCGGCGTCGCGTTCCTGCGCCCGCGACGTCATCGACTGGGCGCCCAGCGACCAGCAGGTCAGGTGCGGGTCGCCGACCGCGGTGCCGAGACGGGCCGCGGTCGACAGGTGAATCTGGGCGGCTGGATAGTCACCGAGATGAAACGCCAGGTTCCCGGCCAGGGCCGACAGCCACCCGCCGGCCCGGCGGAACTCGGTCCGGGCCGCGTCCGGCTGGCGTTCGCGGAGCATCGCGGTGACCAGTGCCCGGGTCCGGTGTACCTCGGTTGCCAGCATCGCGGGCGGGAACGAGGAGTAGCTAGCGTCGTAGTAGTCCCTGGCGGCGTTCAGGTACCCGGCGGCCAGCGGGCCACCTGAAGGCCCCTCAGCCTCAAGAGCGAGCTGGACCGACTCGCGCACTGCCGCCAGCGCGGCGGCGTCGTCCTCGGATGTCATCTGGTACCCGTTCCCGGCGGCGGCGTCTTCCAGCCGACGGTACCCCTCAGACGGCAGCCTTGTCCGCGCCGGCACGCGACTCCTGGCCAGCCCGAGCTGCCCGGCGTCGGCCTGGTACAGGCGGCACAGGATGTCCTCGTACTCGGCAGTGGGCGGGTGCGTGCCGTGCTCCCACCGGCACATCATCGACGGGTTCACTGGCGGCGCGGCCAGCCCGTCCGACCGGTACAGGGAAACGAGCCCATCAACTGCCTGGGGCCGCGACCAGCCGTAGGCCAGCCGCCATGCTTCCAGCGGCAGGATGTCGGGCAGCTCGACGCGGATCGTCGCCGCGATTCGCTCGACCGGCCAGCCGTAGCGCTGGCCCTGGCGGCGCAGGTCCTGCGCGGCACGCTGCAGCTCGGCGCGGCGCTCGATGACCGTCGCATCGTGTTCTCCACCCCCGTCATGACCAACGCGGGGAGGCACATGTCTCGCCCCCTGGCGGCCTGCGCGGTGCCGCCGACCGACCTTCGCGGCGATCTCGCCGCAGTCAAGGCGATCGTCGATGACTACCACCGGGCCGGGATGGGGATCGGCTTCAGCCTCGATGGCCTCGACGATCCGGTTGCCATCCTGCGCTACCTTAACCAGGTCGCCGTGGACGGCGCGGCCAGCGGCACCGAGGACCGGCCGGTCGGGAACATGGCGGTCCTCCCGCTGTCCCACCCTCGCGCGGCAGAGTTCATCGACTGTAAGTCCAGCGCGGACGCCCGCGGCGAAGCCTGGAAGTTCAACATCTCCCTCCAGGTCACCGACGCGCAGATGCGCGCAGCCGAGGCGGCTCCCGGGCTGGAGCGAGACCTGCTGACCGCAGCAGCGTCGGCTGCCTGGGAGTGCGCCGACCCGGGCCTGATCTTCACCGACCGGATGGACCAGGCCAACCCGACGCCGCACGTCGGCGGGTACATCTCCACGGCGCCCTGCGCCGAGGTCGGCCTCACCACCGGGGAGACCTGCCAGTTCGGCTACCTCAACCTCGGGCGCATCCACGCTGGCGACGGAAGCCTGCCCGCCGACCTGGACGCACTCGGGCAGTCCGTCACGGTGCTGGTGCGGGCGCTGGACGACGCGGTCGAGGCGAGCCTCCCGTTTTACCCGCACCCGCTGTCGGGCAGGGTGATGACCGCCAAGCGGAAGATCGGCGTCGGCATCTGCGGCCTCGCCGACCTGCTCCTGGAAGCGCGGCTGCCCTATGACAGTAAGGAAGGCCGCGATCTCGCCCGCGACATGATCGCCCTCGTCAACTACGCCAGCAAGGTGGCCTCCGCTGACCTCGCCGAAAGCCGCGGATCCTGCCCGGCTGTCGGCGGTGGCCAGTCTCGGTACGCCGACCCCGCGTTCCTCGCCCGGTTCACCGGGCTGAGTGTCAGCACCGTCACCGACACCGAATGGACCGCCATCGCCGAGCGGATCGCGGCGACCGGCATGCTCCGCAACTCCTCGACGGTCGCGCTCCCGCCTACCGGCCGCAGCGCCCGTCAACCTTCCAGCCGCCGCCACGGCCGCCGACATCTACGATGTCTACCAGGCGGCATGGGAAGCCGGGTGCAAGGGCATCACCGTCTACCGGGACGGCTCCCGATCCAGCCAGCCGAAAGCACTCTGACCCCGCCCGAAGGAGAGACGGCGTGAGCGGCCCCGCTGCGGAGTACGCGTTCGACACCAAGCACGACCGGTACCCGGTCGCCGCTCACCTCATCCTCCGCGATTCCGGCGGCAGGATCCTGCTCATGCAACGCGCCGGGACGGAGTACGGCGATGGTCAGTACGGCTTTCCGGCCGGCCACGTCGATCTCGGCGAGACCCCCACGCAGAGCATCATCCGGGAGACCTACGAAGAACTCGGCATCACCATCACCCCGGTCAGCCTCGCCCCGGCCGGGGTGATGTTCCGCCGAAGCATGGAACCGCGCGTCGACTTCTTCTTCACCGCAGACGCATGGGAAGGCGCGCCGCGGATCCGCGAGCCGCACAAGTGCACCGAACTTGCCTGGGCCACTCCGGACGACCTGCCGTCCGGAACGCTGGAGTACGTCAGCGCGGCCATCGCCAACCTCGACGCCGGGCGCTACTTCAGCGAGCATGGCTGGGAACCAGCGTTCCCCTAATCGATATCCTGCTGAGGCCTGCTGGCTCGATACGACCCCCGCAGCTGGTCTACCTCTTGGCTGACCGGACTACTCCGACCGGGAACGGGAGAATTCCCCTGTCCAGGACCGGGCCGCGGGCAGTACCTCCTCGACCGGTGCGACGTGCGGGTACCAGGTGCGTTCCCATTCCAGGGAGGCCCAGCCGTCGTAGCCGGAGGCGCGGAGCAGGGCGCCGATCTCGCGCAGCGGGACCGTGCCGGTGCCGAGCGGGACCGGGGTGCGGTCCGCGGCGGCGTCCTTGACCTGCACGTAGCCGAGGCGGTCGCCGAGGGCCGCGAGGGTGTCCCGGGGCTGCTCGCCGTGGCGCCAGGGGTGCAGGACGTCCCAGATCGCGCCGGCTCGCGCGGGGAGGCCGACCGCGTCGAGCAGGCGGGCGACGTCGGCCCCCGTTGGCATCTCGTCGTGGGTCTCGACCAGGATCCGGGCCGACCCCGGGCCGTCTCGCAGCGCCGCGCGGATCCGGCGGGCGGCGGCGACCACGTCCGTGCCGCCAGGAAACACGCGCAACGCGGGAGCCCCGAGGGACTCCGCCAAGCGCAGGCCCGCGGCCAGTTCCTCGACCACGGGGGCGTCCGGGCCGGGGACGGCGACGCGGGCGTACCCGGCCAGCGCCAGTATTTCCATTCCTCTTGCTGTTATCAGGTTCCTGGCCGTCGCCCGCTCGGCTTCGGGCATGTCCAGGTAGATACCGGTATCGGGGTGCAGGCGCAGCTCCAGGCCCTCGCAGCCGTGCGCGGCGGCGATCTCGATGGCCTCGCCAAGGCCCTGGCCGGGCAGGCCAAGGGTGCTGACCGCGAGCCTCACGGCGCGTCCAGGGAAAGCTCGGCGGTGCGATCGGGGAACCTGACGACGACGCGCCAGCCGCCGGCTCCGCCGGAGACCTCGGCGGCGATCGCGGCGGCCAGCGCGCCGGGATGGACGGCGTCAGCGGTGAGCGCGACCAGGGTGACGTGGACGGTCTCCGTTCCGGAACGCGGGGCGGACAGCAGGTACCCGGCCGCGGATGCCGGGCCGAACGCGTTCGCCTCCGCCTCCCGGCGCACTCCCGCCTCCGCCCAGCCGTGCAACCCGGCCACCAGGGACGCCAGCCCGTCCGGGCGGGTCACCAGGGCCCACGGGACCGGGGCGCCCGACACTTCGACGAGGGGCGCCTCCTCGTCCGCGATCACGTAGCCGCCGTCGCGGACGGTGGTTCCAGCCGGGCCGCTGACCAGGTGCGCCCGCACCTCCCACGGCCCGGTGACGGTCACCGCCGTGGTGACGGCATACGCGGAGCCATCGACCGTGTCGGCGTACCGGGAGATCGCGCACTGGCCGCGGACCGCGACCCGCTCGATCCGCCGCCGCCGGGAGGCGGTCCCGTCCCTGCCTAGCACGGCGACGTGGTTATCGACGTTCGCCTGCCACGAGGGCTCGGCCGCGCCCGGCCCGGTGCGGTTGGAGTACGCCAGCTTCGCGTAGTGCGGGTCGTCCCGCTTATTGCTGTTATCAGGCGGGCCAGCGGCGGGCGGCTGGTGGTCGCTGCCGTGGTTGAGCAGCCGCACGATCCCGTCGCGGGAGGTGCCGTGCAGCAGGAACCCGGGAGCGGGCATCGCGAGCACCGTATCGCCGCGGTCGTTCGGCCCCGGCTGTTCGGTGTCGGTCCAGGCCGGGTGGTCCGGGGGCAGCAGCAGGCCGAGGAAGCCCTTGCTCGCCCAGTACGGGGAGCCGGGACCCGAGTAGTTCTGGGTCGCGGGAAGGAACGTTCCGTGCCACCCCAGAGTCAGCAGTCCGGCGGAGTCGGGGACACCCCGTTCGGTGAAATACCGGGCGGCACCGGAGGCGAGCCGCCGCGCCTGGCCGGGGGCGAGCGGGGTCGCGCCCGCCGCGGTACCGCCGGCCAGCTCGCCCAGCCACAGCGGCGCGGCGCATGCGTATCGGTAGGTCAGCGACCGGCCCTGGTGCACCGGGGCGCCGTCCGAGCCGACAAAGTACTGATACTGCTCCAGGTACTGACGGAGCCGCTGTCGGTAGGTATCCGTACGGCCGCCGTCGCCGCCCGGCCCGGCGATCCGCGTCCACAGCAGCGGGTACAGGTGCATGGCCCAGCCGATGTAGTAGTCGTAGTTCTGGCCCGCTCCGTCGGTATACCAACCGTCGCCGACGTACCAGTCCTCGATCATGTCCAGGCCGCGCTCGATCTCCGCGTCGTCATGGGGCCCGTCTACCGACTTGAGGAACTGCTCGGTGACGACCTGGAAGAGTATCCAGTTGTTCGCGGGGGTGCGCTTGCCCACGAAGCCGCCCAGCCAGGCCCGCACGTTGTCCTTGACCGGCTCGGGCAGCGCGTTCCACAGGACGTCCCGGGTCTCGTGCAGCGCGACCGCGATCGCGGCGGCCTCCACCATCTGCTGCGAGCGCCCGGTGATCGCGGGCCACGGCTGCCCCAGGCTCCCCGAGTCCCCCGAGCCCGGCCCCCGCTTCTTGCTGTTATCAGTCCCGGCGGCGAGCCCGGCCGAGTACCGCTCGATGAGCCGCCGCATGTTGCTGTTATCAGCCTGTCCGCCGGACCGCGACTCCCCCGCGATCCGGAACGCCGCGAGCAGGAACGTCCGCGCGAACCCCTCGATCCCGTCCGATACCACCCCGGACACGCTGTTCCGGCCCGGAAGCCTGAACTGGGAGAAGTCCGGCGTCGCGTACCGCACCGCGGCCTCCAGCAGGTGGTCCGCCAGGGCCTCCCAGTGCGCGCGGGTCCACCCGGTCAGCGGCGAGGCGACCCGGTCCGGCGGCGGCAGCGGAACGAAGGGCGGGTACCCGGACCCGGGGTCGCTCGTGTCAGGCGGCTCATGCCGACGGCTCATGTCAGGCGATCCTCTCCAGGTCCGCGGCCGTCACCGGGTACCGCGGCGCCAGTCCCGCCGCCAGCCGCTCGATCTCCCCGATCGCCTGCTCCAGCAGGCGCGGCACCTCGTTGCCCATCGCCCCGGCGATGTGCGGGGTGAGGGTCACGTTCGGCAGTTCCCACAGCGGCGAGTCCGGCGGCGGCGGCTCCGGATCCGTGACGTCCAGGATCGCCGAGATCCGACCGCCGCGCGCCTCGGCGACCAGCGCGCCGGTGTCCACCAGCGCGCCCCGGGCGGTGTTGACCAGCACCGCGCCGTCCTTCATCGCGGCCAGCCGCGCGGCGCCGATCAGGTGCCGGGTGGACGGCAGCGCCGGGGCGTGCAGCGTCACGACGTCGCTGCGCGCCATCAGCTCGTCCAGCCCCACCCGGGCCGCGCCGAGCGCCGCCGCGTCCGGATCCGGCAGGTACGGGTCGGCGACCAGCGCGGTCACGGAAAGGTTCTCCAGGAGGCGCAGGACCCGGCGGCCGACCCGGGACGCGCCGACCACGCCGACCGTGATGCCGTTCGCGCCCACGAACGCGCCAGCGGCCCCGGCAGCCCCGGCAGTCTCGATGGCCCCAACCGCCCCGGGAGTCCTGTGAGTCCCGGCAGCCCCGGCGGCCCCAGTGGCACCGCTGCCCGGCCACGCGGTCCGGTCCCGCAGTTCCCGGTACGCCCGCGCGGCGGCGGGCACGCGCTTGGCCGCGAAGACGATCGCGGCGAACGTGAACTCGGCGACCGGGATGGCGTTCGCCTCCGCCGCCGAGGTGACCAGCACCCCGCGTTCGAACACCTCCGGTGCGACGTGCGGCTTCACCGTGCCGGCGGCGTGAACCACGGCGCGTAGCCGCGGCATCGCCTCCAGGGCGGCGCGGTCGACTCGCGGCGCGCCCCACCCGGTGAGCAGGATCTCCGCGCCCGAGACGGCCGTCGCGACCGCCGGGTCCGCGAAGTCCCCGACCACCGCCCCCGGGTC
>JAFMRC010000161.1 GCA_017354375.1 Nocardiopsaceae bacterium | reverse complement strand
CGCTAGCCGGTACCGGCCCGCGGGCCGGGGAGCCTATGGTCCGGGCACCGCGGGACCGGACCCTGCCGGGCCGGGCTCAGGGGGACCGCGCCAGCCTGGCCGGGCTGGCTTCGGGCGGCCAGCGCCCGGGCAGTCGGGGTTCCAGCGGCAACCGTACGGACCCGGGCACGCAGCCGGCCCCGGGCAGGGGACCGGCGGGCCGGACCCGGCCCGGGAGGCTAATGGCGCGCAGGACGGAGTCCGGGGGGCTCCCCCGGGAAGTACCACGAGCCGGCCCCGGCCGCAGTCCGGGGGCCACGGGCCTAGCGGCTTCGAGCGGGCCGGCGGGCAGGTCATCAGGCAGCGGGACGCCGCGCTACCCGACCCGATGCCCGGGAAGTCGAGCGGCCCGATCGCGGCGATCGAGAGCGACAACGTCGCCACGTTCGCCCGCGACCTGCGAGCGCTTCGCGCCGAGGCCGAGATGGATTACCCCGAGATGGCGGAGAGCTCGCACTACACGATGCGCACGCTGGCGTCGGCGGCTGGAGGGCTCCGCCTGCCCACGCTGCCGGTGCTGATGGCCTACGTAACGGTGTGCGGCGGCGACCTGGCCGAGTGGGAGGAGCGCTGGGGCAAGCTCAAGAGGGCCGCCGACGGCCAGGCCGCGCTGCCGACCCCCGAAACGCCCGCGGCCGCCGGGACGCCGCAGCCAGACACTCCATCGGCGGCACAGCCTCCGCCGACGGCGTCCAACGAGGTTTACGTGATCACCTCCGTACCGGATCGACAGTCGTGAAATAATCCGCATCGTGCTTCCTGTCGATAATCACGTACATACCGTCTGGTCCTACGACGGTTCCGGCACCGCCACCATGGCGCGGTGCTGCGAGCAGGCCGTCGCCGTCGGGCTCCCCGCCGTCGCGTTCACCGAGCACCTGGAGTTCACCGACGGCGATGACGGCGACCAGGTCGCCGGATTCACCACCGACGCCAGGTGGTGGGGCAGGATCAAGCCGCTGGACGTGACCGGCTACCTCGCCGATATCGCCGAATGCCGCGAGCGCTTTCCCTCTCTCCGCATCCTGTCCGGCATCGAGGCCGGCGAGTCCCACTTGTTCGCCGCCAGCGCGAGCAGGGTCGTGCACGGCAACGACTTCGACCGCGTGCTCGGCTCCCTGCACGCGGTGCCGTACGAGGGCAAGCTGATCGCCGCGGACGCGCTGTTCGGGCTGATGCCCGACGACGAGGCGATGCGGTACTACTTCACCGAGCTGATCCGGCTCATCGAGGGCAGCGACCTGTTCCAGGTGCTCGCCCACCTCGACTTCCCGCGCCGGTACTGGCCGAAGGGCGCTCACCTGTTCGCCGAGGCGCCGCTGGAGGAGGAGTACCGGGCGGTGCTGCGAGCGCTCGCGAAGACGGGACGGGTGCTGGAGATCAACACGAAGACGCCGCTGGCCTCGGTGGACATGGTCCGGTGGTGGCGCGAGGAGGGCGGCACCGCGGTGTCGTTCGGCAGCGATGCGCACTGGCCGCAGCGCGTCGGCGACCGCTTCAAGCTGGCGATCGACGTGGTGGAGCAGGCAGGATTCCGCCCCGGCAAGGATCCGTTCGACTTCTGGCGGGCTTAAGGCGGGCGAGGGCCTGGGGACGGGCACAGTCGCTACTACCCGTTAGGCATAAATGGTTGTGTCCGATTTCCGCTAGTCTTCACGACGGCCGACAGGCATAGTGGAGACATGGACACAGCGTCTTCCATGGACGACGAGCAGCGCTACCAGGCGCTGACCAGCAAGGACGCCCGGTTCGACGGAGTGTTCATCACCGCCGTGACGTCGACCGGGATCTACTGCCGCCCCTCCTGCCCGGCCATCACCCCGAAACAGGCGAACATCCGGTTCTACAAGTCGGCGGCCGCCGCCCAGGAGGCCGGGTTCCGGGCCTGCAAGCGCTGTCGCCCCGACGCCTCGCCCGGCTCCCCGGAGTGGAACGTCCGGGCCGACGTCACCGCCCGCGCCATGCGCCTGATCGCCGACGGCACGGTCGACCGGGACGGCATCGGCGGCCTCGCTTCCCGTCTTGGCTATGAACAGCGGCAGGTAAGGCGCCTGCTGACCGACGAGCTCGGCGCCGGGCCGCTCGCCCTGGCCCGGGCGCGGCGAGCCCAGACCGCGCGGACCCTGATCGAGACGACCAGCCTGCCGATGGGCGACATCGCGTTCGCGGCCGGGTTCTCCAGCATCCGCCAGTTCAACGCGACGATCCAGGAAGTGTTTGACCTGTCCCCGACGGAGTTGCGCGAGCGTGCCACGCGGCGCGTCCCGGCCGGGGGGCCGACTCCCGCGGTCCAGAGAACCCAGGGGACCCTGGCGCCCGGCGCGATCCGGCTGCGCCTGCCACTGCGCCCGCCGTTCGACGCGGCCCGGCTGCTCGGCTTCCTCGCCGCCCGCGCGATCGTCGGCGTGGAGGAGGTAACCGGCGGGGCGTACAAACGGACAATCGCTCTCCCGAACGGATCGGGGCGACTGTCCCTCCTCCTCCTGCCTCCCCCGGCCCGCCCCTCCCCCATTTCCGGAAATTTCGTGGAATGCGACCTGGAACTGGACGACCTGCGCGATGTCGGGGTCGCCGTGCAGCGGTGCCGACGGCTGCTCGACCTGGACGCGGATCCGGTCGCGATCTCGGAGTCCCTGGGGAGCGATCCCGTTATCGGGCCATTGGCCCGAGCCTGCCCGGGACGCCGCTCCCCCGGCCACATGGACGGCGATGAGCTGGCGATGCGGGCGCTGCTCGGCCAGCAGGTGTCGGTCGCCGCGGCGAGGACGCTGGGTGCTCGCCTGGTCACGGCATACGGCAAGCCGCTCTCGGCACCAAGCGGCGGCCTGACTCACCTGTTCCCCGACGCGGCGACGATCGCCGCCGCGGATCCGGAGGCGCTGCCGATGCCGCGCGCCCGCGCCCGCGCGCTCGTCGGCCTGGCCACCGCCCTGGCCTCCGGCGACGTCTCGCTGCACCCGGGCGCGGACCGGGACGAGACGGAGGCCCGGCTCCTGGCCCTGCCCGGCATCGGCCCATGGACCGCTTCCTACATCCGGATGCGGGCCCTGTCCGACCCCGACGTCTTCCTGCCGACGGACGCCGGCGTGATCCGGGCCCTGCGCGGATCCCCCGACTCAGACGCCTGGCGCCCCTGGCGTTCCTACGCGGTCCACCACCTGTGGGCGACACTCGAAGATCCCATGCCAGAGAGGGCATCCACACCATGACTACCCCGTTCCTCCCCGCCGAGCCCGGCGCCGTGACCGAGTACGACATCATCGATTCCCCGGTGGGACGGCTCCTGCTGACCGGGAACGAGAAGGCGCTGACGGGCCTGTACCTGCTGGACGCGAACTCGCACTCGGCCTCGGTCCAACCATCGTGGATCCACGCGCCGGGCCGGTTCCCGGAGACGGCTAAGCAGCTCGGCGAGTACTTCGAAGGCACCATGACCGAGTTCGACCTGCCACTGGCCCCGGTCGGCACGGACTTTCAGCTCTCGGTGTGGTCCGAGCTCACCCGGATTCCCTTCGGCAAGACCGTCAGCTACGGCGACGTGGCCCTCGCCCTCGGCAAATCGCTGGTCGCGTCCCGCGCGGTCGGCCTGGCCAACGGCAAGAACCCGATCTCCATCATCGTCCCCTGCCACCGGGTCATCGGCGCCGACGGCTCCATGACCGGCTACGGCTGGGGCGTAGACCGCAAAGAATGGCTCCTGCGCCACGAGGGCGTCCTGGCCGACGCCCCCGAGGCCCAGGGTGCCCTGTTCTGACCTACTGGCCTACTTGGCCTACTGGCCCCCGGGCTGGCCCTTCGCCTCCGGGATGGGAGGAAGGTTCCCGTTCTCGTCCAGGTCGAACTCCCCGTCCCGGACCCCGAGCACGAACGCCTCCCACTCGGCCTCGGTGAAGTACAGCTTCCCGGCCTCAGGCTTGGCCGCGTCATACATGACGTACAGCTTGTCTTCGCCCGCCTTGTGCGGAGCGCCAGACGTGTCGGTAGTGAGGACGACTTCGACCCGGCTTTCACCCGGCGGGCCATCGCCCCCGCTCACGATGATCTCCTCATGTGCCATACCCCCAAGGGTACCGCTACGCGAGGTTGCCGACGGTTGCCGACTGTTCCCCGCGACGCACGGGCCATCGGACTCGGAGAGGCTGTCCTCCGACTGTCCTTCGGAACGCCGGAGGATCACCTCTCCGTCGCCCTCGGCCCCGTCCCGTTTCACAAGGTGGAGCGCAGCGACTCCGCGAACTCCCGCCACGCGTCGCCGCTGAACGTAATCACAGTGCGCTCGGCCTCGCCCATGCGGGCCTGCTTGGTGTCACGGACCATGATGCGCCGTAGGTTTCCTGCCACTTCGATGCAGTTGCCTTCGCCAAAACCGCTGTGGCTGGCCTTACGCCAGTTTGTCCTGTCGCCCATCTTCGATGACCTTCTCCATCAGCGCCAGGGATTCCCTGCCCCGAAGCGCTTCCGTCCGCAGAGTATCGAAACGCAGTTCCAGCGGATCCGTGGACAGGCCCGCGTTCTGGGCCGCGCAACCGTACATGTCCGGGTGGTGAGGGATTCCTCGCCGAAACCAGCCTGACCTCGATCCGGCCGACCCGAGAATCGCGGTTTAAACCTCAGTAATTCACAAAAAGTCAAGAAGGTCAGCGCACGCTGCGCGCCGCTTAGCAGATCCGCCCACGTAGAAACGTACCCATGATACGTACCACCGCCGGTCCAGACGAAGACATCAATCTGGTCACTGGCTGCATCGCATGCAACCTCTCCTTGGCCACCTGCTCGGTATTTGCCTCAGTCGGGCAGAAGCCCGCATCGCATTTGGTCTGCCCCGACGAGTTCTCGGTCGTTGACGGGCTGTCACCCGCATACGCGTAGGCGTTGAGATCCTGCGGATCATAGGAATTCAGCAGCGGGTCAGGGGTGATGAACGCTCCGCTCACCGGCTGGTACTCGCGGGCGCCGAGGTTGGTGAGGGCTGTGGCCTTGGACTCGGTACCGCCGGCGAAGCCCTTGTTCCCGCCGGGCCAGTTCGCGGGCGTGGCGCCTACCGGGTTGCCGTAGGGGTCGTAGTAGCGGTAGGTCGGTTTCAAGGATCCGGAATCAATCGCGATCCCGGCGGTGCCGTGCTGGTCACCGACCAGGTAATCGACGGTTCCGGAGGAGTGCGGCACGTGACCTTAGCCCCGCCGCCTGAGGCGGATCCGCTCGATCCGACACCCGAACTGGCGGCGCTGGAACTACTGCTCCCGCCGCTAGACGAGTTGCCTCCGCTGGAGGATCCGGCGGCATTGCTGGCGGTGGTGCCGCCGCCGGTGGAGTTGCTGTCGCTGGCATTGCCGGTGGTGTTGGAAGCGGGCACGTAGACCATCTGCGATCGTTAATGACGGCTGGAAACGGCGCGAGAAGCTACTATGACGATTATGGTCGCCATAAGAAGAGACGCTCACGTCACACCGCCCGCGGTGACGCGGGCCCTTCGCGTGCTCGGCACGCACGTGGCCGACTGGCGCAAGCTTCAGCGGCTCACCGCGGCCCAGGTCGCCGAGCGGGCCGATATCTCCCGCGACACGCTCCGCGCGATCGAGCAGGGCAAGGGGACCGCGAGCACAGAAAACCTCCTCCGGGTCCTGCGCGTCCTCGGGGTCCTCGACAGCACCGTCGCGGGCGCGGACCCGTACCTGACCGATACCGGCCGCCTCCGCGCGGACGAGATCCTGCCGAAGCGGGTGCGCGGCTGATGCCCCGCCGGGATCCCGTCGAGGTCACGGTGGAGGTCGGCGGCCGGGAACTCGTCGCGGGCACGCTCTGGGTCCACGAACGGGGCCAGCAGGCCGCCTCCTTCCGCTACTCGGGCTCCTATCTCGCCAGCCCCGACGGGTACGCGCTCGACCCGGTACTGCCGAAATCCTCGGGCGTCTTCCACACGCCCCCGGGCAAAGCCATGTTCAGCGCCTTCGCGGACAGCGCCCCCGACCGCTGGGGCGAGAACCTCATGCGGCGCGCCGAGCGGGAACGCGCCCGAACGGCATCAGCGACCTCCCGGACCCTCAGCAAGGCCGATTTCCTGCTCGGAGTACGCGACGACGCACGGCAGGGCGCCATCCGCTTCCGCCGTCCCGGCACCAGCTCCTATTTCTCCGCGCATGAGCACGCCGTCCCCCGCCTCATTGAACTCCCCCGGCTCCTGCGCGCGGTCGACCACCTCCACGCCGAAGATCCCGCCGAGCGCGACCTCAAGGACCTGATAGCAGCGGGCAGTTCCCTAGGCGGCGCACGCCCCAAAGCAGCCGTGACCGACGGAGCCGGCCGCCTGGCGATCGCGAAATTCCCCCGGTCAGGCAGCGACGAGTGGGACGTCGCAGGCTGGGAGGAAGTCCAGCTCCGCCTGGCCAGGCGCGCGGGCCTGACCGTGGCCGACTCCGAACTCGCTCTCATCGCCGGGCGAAGAGTGCTGATCGTGAACAGGTTCGACCGCCGCAACGGGAACCGCACCGGATTCTCCAGTGCCCTCACCCTGCTCGAAGCCGCCGACGGCGAGCAGCGCAGCTACCTGGAAATCGCCGAGATCATCGAGCTCCACTCGCCAAGAGCAGCCGCCGACCTGAAGGAGCTCTACCGGCGGATGATCTTCTCCATTCTCACCGCCAACACCGACGACCACCTGCGAAATCACGCATTCCTCCGCGAACGGAACGGATGGGCCCTGTCTCCCGCCTACGACCTGAATCCCAACCCCGACAGCCCCGCGAGACTGAGCACGGCAATCGACCTGGACGATACCACCGCCAGCATCGAAACCGCCCTGTCCGTCAGCGCCTACTTCCGGCTGCCATCAGCCGAGGCAAAGACGCTCATCTCAGACATCGAGCAGGCCACGTCCGAATGGCAGCAGGAAGCCGCGGCTCTCGGCCTGCCCAAGAACCAGACCGACCTCATGGCCGAAGCCTACGAAACACCCCAGCGCCAAATTGCCCGCGCCTACGCTGGGTACTAGCGTCCCCCACTAGAGTCACCGTTGTTTCTCCGGGCCGACCTCCCGAAGCCGCTCGCTTGAAGTTACTGGTCGCGGGGATCTGGGATCGGGGGGAGGTTGCCGTCCTCGTCCAGGTCGAACTCGCCGTCCCTGACGCCGAGCACGAAAGCCTCCCACTCGGCCTCGGTGAAGTACAGCTTCCCGGCCTCGGGCTTCGCGGCGTCGAACATCACGTAGAGCTTGCTCTCGCCGGCCTTGTGCGGGGCAGCGGACGTGTCGGTGGTGACGATCACCTCGACCCTGCTCTCGCCCGGATCGTCGTTCGCGGCAGAGCCCGTCACGGTCTCGTCGGTTGCCATGCCAGAAAGGTTACCGCCGGCCGCCGCGCCCCGCGAGCCGCCGCGCTCCGCGGGCCGCCAAGCTCCCCCGTGGCAGCAGCGGTCCCGGACACCCACCGTGCCTAACCACCAGGCGTGTACCTCAGTTATGGTTGCAGCGTGATCGAACAGTCGGCGAAGCGCCTGCCCAGGGGCCGCTCCGCGCTGGCTCCTGATGAGGTGGAGCGGATCTACCGGGAGCGGCTGTGCCGCGCGATGGCCGAGGCGATGGCCGAAAAGGGGTACGCGGCCACGTCGGTCGGGGACGTGCTGAACCGGGCCGGCGTGTCCAGGAGGGCTTTCTACCAGGTGTTCGGCTCCAAGCTGGACTGCTTCCTCGCCGCGTTCGATGGGGCTCGCGACATCTTGATCGAGCGGATCCGCGAGGGCGCCATGGCAGCCTCGGCCGACCGGGCGGGCGAGACTGGGCAGGCAGGCGGGATCGGGAGGGCTGGCGCGGCCAACGACCCGGTGGGCCGGTTCGAGGCTGCCATCACGGCTTATCTCTCAGCACTGGCCGGGGAGCTTGCCTTCGCCCGGCTGTTCCTCGTCGAGTCCTACGCGGCGGGACCGGAAGCCGTCAAGCGGCGCATCGCGGCCCAGGAACCCATCGCTGAATCAATGGCCAGGGTGCTGGGGGTGACGGGCCCGGCGGGCCGGTTCACCTGCGCGACGGTGATCGCGGCGGTGGGTTCCATGGTGACCGGGCTGGTAGCGACCGGCGATGCGGACGGCATCAGGGCACTCGGCCCCGCGCTGACTGAGCACGTCCGGCGGCTATGGCAGATGGGCGCCTTCGACGAACCGCGCTAGTGCCCTTCCCAGCTAGCGCCCCGCCCTTGCCGCTAGCGCCCTTCCCATCAGGGGGACGGTATTGTATTTTTGGTCTACGGGGAGGCCGGGCTAGTCCCGGCTAGCGATCACCCGGTGGCTGCCACCGCCGGGTGATCCACCCGCGGATCATCTCCGGCGAGCATGTGGTACCACCTGGCGCGGCACCCCTACACGGGTCCGGCGAGCACATGGTGCCGTCGGGCGTGGCGCCGCCTACCGGGTGTGCCGCCCGGCTAACGGTAGCCGGGATACAACTCGCCGGAAGGGACGATCTCGACGCCGAGCGGCAGCAGCGAGATCGGGATCAGCTTGAAGTTCGCCAGGCCGAGCGGGATACCGATGATCGTCAGGCACAGGACGATCCCGCTTGTCAGGTGACCGATCGCCAGCCACCAGCCAATCAGCGCGATCCACAGCACGTTGCCGATCAACGCGCCCGCTCCGAAGTCGCGGCGGATCTCTACGGACCGGCCGAACGGCCATATCGCATACCCGGCGATCCGCATCGCCGCGATGCCGAACGGGATCGTGATGATCAGCACGAAGCAGATCAGCCCGGCGATCGCGTACAGGATGGCCATCCACCAGCCGCACAGGATGAACCAGATCAGGTTGAGGATTAGCCTCATGCTCGCAAACTACCCCCTATCGCCGGGTGCTTATTCGGCGATGGCAGTCCCCGCGGGCGATAGCCCCTGGTGGGCGATCCGCGCGGATGAGCGATCCGCGCGGGCAAGCAGGCCGCGCGCCAGCCCCCTGGCCCGGCGCGCGGCCCATGTCACGGCCCGAACGCGACCGCGAACACACTCATACATCACCCATACGTTTATATAACACAATTTTTCATTATTTAACCGGAAACGTCAGGGAGCCGCGTCCCGTGGAGCAGCAGCACCGGAGCCACGCGAGTCACCCCAGACCCCCCGTGACCCGCACGGTCCCCGATAGCGGCAGGTTCGCCGACGAGTCGCCGACCATGACCTTGTAAGAACCGTTGGCGACCGACCATCCGCCGACGGAACCATCCCAGTACGACAGGGCTCGCGCGACCGGGAGCCGGAAGCTTACCCGCCGGGTCTGCCCGGGTGCGAGCGTCACCTTCGTGAACCCCTTGAGCTGCTCCGGCGGCTCGCCGGTGGCGGCCGGGTCGCCGACGTAGGCCTGCGCGACGTCCGAGCCCGCCCGGTCACCGGTGTTGGTGACGTCCGCGGACACCGTGACCGTCCCGTGCGATGCCGTCGCGGCCGGGGTCACGGCGAGGTGGCTGAACGCGAACCGCGTGTAGGACAAGCCGTACCCGAACGGGAACAGCGGCGTGATGCCCTTCGCGTCGTACCACCGGTAGCCGACGTCGATGCCTTCGGAGTAGCGCACCTTCCCGGCGATCCCCGGCCACTGGGCCGGCGTGCTGGCCGGGACGTCCGCCAGGCTGCGCGGGAACGTCACCGGCAGGTGCCCGGACGGGTCCACGTCTCCGAACAGCACGGCGGCGATGGCGTCGCCGTCTTCTTGGCCGGGGTACCAGGCCTCGAGCACGCCCCTCACCTTGCCCAGCCACGGCATCGTGACCGCGGAACCGGTGTTGAGCACCACGACCGTGTTGGGGTTGGCGGCGGCCACCGCGGAGATGACCTTGTTCTCCGCGCTGGGCAGGTTGATGGAGGATAGGTCAGACCCCTCGGATTCGCTGTCGCTCGCGAACACGACCGCGACATCCGAGGACCTGGCGGCCGCCACCGCCTTCGGCACATCGGTGGGCGCGTAGCTGACGGTCACGCCGCGGCCCGCGCGGCTGGTGATGCCCTGCAGCGGGGTGACGAGGGACGGCGCGGTCACGCTGGCGGACCCGCCGCCCGCGGACTGCACGGACGTGCTCGCGTCGTCCCCGATGACCGCGATCGACTTCACCGACGAGGAACCGAGCGGCAGGATGTCTCCATTGTTCTTCAGGAGCACGGTGCCCTGCTCGGCGACGTCCCGTGCGACCGCCGCGTGCGCGGGCGTGGTGACGGTGGCGGACGGCGACCCCGACGGCGCGCGGTCGAAGAGGCCGAACCGGAACATCTCGGTGAGGATGTCGCCGACCATCGCGTTCAGCGTGGCGGCCGGAACCTGCCCGTCGGTCACGGCTAGCCGCAGCGGCAGGCCGTAATAGGAGCCGTCCGGCATCTGCATGTCCAGCCCGGCCCTGGCCGACGGGACGGTGGAATGCGTCGCGAGCCAGTCGGAGGTGACGAATCCGCTGAACCCGAACTGGCGGCGCAGCACCTGGGTGAGCGTGTACGGATCCTGGCAGGCGCCCTCGCCGTTGATCGTGGAGTAGGAGCACATCACCGAAGCGGCGCCGCCAGGCCCAACCGAGGCCCGGAAGGCGGGCAGGTAGATCTCCTGCATCGCCCGCTCGCTGACGATCGCGTCGTCCAGGCGGGTGTTGCGGTTGGTCTCCTGGTTGTACACGGCGAAGTGCTTGACCTGGGCCATCACCCCCTGGCCCTGGATCCCGCCGATCTCCGAGGCCGCGAGCCGCCCGGTCAGGTAGGGATCCTCGCCGAGAGTCTCGAACGCGCGGCCCCACCGGGGGTCGCGCACGATGTTGATGGTAGGCCCGAGGTTGACGTTGGCGCCCTTGCCCGCCTCCTCGGCGCCGATCACCTTGCCGTACCGTTGAGCATCGGAGGTGTCCCAGGTGGCGGCGTCGGCGGCCGGCGCGGGCAGCTGGGTGACGCCCTTCATCCCGTCACCGACCCCGGCAGGCCCGTCCTGGAGGTTCAGCGCCGGGACGCACAGCGACGGGATGGCGGGGACCTGCCCCGCGTAGGCGGATCCGGTGACGCCGTGCACCATGGAGATCTTGTCGGCCAGGGTCATCTTCGTGAGCACCTCGCCGACCCTGACCACGATCGGGGCGTGCGATCCCACCCAGGGGCAGGACGAGTCCCGCGCCATGGCCGGGGAAGCGCTCCCGCTCGCGACGGTCCCCAGCCCCGCGGCGAGCACCACGGCACCCGCCGCCCCCGCCAGCCGCGCCAGATGTGCCGCATGTGCCGGGTTCAGAAACCTCATCGCCGGACCTCCTCAACATGCCCACCCATGGCCGCGCTGTATTCGACATTTCACTGCAACCTGATGGTTGTCAACACCCGGACGAGGGGAGCGGCGAGGCGGGGCAGCGGCGAGCGGCGAGCGGCGAGCGGCGAGCGGCGAGCGGCGAGCGGCGAGGCAGGGTGAGCG
>JAFMRC010000578.1 GCA_017354375.1 Nocardiopsaceae bacterium | reverse complement strand
GCTGACCCGGGGGGGCGACCCCCCGGACCCCCCGGGGGACCCGCCCGATCGCCAAAAAGCGGCGAGGCGCCGATTGGTGCCTCGGACGTCGTACGGGCGCTGCCGGCGGCCTTCCGTTCCCTCTACCATTGACGATCATGGGGGAGCAGTACGCCGAAGCGGAAATCAGCCTGAGCGCGATCAGGGAGAACACCGCCGCGTTCACCCGGCGCATGGCCCCCGCCGCCGTGATGGCGGTGGTGAAGGCCGACGGGTACGGGCACGGCGCGGTCGCGTCGGCGCGGGCCGCCCTGGACGGGGGCGCGACGTGGCTCGGCGTGGTGCACGTGCGAGAGGCGCTTGAGCTGCGGGAGGCGGGGATAGGAGCGCCGGTGCTGGTCATGATGGCGATCGGGGGCGACGACCACGCCGCGGCGGTCAGGCGCGGGGTGGACCTGAGCGCGAGCACCGTGGAGATGGTGCGCTGCCTTGCGAAGGCCGCCACGGAGGCCGGCCGCCCGGCCCGGGTGCACCTCAAGGCGGACACGGGCCTGAACCGGGGCGGCGCGACACGGGATGACTGGCCGTCGGTGGTGAGCGCCGCGATGGAGGAGCAGGCCGCGGGGCGCCTGGTCGTGACGGGCCTGTGGTCTCACTTCGCGTCCTCCGATGATCCCGGCAATCCGTCTATACGGGAACAGGTCTCCGTTTTCCGCGAATCTATTGAAATAGCCGAAAAATCCGGAATTTCACCGGAAGTGCGGCATTTGGGAAATACCGCCGGCGCGATCGGAGTCCCGGAAGCCCGATTCGACCTGGTCCGGATCGGCGGCGGCATTTACGGCCTGTCCACGCTGCCCGGCGGCGCGCCGGGGTGGCTCACCCCCGCGATGACGCTGAAGGCCCGGCTGATCCAGGTCAAGCGGGTGCCGGCCGGCGCGGGCGTGTCCTACAACCACCGCTACGTGACCAGCCGGGATACCACGCTCGGCCTGCTCCCGCTCGGATACGCCGACGGCGTGCCGCGCGGCGCGACCAACGCGCGGCTGGCGTTCACCCGCGGCCGTCGCTGGCAGATCGCCGGCACGGTGTGCATGGACCAGCTCGTCATCGACTTCGGCGACGAGCCCATGACGGCTGGTGAGGAAGTAGTGCTGTTCGGCCCGGGTGGCGCGGGCGAGCCGACGGCGCAGGAGTGGGGCGAGGCGCTCGGCACCATTTCCTACGAGATCGTCACGGGCATAGGCCCGCGCGTGCCAAGGTCTTACACACCATGAGCCCTAACGGATCGCCCCGACTCCCCATCACCATGTCCATCGCGACGTCAGGCGAAATGCGGGCACTCGGGCGGCGGCTGGCGGCCGTGCTGCGGTCCGGGGACCTCGTCCTGCTGAGCGGGCCGCTCGGGGCGGGCAAGACCACGCTGACCCAGGGCATCGCCGACGGCCTGGGAGTGCGCGGCCCGGTGACGTCGCCCACCTTCGTGATCGCCCGGGTGCACCCGCCGCTGCGCCCGGGTCCGGGGGGCCAGTCGGGGCCGGG
>JAFMRC010000577.1 GCA_017354375.1 Nocardiopsaceae bacterium | reverse complement strand
GGACGCGCTGGCGGCCGCAGCCTGCTCGGCGAGGTGCGAAGGCTCGCCGAGGGCGACGACCCTGCCCTGCTCGATGAGCGCCACCCTGTCGCAGAGCCGCTCTGCCCTCCATGACATGGGTGACCAGCACGATCGTCACCGCGCTGTCGGGCTCGCGTCCGTCTTCTCCTGCGGGCCTCGGCTACGGCGGGGTGAGAAAGCGTCGCCTCAGTGAAGTGACTCGCCGCCGACGGCATCGGCTACGCCTGACCGTGAGACGATCGCCAGCGTGGTGTCGGCCGTGACTGCCTGGTACGGTTATCGCCCGCAGGCGACGGGCAGTGGGATTTGCGCGGGATGTACTGGCTGACCGTCACCAGGTGGCCAGCTGTGGCTCGTAGCAGGTGTGTGACGAGGCGGAACGCAGGCGTGCGGGGTCGGCACGGCATGGCGCCGTCCGGGCTGGGTGCGGCCGGTCCTGAGGCCTCGCGGAGGTGACCGCGGACACCGATCTGGTAACGCTGCAACTGCGAATCGCGGCGGGCGGTGGCCGCATACTCTCCGCGCAGGACGCGGCGCACCACCAGTAGTTGCCCCACGAATGACGAGCTGATGGTGATCCCTCCCTGTGCGCCGGGCTCGCGCTGCCACCTCGACAGCATGAGCGGTCATCACCCGATGCGCATGAGCCCCGGGGGGCGGGTGCGCCGCGGTAGCGGGCCTGAGTGGTGATGCGAGAGGCTTCGCCGTCGTGCGCCGGCGTAGCGGAAGCGGTGGCGCGGGCGACAGTCTTGGTGAGCAGGACGCTAATTGCCGCGGCCAGGGTGATCAGCGCCGCCACCCCCGGACGGCGGCGTGCTGGAGGCGGCCGCGGCGGGCAGGCTCCGGGGTTACCACTCCGGGGCGGGCATGCTGTTGTCCCGCGGACAGCCGGCCGAATACGCCGGACATCGCGGTGAGCTGTCGATGAGGGTCTGACCGGCGCGCGCCTGGCCTACCGCGCGGCGAAGCTGCTGTTCATGGGGGCAGCTGAGGCTCATCGCGTACTCCAGCCGGGCGCCGGCACGCCATGCTCGGTGACCTGGATTGTGCGCTGGGCAGGCGACGATGTCGCGACTGGTCAGTTCCTCGCCGCCGCGGTCGCCCGTGCGCCGGTCCGATGCCGGGGGTTTCCAGCCGAATCAGCCGGTGTCCGCGGGCACGGTCACCACGGTCAGGCCGCGGTTGTGCGGCACGCGGTGCGGCGCGGGCCGCCGCGCGAATCATGCGGATCGAGCGACGGCCGATCATCCGCTCCGTGGCGAAGCTGGCACGGACGAGGAGGAGCCTGCGACGTTGCCGCCGCAGGCCCCGGCCAGGGAGGCAATCGTGACTCAGCAGGCGCTAACCGGGCTGGTGCCGGAACGTCTGCGCCTGGCCGGCGACCACTCTCACCGGGGCCGGTCCGGGCCCCGGCCACCGCGAGGAGCCATTTCGGGCGGGCCGGGCCGGTGCCGGTCACCATCGGGTCCCGTCCGTCCCCCGCCAGCCTGGCAAGCCTGGCGG
>JAFMRC010000034.1:24837-26138 GCA_017354375.1 Nocardiopsaceae bacterium | reverse complement strand
ACCCGGCGCGCCGCCGCCGTGGCGACCGGCCGCGGCCCGGCGGCCGTCACCATCGCCGGGGTCAGCGGCACGGTGGTGTCGCGCGCTTCCCGCAACGCGACGAGCAGCGCCTGGAGGAGAAACGGGTTGCCTCCGGTGGCCCCGTGGCACGCGGCGCAGAATTCGTCGTCCGGCTCCTCAGATGTCTCCCGCGTGTCATCGGGCGCAGGGGCGTCATCGGACGCCGGGCTGAGGTGAGCGCGGACCAGGGTGGCGGTCGCCTCCGCGCTCAGCGGTCGCAGCGCCAGCACCGTGCACGACGGAAGGTCCGGCAGCTCGTCGATCACTTCGGGCAGGTCCGGCCCGCTGCGCGCGGCGACCATCAGCACCACCGGGAGATCCTCGATCCGGGCGGCGAGGTGCGACAGCCAGCGCAGTGACGGGGCGTCCGCCCAGTGCGCATCGTCCACCATGATCAGCAGCTGCTGCCGCGCGGCCAGGTTCGCGGTCAGCCAGTACAACCCGTGCGTCGCGGCGTGCGGATCGCTCCCGCCGTCAAGCAACTCATCCCACCCGCCCGGGCCGACGGCGGCACGCACGGGCTCGAACAGCTGCCGCACGATGCCGAACGAGAAGTCTTGCTCAAGTGCCATGCCGCGCGCCGTGAGCACGCGTACCGCGGTGCCCGTGCCCGCGCGCGCCGCCCGCATCAGCGCCGTCTTGCCGATCCCGTCGGGACCCGTCACGAGCACCACGGATCCGTCGCCCCCCGCGGCCCCGCGCGAGGCATCGGAGACCGCCGCGAGCTCAGCGTCCCGGTCCAGGATCAAAGGCAGGCCGTCGTGCATGCCCGATCCCCTGTCTCGCCTGTCTGCTGCCTATCGCAACAAGACATCGCGCGACCCCGGGGATGTGCCAGGCGATGTCTTCCCGGTCGTCTCACCCTCAGGGTACAGGACCCAAAATTCTCAGGGTGGGTTCATGAAAATCTCAGGGTAGGACCCTGATGCGCTCGTGGGATTGCACACGGCACCCTGGTTAGGGCCACGACCCCCTCCGCGGCACGCTGCTCGATTATTGCACGCGCATCGAAGGAGGCCGCGGCCTTATGGTCCACTCGCTCTCCGAGCCGTTAGCGAGTTCACCCCGGCGGGTGGGTAACCCCGCTCATGCTTCCCGGACGCATGATTCCCGGATCTCTCCGGGCATTCGCGGGCCTGCTCTGGATCCCACCGCAGGCGCCGCGACCAGGGCACTGGAAGACACCGATTCCCGACCGGTCTTCCGGTGGACTGCGGGGGCGTCAGCCGGGGCACGAGCCG
>JAFMRC010000034.1:8759-24827 GCA_017354375.1 Nocardiopsaceae bacterium | reverse complement strand
GGGCTCGTGCCCCGGCAGTCCCGCGCCCGCGAATCGCGTCAGCGCCGGTTACGGGTCCGCCGTTGCCTCGCCGGCGGTACCGATCAGCTGACTGTGTCGCTGTCGCTCAGCCAGCGGTGCTGCCGTTGGTCGTGTACGCGGCGACGTACGCGACGCTCATCGTGCCGCCGGATGTCGTCGTGCCATCCGGCGTGGTGCAGTTGCAGACGCCATCCGGATACGCGCCGCCCATCGCCAGGTCCAGCATGATCGACATGTTGTGGTCGAACGCCGCCTGCCACGTCGATGCACCCACCTGAGACTCGCTCACGCTGTAGTACTGGGCTCCGTTCAGGTAGAACGAGATCGACTCGTCGGAGGTGTTCGTCCGGTCCAGGACCATCGTGTAGGTGTTGTAGCCGCCCTGGCAGCCGCCGCACGACACGAGCCCGCTCCCGACGCCGGTGGGCTCGTTGCACGGCCCTCCGGGATCGGTACCGCAGTGGACGGTGCCGGACACCTCGGACAGCGAGTTGACGTCCTCCATGATGTCGACCTCGCCGTTCTCAGGCCACTGGCCGGGCCCGAGCATCCAGAACGCCGGCCAGTAGCCATCCCCGCCGGAGGGCTGCTGGATCGAAGCGGTGACCTCCAGCTCGCCACCCGCGGGCGCACCCACGTTGGCGCTGGTCGTCTGGAGGCGGCCGGAGGTCCAATTGCCGCTTCCGTCCTCCAGGGCCGTGATGTCGAGGTTGCCGTTGCCGTCGAGGTACACGTTGCTCGTCGAGTTGGTCATCGTCTCGATCTCGCCGGTACCGAAGCTGGAGCCAGCCCCGGTGTCATACATCCACTGGGAGTCCACGCCGGACCCCGAGGATCCATTGAAGTCGTCGCTGAACACGGTCGACCAGCCGGACGGCGGGCCGGGGACGTCAGCGGGAGACGCCGCGGCACTCGTCTCGGCGTGCGACGCCGCGGGACTGGCCTGAACGTGCGACGCCGCGGGACTCGCCTGGGCGGCGGCAGCCGAGCCGGCGGGCACCGTGGCCGCCGTCACCGCGATTGCCGGCGCGACGATGGCGAGCACCGCCAGCCGGCTTCTGGGGCGCCACTGCATGACGCGTTTACGAGCACGCGTGACCCGACTACCAGCCCGCGTGACGCGTTGGGATATGCCAGGCATGACCCAGCCTCCTTACCCCGCTCCTAGGGTTATAAATAGGAAAGTTTCCTATTTATAGGGAACGTAAATCCATCTCACGACGGTGTCAACCGGCCAAACTGCCCGAAAACGTCATGCCGTCATCGACCGCGACTGCGGTCCGACCAACGCGCTCTCATGCGCGTTTGATGGCGCTATGGTGCGCTCGATTGCGCATTTGAGCGCCCTCGCGCCGATGCGGGCCCGGGCCTGGTCCGGGGCAGTTTCCCGAGCGAATACGATGCGGGTCGGCCACGATGGCCGAATGGGAGGCCAAGGGCAAGGAGGACGCTGTGGCCGATGCAGCCCCGGAGATCGCCGAGGCCCAGCGCGCACTCGCCCAGGCCGAGCGCACGCTGGGCCCGCTGCACTTCACCACGGTCACCGCCCGGGAGAAGCTCGGCTACGCCTACGACGACGCTGGCCTGCCCGACCTGGCCTGGCCGCTCCTGGAACAGGCGGTGGGCGACCTGGAGCGCACGATCGGGCCGATGCACAGGTACACCGTCGGCGTCAGGAAGAACCTCGCGGTTGCCTACGTGAGGGGAATGCGGATCGCTGACGCCCTCGCGCTGTTCCAGCTGGCGGCGGGCCAGGCGATAACCGTCATGGGCCCGCTGGACAGCAATACGCTGGAGGCCAGGTCCGGGGTGGCTCTCTGCCTGCTGGAGATGCGCCGCTTCGGTGAGGCCATCGCCTCCTACGACCGCCTGCTGCCAGACTGGGCCGCGGGATTCGGCCCGGCCCACCCCAAGCTCCTGACCGACCGCCACCGCCTGGCCTGCGCGTGGGACGGCGCGGGCCACTCGCAAGAGGCGATGACTCAGTACTGGCGGCTGCTGTCGGACTGCGACCAGTTGCTCGGGTCCGCCGCCCCGCTGACCCGCATGCTCGCCGCCAACCTCGTGCCACCGCCCCGGCCCTGGCATGCCACGCAGCCGCTCGGGACGCACCGCCTGTGGCTGGTGGCGCTGTCCGCGATCCTGGTGGCCCGCGAGCGCGGGGGCGCGCTGTGCACGCTGTACCCGAGCGCCTGGCTGAACCGGCAGCATTCCGTGGCCGTGCTGAAAAGCCCCTGGGGGGTTAGTTCCCGCGATGACCTGCTGGCCGCGCTCGAATGGCTGGCGGCCGAGGGTGCTCGCGAATCCATGGCCGCGAAGGTCGGGCACCCGCCCGCGTCCTTTGACTTCGCGCGATACTCCCACGTGGTCCGCAACGGGTTCGCGGCCGAGTACATCGACGAGCAGGAGGCCTGGCAGCTGCTGGAGAGCATCGCCGGGCAGGTCGCAAGTGCCTACCGGTCGTGGCAGGAGTTCGCCGACGACTACCTCGCCGCCCGGATGACGATCGCGGACGGCACGGACAGCCCGACGGGCTTTACGACGCGGCAGCTGACGAGTGCCCCGGTTGCCAGGCTGCTCGACCCCTTGAACACGGCCAGCCCGTGGAACCTCGTTCCCTGGGACGCGATCGGCCGCCCGGACCAGCCAGTCAGCACCTCTCCCGGAGATGCCGGTCCCGGATCGCGCGCACGATGAAGACGACGGCCAGGACGGTGATGAAGACTCCGACCCGGCTGATCAGCGGCTGATGGGTGATGAAGCCCGCGAGGAAGACGGCGATCCCGGCGGCAGTGAGGGCGCTTCCGGTGGCCAGGGCAACCCAGCCCTTGCAGCGCTGGGCGAGCCATCCGAGTACGAACACGAACATGCTTCCTCCATTATTCCTGGGCTCGTTCGTCACCTGCGCGGTTGAGCTGGTCGAGAATGGGACCGGACTTGCCGGGACGGAGCCGGGCGGCCAGGGCTTCCAGCGTCCTAATGACGTCCGCTGCCTCGTCCGCGCCGATGTCGCCGAGCGCGGCGGTCAGCTCGGCATCGACGGGGACCAGCGCCGCGCGCATGACGTTCTTCGGGTGCTGCTCGCTGACGCGTACCAGCGTGCGACGGCGGTCAGCGGGGTCGGGTGTCGTCACGCCTACCGGATCGGCTGGTTCCGCAGGTGTCAGCGCCAGAATTCGGTGAGCCGCCCGGCAAGGGCCCTGCCTTGGTCATAACCGGCTTGAGCGGCGGGCGGACGCATCGACGGGTCCATCGCATTGGCACCGAACATGTGCTCGGAGCCGCTGTCCGGGAAGATCGTCTCGACCCTGCTGCCGCATGCGCGCAGTTCACCGGCCTGCGCCGCGAGATGCGTGCCCCAGTGCAGCGGCTGCCGTGACCTGCCGCCGAAGGGCGACAGCACCAGTACCCGCCCGTATCCGGCTGCCAGATCGGCATTCTCGTTGGCCCGGTAGCCGCCGTCGATGTACCGGCTGTCGCCGATGCTGTGGGGAGGGGCGGTGAAGCCGTTGGCAGTGCTGGCAGCGATGGCGTCCGCCAGGTCGATTCCGCTGTGGCGATCGAACACGACCGGCTCGCCGGTACGAGCGTCAACAGCCACGATGAGAACTGGCCGTTGCGGCCACTTCTGGCTGGGCAGCCGGGCGGCGACGGTGGCGCGCCGCTGGGCTTGTACTTGCCCGGAGCCGCCCGACGCAGCATCCATCTCGAGCGCCGCCGCACCCAGCCTGCGGCGCATATCGGCCGCGTCGTGAGCGGCACGGATGATTGCGCTTGTCTTCTCCAGAAGGTCCGCCACCGGCCTATCCGGAACGCGTCCACCGCCGGATTCGGGCGGATCGGGCGGATCGGGCGGCGGCTTGGGCACAGCGGCAAGGATGCTGGCAAGCAGTTCGGTCGGCGTGGTCGCGCTCGTTACCTGGGCCGCGACCGTCGATCCGGCCGATGTGCCGATGATCAGATCGGCCTCGGTCACGTCCAGCCCCGCATCGAACAACCCGGCGATGACGCCGACCTCCCACGCGTTGCCGGCCGATCCGCCACCACCGAGGACCAGCGCTCGCTCGCTCACGACCGGGCACTCTACGCAACCTCAATGTCGGCAGCAACGGAATTCCGGCGAGCACGGCGCGGCTGGCTGTCAGTGAACGGATGCCCGCCAGGGCTGAGGACGCTGGCGGCGGAGCGTCAGCCAGAGCCATAGTGCGCTGGCCAGCGTGGCGATGGCCTGGCACCAGAACACGATGCGGAACGCGTGCACGAGGCCGACCGGGAGGGCGCGGTGCTACTGGTCGCGGATCAGCTCGGCCAGCATCTTGCGCATCGGATCGGGATCGCCGCGCATGATGGCGTCCGAGACTGCGATATTGCGCTCGGAGTCGAGCTCCTGCCACTCCAGCACGTACCCCGCGCCTGCCGCGAGCTGCTCGAAGAAGGCCCGCTGGGCGCGGCCGTTGCCCTCGCGGAACGGGTGGACGGCATTGACCTCGCCCAGGTAGTAGGCCAGCCGGTCAACGAACGCATCCCGGCCGAGGTCCCGCAGGAGCCCCTCGTCGCGCAGATGCCCGGAGATCTGGGCCATCGCCTGGCCGATGAACTGGGGCAGGCAGAACATGCTGCCCTTCGCGATCGACACCGTGCGGACCTGCCCGGCCCAGTCGTAAATATCACCGAAGATCCTGCGGTGAATCGCGCACAGATGCGGAAGGTCATACGTAGCCCTGACCGGCGACTCCCTCAGCAGGATCATCGCGGCGTGGGTGATCTCCCGCTCGGCCGCCTCCAGGGCTGTGGCAGTGCCCAGCCCCAGCTTGTTGCGGAGGACGCCCGTCACCGGATCGGCGTACGGATCCTCATGCATCTACTCGCCCCGGTACCTAGCGACGGTCCGCTGGTAAAGCTCGATCGCATCGATCTGGCCGTCCACGTAGGCCGCGACCTGCCGGTCGTGCTCGGGGCTGAACGCCCCGGGCAGTTCAGCCCGAACCGATCCAGCGGCCGACAGCGCCCAGTCCAGGCGCTCGCGCTGGCGCGCTATCGCCTCGTACCGCTCGTAGACTTCGTACGGCAGCAGGACGGCCTCGGGCTTGCGGTGCGTCCCGAACGCCACCGGCTCGGCCGCAGAGCCTTCGCGCCGGAACCGCGCGAGAATCCCCGACAGCCGGGCCCTTACCTCCGACAGCGGATGAACCTGAATAACCGCGGGACCAGCCATGCATGTCATTGTACTACAACTTGTACAAGAGCCGCCGTCGCCGTACTCTGGCTCGCTTCCCCGGAAGCCGGATTCACCATCGGCCACGACCTCGTCATCGACGGCGGCGCCACCGCATGAAGTGCCGAATCCTACTTCAGGAGCTGGCGGGCCATGACCATGCGCTGGATCTGGTTGGTGCCCTCGTAGATCTGTGTGATCTTGGCGTCGCGCATCATGCGCTCGACCGGGTAGTCGTTCACGTAGCCGTACCCGCCCAGCAACTGCACCGCGTCGGTCGTCACCGACATCGCCACGTCCGAGGCGAGCGTCTTGCAGGCCGAGGAGAAGAACGTCAGGTCCGCGACCTTCTCCCCCCGCATGGCCCGCTCGGAGCGGGCGGCAGCCGCGTAGGTCAGCTGGCGGGCGCCCTCCAGCTTCATCGCCATGTCCGCGAGCATGAACTGCACGCCCTGGAACTCGGCGATCGCTTTGCCGAACTGCTTGCGCTCGCGCACGTACCCGATCGCGTAATCCAGCGCGCCCTGCGCGATGCCCAGCGCCTGCGCCGCGATCGTGACGCGAGTGTGGTCCAGGGTCTTCAGCGCGATCTTGAAGCCCTGGCCCTCCTCCCCGATCATCCGGGAGGCGGGGATCTCGGTGTTGTCGAAGTACAGCTCCCTGGTGGGAGACCCCTTGATCCCCAGCTTGTGCTCCGGTGCTCCCAGCGTGAAGCCAGGGTCGCCGTCCTCCACGACGAACGCCGTGATCCCGTTCGGTCCCTTGCCCGGGTCGGTCACCGCCATCACGGTGTAGAACTTCGATACACCGGCATTGGTGATCCACCGCTTCACGCCGTTGAGCACGTACCCATCGCCCTTGCGGACGGCCCGTGTGCGCATGCCGCCGCCGGCGTCGGAGCCGGCCTCGGGCTCGGACAGCGCGTAGGAGAACATAGCCTCGCCCCGCGCCACCGGCGGCAGGTACTTCTGCTTGACGGACTCGGCGGCGCCGAGCAGCACGGGCATCGTGCCGAGCTTGTTCACCGCGGGGATCAGCGACGACGTGGCGCACGCCCGCGCGACCTCCTCGATGATCAGCACGCTTGCGAGGGCGTCGCCGCCCTCGCCCCCGTAGGCCTCCGGAATGTGCAACGCGTGGAAGCCGGCCTTCGCCAGCGCCTCGTACACATCCCACGGGAACTGCCCGGTCCGGTCGATATCGGCGGCGCGTGGCGCGATCTTGTCGTCGGCCAGCTCCCGGACAGCCTGCCGGAGGGCCTCGTGCTCTTCGGAAAGGGCGAACGTGCTCATTACCCGATAGTAGCCATAACCAACCGGCTGCGGCAGGCCGGGCTGGCCCGGCACTCGTCAACGCGGCTCAAGCGGCCCGGGCCGCCGCCCGCTTCTCGTACGGACCGGAAAGCCGGGGTCCCGATGCCTTGTGCAGGCCGTGGTACTGGTGGTTCGGCTTGACGGATCCCTCGGGCGTCAGCCGAACATCGCTCTTCGGAGCGGCCCGCCTGCCGTAGCCGCGGTACAGGCCGAGTCCGCGAAGCGAACGACGCTTGATGACGACAGAAAATGCCATAAGGTTTTGCCCCCTTGACCCCATTAAGCGCAGTGCGGCAGATCCCCCCGGCCTACCACGAAGATCCGGGGATTCCTACCCGGTCCTGCGCTAGTCCTATTCTGCCCGATCAGCCACACGTAAAACACCATGAACAGGCAACGTGCCCAAAATGAGACCCCCGAGGTCAGAGCCTGGCGCGCAGCGCCTCGCCCTTGGCGTGTGCCTGGTCCGCCAGGCTGGCCTGGAAATCCTCCATCTTCGACCGCAGCGCCGGATCCGCCGCGGCCAGGACGCGGACCGCGAGCAGGCCCGCGTTGCGGGCACCGCCGATCGCGACGCATCCCACCGGGATACCCGACGGCATCTGCACGATCGACAGCAGCGAGTCCATGCCGTCCAGGTACTTCAGCGGCACCGGCACGCCGATCACCGGCAGCGGCGTCACGCTCGCCAGCATGCCGGGCAGGTGCGCGGCGCCGCCCGCGCCCGCGATGATCACCTTCAGGCCGCGGCCCGCCGCGGCGGAGCCGTAATCGATCATGTCCTTCGGCATCCGGTGGGCGGACACCACGTCGGCCTCGTACGGAACCCCGAACTCCTCGAGCACCTCGGCGGCCGTGCCCATGACCGGCCAGTCCGAGTCGCTCCCCATGACGACCCCTACCTGGGGCTGCTGCGCTTGCACGAGTCAAGCGTACGGGCCACGCGCACGGCTACGCCCCACGGGCCACGCTGACGGGTCACGCCTGCGGGTCAAGCACAGCGGCCGGGAATCAGCTCCAACGGATGCGCCACCACACCCGCCGGGCCAGCGAGGGCCGGGGCCGCGGAGGACCCGGCTGCAGCCGCAGCGGCACAAGGTCGCGGCCGGGCTGGGACTCATGACCAGGCTCGGACCCGCGGCCGGGCTGGGATCCGCAGCCGGGCTGGGACGCACGGCCGGGCTGGGACGCAGCGGCACTCGACTCATATTCGCGGAACAGCGGCTGGGGGTCGATGCCGACGGCGTTCGCTATGGCCCGCACGTAGCCCCGCACGTACAGATCGCCACCGCATGCTCCGTAGTCATCTCGCTCGATGTCCCGAATGACCATTTCCCTGATCTTCGTGCGCTCGCTGACCTCGTCAACCGAAAGGCCCGCCCTGGCCCGGGCCCCGGCAAGTGCCTCGCCGATGGTCACGTGACCTCCACCCCATTCCAGGCCCACCATTCCCGACAAAACCCTCAAATCACAGGCTAGCCCGGCAAGCCGCCCATCACGGGAAATCACCAATTCCCGACTTTAGCCACCACCAGTCGCCGTCAGTCACCGTCTTCGGTACCCCAGCGGAGGTAGCTAGCGGCGCGGCGGGCACGGTCGCGGAGCGGCGCCACAGCCTCGCCTCGACCGCCCGCGAGGTTCACGTGGCCGACCTTGCGGCCGGGACGGATCTCCTTGCCGTAGAAATGCACCTTCAGCGCCGGGTCCGCGGCCATCACGTGGACGTAGCGGTCGTAGACATCCGGATCGGTGCCGCCCAGGATGTTCGCCATCACGGTGAACCCGCCGGCCGCGACCGGCGCCGGCGAGCCGAGCGGCAGGTCGAGGACCGCGCGCAGGTGCTGCTCGAACTGGGACGTGCGGGCACCGTCCATCGTCCAGTGCCCGCTGTTGTGTGGCCGCATCGCCAGCTCGTTAACGAGCAGCGAGCCGGACGGCGTCTCGAACAGCTCCACCGCCAGCAGCCCCACCACGTCCAGCGCGGACGCGATCGTCAGCGCGAGCGACTGCGCCGATTCCGCGACCGGGGCGGCCAGCCCCGGCGCCGGGGCGATCACCTCCCGGCAAACCCCCTCCACCTGCACCGTCTCCACCACCGGGTACACCGCCCCCTGCTTCGACGGCGACCGCGCGGCCAGCGCCGCCAGCTCCCGGCGGAACGGCACGAACTCCTCGGCTAGCAGCGAGAGCCCCCGCGAGGTCGCGGCGTCCACGATCGAGGCGGCCTCCCGGGAAGACGAGGCCACCCACACCCCCTTGCCGTCGTACCCGCCGCTGACCGCCTTGAGCACCACCGGCCACGAACCCCCGGCCGATCCACCGCCCGGCTCCCCGGCCGACCCCCCAGCCAGCCCGCCGACCGACTCGGCGAACGCCTCCACGTCGGCGAGGCACGACACCCCGGCGAACCGCGGGCACGGCACGCCCAGCGACGACAGCTTCTCCCGCATCGCCAGCTTGTCCTGGGTGAACCGCAGCGCGGCGGACCCCGGGCGCACCAGGACACCGGACGACTCGACCGAGGCCAGGACCTCACCGGGCACGTGCTCGTGATCGAACGTCACCACGTCGCATCCGGACGCGAACGAGGAAACATCCGCCAGCGAAAGATGGGACCCCACCGCCACGTCGCTCGTCACCAGCGCGGCGCTCTCGGATGCCGACCCGGCGAGCACCCGGAACGAAGCGCCGAGGCCGATCGCGGCCTGCGCGGTCATCCGGGCCAGCTGCCCGCCGCCGACCATGCCGACGATCGGCATGCCGGTGCCGGTCTTCCTCGGGATCGGCCCGTTCGGCCCCCCCGGCCCGTCCGGCCTGTTCGAAGTCGCGGAAAACACGCGGTGTAGCTTATGCCGAACCACTTAATCCGGGTAGAACCCAGGCTGCAGCGTCGCAGTGAACGTGACAGTAAGCACCCCCTTACCAGCGTGGAGCAGCATCATGACGACCGCTGAGCGTCGACCAGACGTCGAAGTCAGGGAAGGCACCTACGGAGACAAGGTCATCGCCGTCGAGCCCGGTGGCGCGGAGTTCATCCCGCGTGACGAGCGGCACGGCCGCCCCATCCAGCTGTTCTGGACCTGGACCTCCCCGAACATGGAGTTCGCTACCATCTTCGTCGGGGTGCTCGCGGTCGCGGCGTTCGGGCTGAGCTTCACCGAATCGGTCCTCGCGATCGTGGTTGGCAGCGCGCTCGGCGGCATCACCCAGGCCCTGCTGTCCATGAGGGGTCCGCGGCTCGGGGTGCCGCAGATGGTGATCAGCCGCCTCGGCTTCGGGTACTGGGGGAACGCCCTGCCGGCCGGGATCAACTCGGTCGTCGCCGGGATCGGCTGGTTCGCGGTGAACAGCATCTCCGGCGCCCTCGCGCTGAACACCCTGACCAGCCTCCCTCAGGTCCTCTGCCTGCTGATCGTGGTCGCGGCGCAGATCGCCCTCGCGTTCTTCGGCCACAACCTGATCCACGTCTTCGAGCGGTACGCCTTCCCGGTCCTGGCGGTTATCTTCCTGATCGCCTCCGGCGTCATCCTGTCCAAGGCGCACCCGGGCACGGCGCACCACACCGTCCCGGGCGCATTCCTGATCGCGCTCGGCGCGACGTTCGGCTACGCGGTGGGGTGGAACCCGTACGCGTCGGACTACACCCGCTACTATCGGCCCGACGCGAACAGGAAGGCGATCGGCTGCTGGGCCGGGCTCGGGCTGTTCCTGTCCTGCGCGCTACTGGAGACCGTCGGCGCGGCCGCCGCGACCGCCGTCAACGACAGCGGCGCGTTCCTCGGCCCCAACCCGACCGGCGTGTTCACGGGCCTGCTTCCGTCCGTGCTCGCCGACTTCACGCTGCTGGCCATCTGCATCGGCGCGATCGCCGCGAACGCCCTGAACATCTACTCCGGCGCGATCTCGTTCAACGCGATCGGCTTCCGGCTTCCACTGAGGACCCGGCGCGCGATCGTCGCGCTGGGCTTCGGCGCGGTCGGGTTCTTCCTGGCCTGGTCCCAGCTGAGCAACGCCGGGTCCACGTACAACGACTTCCTGCTGATCATCGCGTACTGGATCGCGCCGTGGCTGGCCGTCATGTTCTGCGACCAGTTCCTGCGCCGCCGGCAGTCCCCGGACAGCGTCTCGCGCCTGCTGTTCGACTCCGCGCACGCCAACTGGGCCGGCCCGGTGGCGATGCTGGTCGGCGGCGGCCTGTCGATCTGGCTGTTCTCCAACCAGACCAAGTACATCGGGCTCGTTCCCTCCCACGCCGGCGCCGCGGGCGACCTGACGTTCGAGGCGGGTTTCCTGCTCACCGCGGCCATCTACCTGTCCTGGCGGCTCCTGGAGCGCCGCCGCGAACACCCACAAAACCGCTTATACCGAACGGATCGAGGCGCCTGTCCCCGTCCCACCCACCTCTCCAGCGCCGTCGCGGGGACGTGGTGCCTCTCGCGTCCCCCTCCCGCTTTGGCCCGAGTGCGCATTCGGGCTCGCTCTTGCCGGCCCAAAAGCGCACTCGGCACGCTAGGCGGGATGCCCCGCGAGGTGTCCCGTCCCGCGCCACGCGCGCCCCCACCCAACATGCCAAATGCGCACTTGGGCTCGCTCTTGCCGGCCCAAACGCGCACTTGGCACGCGGAAGGGGGGCGGTTGGCACGCTGAAGGGGAATCACGCGGGGCCGGCGCGGCGCTCGCGATCGGGGTCGGGGTCGCCGGGGGGGTTTCTCGGCAGGAACACCGCGAACACGGGCGGCTTGCGCCGGGCGAGGACGACCCGGCCGCCGTCGGCCGCGGCCATCGTGCGGGCCAGCGACAGGCCGAGGCCGGTGCCCTCGGGGCGGTCGCTGACGCCGCGGTCGAAGATCCGGGAGACGAGCTCGGCCGGGATCCCGTCGCCCTCGTCCTCGACCTCGATCACCACCGAACGATCGGTCTGCGTCCGCCTGATCGTCACCGTCCCCTTGCCGTGCATGAGGGCGTTGTCCAGCAGCGTCGCTATGACTTGCGCGAGGCCACCGGGGGTGACGCAGGCCTGCAGCCGGGACTCGCCGATGAGTACCATCTTGCGCCCGACGTGGCGGAACGCGGGCTCCCACTCGGTCATCTGCTGCAGCACGATCCTGTCGATGCTGATCAGGTCGGCCGAGCCGGCGCCGACCCGGCGGGCCGGGGACAGCAGCTGGGTGACGACCTCGGCCAGCCGCTCGGCCTGGGCGAGCGCGGCCGTGGCCTCCTCGCGGATCGCGTCCGGGTCGCCGGCCGAGTCGATCATCTCCTCCAGCCGCATGGACAGCGCGGTCAGCGGGGTCCGCAGCTGATGGGACGCGTCGACAGCGAGCTCCCGGTCGGCGGTCAGCAGGTGGGTGACCCTCCTGGCGGCGCTGTCGAGGCCGTCGGCGACCTGGTCGAGTTCCGGGACGTCGTACCGCTTGCCGACCGGCCGCGGGTCGCCGGTGCCGAGCCGGCCGGCCGCCTCCGACAGCTCCTCGACCGGGCGGGTGGTCCGGGTCGCGACGACGCCGGCCGCCAGTGTTGCTGTTATCACCGCGACGGCGAGCAGCGGGATGCCGAGTGCCAGCATGGCCGTGTTCGACGCGGCCGCGACAACCAGCAGCGGCACGCTCGCGACGACCGCCGCGACGACCGCGACGACCGTCACCGCCAGCCACAGCCTGCGCCGCAATTAGTCCCCCCGCTCGAAGCGGAAGCCGACGCCGCGGACGGTCGTGATGAACCGCGGATGGTGCGCGTCGTCGCCGAGCTTGCGGCGCAGCCAGGAGATGTGCATGTCCAGCGTCTTGGTGGACGTCCACCACTTCGCGTCCCAGACCTCGCGCATGATCTGCTCGCGGGTTACGACCTTTCCCGCGTCCCGCAGCAGGATCCACAACAGGTCGAACTCCTTGGTGGTGAGGTCGAGCTCGGCGTTCCCGTGCCAGGCGCGACGCGCCCCGGCGTCCACCCGGACGCCGCGGATGACGTCCGGCGGCGGCTCCGCGGTGCCGCGCCGGAGCAGGGCCCGGACCCGGGCAAGCAGTTCGGCGAGCCGGAACGGCTTGGTGACGTAGTCGTCGGCGCCCGCGTCGAGGCCGACGACGGTGTCCACCTCGTCCGCGCGAGCGGTGAGGACCAGCACGGGCACGGCGTGGCCCTCGGCGCGGACCCTCCGGCACACCTCAAGCCCGTCGAGTTCGGGCAGGCCGATGTCCAGCAAGATGAGGTCGGCCTCGTCCGACAGCGCGCGGTCGAGCGTGGCCGGCCCGTCCTCGGTGACCTCCACCTGGTAGCCCTCACGGCGAAGCGCGCGGGACAGCGGTTCGGAGATGGAGGTGTCGTCCTCGGCGAGCAGCACACGGGTCATAGCTAGATAGTAAAGCCGCGGTAAAAGCCCCGCAGCCAGGGAGTCCTGACCGGTGGCGCCGTACGTTTCCGGTTTGTGACCGGGGGAGCTTGGCACTTCGCCGCAAAGAGGCACATGATGAACCTGTTACGAACGCTCATAAGCGCCATCTGCCGGTCGGAAACGGGCGGAAAGGGGTACTGGTGCCAGAAGAGTCGACGCCATTGCTTGAGGCCCGCGACCTGGTGAAGCGCTACGGCCAGGTGCAGGCCCTGGACGAGGCGAACTTCACGGCCGGCGAGGGCGAGGTGACCGCACTGATCGGCGACAATGGCGCCGGCAAGAGCACGCTGGTGAAGTCGCTGGCCGGGGCGCTGCGTCCAGACAGCGGCCAGATCCTCATCTCTGGCCGCCCGGTCACCATGAGCAGCCCGCTCGACGCCCGGGCCGCCGGGATCGAGACCGTGTACCAGGATCTCGCGCTCGCCCCGGACCTCGACGCCGCGGCGAACCTGCACCTGGGAAGGGAGATCTACTGGTTCCGGCCGCTGCGGATCCTGAACAAGCCCGAGATGCGGCGGCGTGCCGTCACGGCGTTCGCCGACCTCGGCGTCGAGCTGCGCGATGTCAGCGCCCCGGTGGCGTCGCTGTCCGGCGGGCAGCGACAGTCGGTCGCGGTCGCCCGCGCGGTCGCCTACGCCAGCAAGATCATCTTCATGGACGAGCCCACCGCGGCGCTCGGGGTGCTACAGCGCGAGCGGGTTCTCGACAACATCCGCCGCGTCCGGGACCGCGGCATCGCCGTCGTCCTGATCAGCCATAACATGCCCGAGGTGCTGTCGGTAGCCGACCGGGTCGAGGTGCTGCGGATGGGCCGCCGGGTCGCGCGGTTCCGCGCCGCCGACGCCACGGTCGAGCAGCTGGTCGGCGCCATGACCGGGGCGCTGACCACGGAGGAAGCGACCGTGCGATCCGGCAACGGCGACTCGGCTGGCGAGAACGGCAACGGCGATGGGAAGGACGCGGCATGACCGGCACCAGATCCGATGCCACGGTGACGCCTGACGACACCTCACCACCGCGATCGGGGCTCCGCCTTCCCGGTGGGCGCGAGATCGGCAGGCGGCTCTTCACCGCCAACGAGACCTGGACGATCCTCGCGCTCGTCCTGATCATGGCCTTCTTCACCGTGCGGGCGCCGAACACCTTCCTCACGACCAACGACCTCTCGCTGATGGCCGAGAACACGTCGCCGCTGCTGATCATGGCCGTGGGACAGACGTTCGTCATACTCACCGCGGGGATAGACCTCTCGGTCGGCTCGGTCCTCGTCCTCGCCAGCGTCGTGTCCGATGAGTACTTCGTCCATAACGGAGGGGGCAAGGGCGGCTGGGTCATCGTGCTCATCGGGACGGTGATCGGTGTCGCCTCCGGCGCCGGCTGGGGGACTGTACAGGGATTCCTCGTCTCGAAGGCCAAGATCCCGCCGCTCATCGCCACGCTCGGCGGGTTCGGCGCGGCTCTCGGGGTGAGCTACCTGATCACCGGCGGGCAGGACCTTGGCGCCCCGCCCGGACCGCTGGCGGACACCATCGGACTCGGCTCCGTGGCGGGGGTCTCGTGGCTGATCGTGATCAGCTTCGTCGTCACGCTCGTCTTCGGCCTGATCCTCGCGCACACCAGGTTCGGCCGGTACAGCTACGCGATCGGCTCCAACCCGGAGGCCGGGCGCAGGGCCGGGGTCGCCGTGGACCGCCACCTCATCAAGGTGTACGCCCTCGCCGGAGCCCTGTCCGGGCTGGCCGGGCTGATATCGCTGGCCTTCAACAACGGCACGACCCTCACCGGCCATACCACCGACAACCTCACGGTCATCACAGGAGTAGTACTCGGCGGCGCCAGCCTCTTCGGCGGCCGGGGATCGATGCTGGGCACGTTCATCGGGATATTCATCCCGCAGGTCCTCAACACCGGCCTGCAGATCATCGGGCTCAACGAGTACTGGCAGCAGGTGGCCATCGGCATCGTCCTAGTGTGCGCCGTCTACCTCGACCAATTCCGCCGACGGCTCCGAGAGCGCGCGTGACGCGGCGATACGCGGAACCGCGGAACGAAACGAGTACGTGGACTCACGCAGCAGCAGGAGTCCCCAATTCAGGAGGAACCAATGTCACGAAGACTTGAGGCGCGGATAGCGGGCGTCGCCGCCGTCGCGGTTGCGGCGCTGGGGCTCGCGGCCTGCAGCAGCGGGTCGGGGCAGTCAGCGTCCGGAAAGAATCTCCAGCTCATCGTGGGAAACGCCAGCGACCCCTTCTACGTCACCATGGAGTGCGGGGCGAAGGCGGAGGCCAGCAAGCTCGGGGTAAACCTGAAGACCGGCGGACCGCCCAGCTTCACCGTTCCCGGGCAGAAGCCGCTGATCGATGACGCCGCCGTGACCAAGCCCAACGCGCTCCTGGTCGCGCCGACCGACGCCTCGAAGCTCGACCCGGACCTGCAAAGGGTGCAGTCCGCCGGCTCCAAGATCGTGTTCGTCGACACGTCATCGAGCAATAAGTCGCTCGGCGTGAGCCGGATCACGTCCGACAACGTGGCCGGCGGAAAACTCGCCGCGGACAAGCTCGGGGCGCTGGTCGGCGGCAAGGGCACGATAGCGGTGCTCAGCATGGCCAAGGGAACCTCCACGACCGATGCCCGCGTGCAGGGCTTCGACGCGGAGATGAAGGCGAAGTTCCCGAAGATCAAGCTGCTGCCCGAGCAGACCGACGTCGCCGCCACCACCACCGCGGCCACGAGCTTCATGGAGAGCGACATCGTCGCCAACCCGAAGCTCGCCGGCGTCTTCACCGCCAACACCGTGACCGCGCAGGGCGCCGCGGCCGGCCTCCAGCACGCCGGCAAGAGCGGGAAGATCAAGATGGCCACCTTCGACGCCGAGCCCCAGCAGATGCAGGCGATGAAGAGCAACACCATCCAGATCGCCGTCGCCCAGGATCCCTACGCCGAGGGCCAGGACGGCGTCGAGCAGGCCGTGAACGCGCTGAACGGCAAGCACGTGACGGCGAGCATCAACACGCCTCTGGCGGTCATCACGCCGCAGAACATGAACAGCCCGAGCAAGAAGCCCTACATCTACAAGAGCAGCTGCTAGCTCACACCCCGCCCCGGCCACATGAAAGTGCCGTTGCTACGGC
>JAFMRC010000034.1:0-8749 GCA_017354375.1 Nocardiopsaceae bacterium | reverse complement strand
AACGGCACTTTCACCCGCGCGTGGGGGCTGCGGGCTAATGCAATAGGCGGCCGGCGTAGGTGAGGGTGAAGTCGCGGAACGCGGACGCCGGGGCGGTCAGCGGGCGGTCGGTCAGCCAGGCGAGGCCGACCGTCCGGACCGCCTTCGGTGCCGTTATCCGGACCGACGAGACGGCCGGATCCGACAGCGATGACTCCGTGGCGGGCAGCAGCGACACGCCAAGGCCCGCGCCGACCAGGCCGCGGGCGGTATCCGCTTCCTCTCCCTCGAAGGTGATCCGCGGCTCGAACCCGGCCGCCCGGAACAGCTCGTCGGTGATCGCGCGGAGCCCGTAGCCGGGCTCCATGCAGATGAAGTCCTCGCCGGAAGCCTCGGCCAGGCGTATCCCGTCGTGCCGCCGGGCAAGCGGGTGCCCGGCCGGGACGAACAGGTCGATCCGCTGCTCATCCAGCGCCCGGGCCGTCGTGCCAGGACCCGTCGGCAGCGGCGCGGTGAGGTAGACGTCGAGTTCCCCCTCCTTCAGGCGCGCGAGCAGCGCCTCGGATCCACCCTGTACCAGCGCGAACCGGATGCCGGGGTGCAACGCGCGGAAGTCGCGGAGCAGCCGGGGGACCGCCTGCCCGCCCAGCGTGTGCAGGAAGCCCAGCGCGACCCGGCCGCGCTCGGTGTCCGCCTCCTCCACGAGGTGAGTCAGGGTAGCGGTGAGAGACGGGATGATCCGTTCGGAAGCCTCATAGAGGAATGTGCCATGGCGAGTCAGCCGGATGGAACGGCCGGGCCTGGTGAACAACGGGATGCCAAGGTCGGACTCCAGTCGCGCGATGGAGCGGGACAGCGTGGGTTGCGGGACGCCGAGGATTTCCGCGGCGCGGGTGAGGTGCTGCTCGCGGGCGACGACCGCGAACTGGCGCAGCCGGGGCGCCAGCGCGTCCAGCGCGGCCACCACCGCGTCACCAGTCTCATTCATATTCGCATTATTACCTGATCATCCATGTATTGGACGTATCAATAAGGTCGGCCTAGCGTCAGTGAGGTGACAGCCACGCTGACGGAGACGCGACCGCTGCGGCATTCCGATCTCGGGATGCGGCGGGTCAGGCTCGGGCTCTTCGCGGCCGGGCTAGCGACGTTCGCGCTGCTGTACTCGCCGCAGCCGCTGCTGCCGCTGCTGTCGACGGCGTTCCGGGCGGGGCCCGCGGCGGCGAGCCTGGCGATGTCAGCGGGGACCGGCGCGCTCGCGGTCGCGATCATCCCGGTCAGCTCGCTGTCGGAGGTGCTCGGGCGGCGCCGGGTGATGACCGTGTCCGTGCTGATAGCCGCCGTGTGCGGACTGGCCGAGCCGTTGTCGCCGTCACTCGCGGTGCTCGTGGCCGTGCGCGTGCTGCAGGGATTCGCGCTGGCCGGGGTGCCCGCGGTCGCCATGGCCTACCTGGCTGAGGAGGTGGAGGGGGGCTCGCTCGGCCGGGCGATGGGACTGTACATCGCGGGCAATGCGATCGGCGGCCTGAGCGGGCGGATCATCGCCGGGGTGCTGGCCTCGCACGGTGGCTGGCGGGTCGCCACGGCAGGGGTGAGCGGGCTTGCGCTCGCGTGCGCGGTAGCGTTCGCGGTGCTGCTGCCGCGATCACGGTTCTTCACGCCGGTGCCGTTCCGGCTGCGGGTGCTGCTCGGCGGCCTGCGGCAGAACCTGGCCGACACCAGGCTGCTGCGGCTGTACCTGATCGGGTTCGCGCTGATGGGCGCGTTCGTGGCCGTGTACAACTACCTGACGTTCCGGCTCTCCGCCGCGCCATTCGGCCTGCCCCCCGCGGCCATCGGGGCGCTGTTCACCGTGTACCTGGCGGGCACGTTCTCGTCAACCCAGGCGGGACGGCTCGCCGACCGGCTCGGCCGGTACGGCGTGCTGGCCGCCGGGATCGCCGTGACGTTCGGCGGCGTGGCGCTGACTCTGCCCGCGTCGCTGGCGGCGATCGTGGCGGGGCTGGTGGTGCTGACGGCCGGGTTCTTCGCTGCGCACTCGGTCGCCAGCAGCTGGGTGCCCAAGCTGGCCCGGGTCGCCCCGGCCCAGGCGTCGGCGCTGTACCTGTGCCTGTACTACGTCGGCAGCAGCATCGCCGGGTCGGTGGGCGGGGTGTTCTACGCCCGCGGCGGGTGGCCGTCAACGGTCTTGTTCGTCGCCGTGCTGCTGGCCGTGGCCCTGGTGAGCGCGCTGACCCTGCGCCGCCGGTTACCTGTCCTGGCTCTCCTCGTCACCATGCACCCGCTCGTCCTCCGAAAGCTGGAACAGCATCGACTGGATGCGCTGCACGTGCGGGATCTCGTCTAGCGTCAGGTCGCCGTGCTCCCCTGCCGTCTCCAGGACCACCGTGCCGGAGCCGAACATCCGGTCAAGGAGGCTGGTGTGATAGGAGATGTTCACGATGCGGGAGAGGGGGACGTCCCGGCCGTTCCTGACCAGGATCCCGGTCCTGACCCGCACTCGCAGCGTCGTCAGCTCATATGTCGTGGTGCGCCACCGGAGTAGCGGGAGCATCAGCCACCACATCAGGAACACCACGGCGATGACCAGGACGGCCAGCCGCTCGATGGAGGCGGCGCTCCCCGCGGGGATGATCACCTCCAGCACCAGCAGCACTGCCAGCACCACCACGGCGACCGCGACCGGACGCACCAGGATCTTCCAGTGCGGATGCAACGTTTCGACGTATTCCTCGCCGTCCGTCAAGATATCGTCATGCGCCATGCAGACATGCTCCCACGCGAGGGCACCTGCCCGTCGCTAGCGCCGTCAGCCCGTCGCTAGCGCCTCTTGGGCCGCCTCGCGGACCGCGGTCTTGCTGATGTCGCCGGTGAACGGCCCGCCCGGGAAGGGCACGGTCCACACGTGCAGGATCTGCACGGTAACCCGGGCCGGATTCCAGGTCGCGGATGAGCATTTCTGGCCGTAGAACGGGACGTCGTATACGGATACCTGGCCGTGGACGCAGTCAAGGTCGCGCGTCTCCCAGGGCGTCAGTGGGCCGCCGATCCGCATCAGGCCCGTCATGCCGGGAGGCGCGATGTACATCGCCCCTAGCGGGACGGGGGTGGCGTGCCCTGGCAGGTTGACGGCGTACACCAGCACTGAGGGGTGCCGCGGATCGAGATCGGCGAAACCGCCGTTGCCGGAGAACAGGTACTCAAGGTCGCCGCTCACCACCGATTTGCGGTAGCCGGCCGCGAGCGCCGTCTGGATGCCCTGGTACCGGGTCAGGCTGGCCTTGGTCTGGCTGAGCAGCGTCGCCGTCGCGCTGATCTGCTCGGCGGTCGGGGCCAGCGCCGGAGCGCTGCTGCCCATGCCCGTGCCCGCCATGCCATCCGGCCCCTCGGGTCCGGCCAGAGCCGGGGTGGACACCGCGATGGTAGCGACGAGCACGCCGCCGGCGGAAGCCGCCAGCAGTCGCCTGGCCGACCGGGCCGGGACTTTGCGGTCCTCGGTGCCGGATCTCCGCAGCAGCAGGAGAAGGGCGCCCGCCGCGATAGCGGCCTCGAAGACGGTGCATGCCACATCGACGCCGCCCACGGCCTCGGCCTGGCCCGCGCCGGGCCCGATCACGTCCCCGGCGGTGCGGGTAACGACATACACCGCGACGATGAGCGCGTTACCGATGGCGCCGCCCCATAGCAGCCAGCGTGAAGGGCGCCAGCAGACAGCGACCGCCCAGACCGCCTTCGCCCAGCCGGACACCAGGAAGAAGGCCCCGTACGCCCAGTATTCCGAGAAATGCTCGAACATAACAGAGAAATGGATAACAGCCGCGCCGACCGACAACGCGGCCAGCCCGCCGCGCAGATAGGGACCGGCGGACACGACCGGGGGCGCCACGTCCGCGGCATTTCCGTTACCGGATTGCCCGGCATCCGACGCTGACGTGCGGTCTGAGGCCATCTCCTGCTCCTTATCGTTCAACTGCGTACCGTCGCTCAACTGCGTACTTTCCTTTGTCGATCAGCCCACGCGACAGGACAATATGCCATTTGCGCCACGTTGCCAGATTCTGAGAGTATTCATCATCCACAGGTAAAACGCGGTGGTCCATGGAGAATTTCTGACTTCAGCATGGAGGGGGTGTGGAGGACTATGTCCCCCACTCGGAGGCAGGTCATTAAGGCTGGTGTCGTCACCGGCGCGGCCGCTACGATCGGAGGGCCTCTGCTGCTGAGCACCGGAGACAGCGCGAAGGCCGACATACTGGACCCGACAACGATCCCTAAGTACGTCGCGCAACTGCCGGTCCTCCCGGCCATGCCGCCGTCCAGGCCCGGGTTCGATCGCGACGAGTACGTGATCGGCACGGGCCGCGTCACCCAGCAGATGCTGCCGTCCACCTATCCGGCAACCACCGTTTTCGGATACGGGGCTATCGGCAGGCGGGGAGCCTGCCACACCCCTGGATACACCCTCGAGGCGAGGGCCGGACGTCCGGTGCAGGCCACCTGGGTGAACCAGTTCGTCGACTCCGCAGGGCACTACCAGAGCCCGCTGGTCACGGTCGACCCCACGCTGCACTGGGCCAACCCGCCGGGCGGCATAGAGGGCAGGGACTCGATGCCGACGTTCACCAGCACACCGCCGCCGTACACCGGCCCGGTGCCGATAGTCGCCCACCTGCACGGCGGGCACACCTACCAGGAGAGCGACGGCTACCCCGAGGCGTGGTACCTGCCCGTGGCGAGGAACATCCCGCGCGGCTACGCCACCGTCGGTTCCTTCTACGAGCAGTACAAGCAGGAGGCCTTCGACCGGTGGAGGGTTGTCTGGGCGCCGGGCACGGCGACCTACGTCTACCCGCTCGACCAGGCCGCCTGCACACTCTGGTTCCATGATCACGCCCTCGGCATGACCCGGACCAATGTCTACCCGGGCCTGCTCGGCTTCGTGATACTGCGCGGCGGCCCCAACGACCTCCCCCCCGGCGTGCTCCCCGGACCCGCCCCCATGCCCTTCGACCCCCCGGGCAAGAAGTACTACGAGATCATGATGGTGCTCGGGAACAAGACGTTCAACGCCGACGGCTCACTGTACTTCCCGGCCAGCCGCTCCGACTACGGCGACACGACCGGGCCGTGGATTCCCCAGACCGACGTGCCCCCGTACTGGAACCCGCTGTTCACCGGCAACACCATCACGGTCAACAGCGTGGTCTGGCCGAACCTGGACGTGGAACCGCGCCGCTACCGGTTCCGCGTCCTGAACGGATCCAACTTCGAGCCGTTCCAGATCAAGATCGTCAGCGACCCGCTCTCCGCCCGCTCCGCGGCGGTGCTGCCGCTCTGGGTGATCGGCTCGGACGGAGGCTTCCTGCCCGCCCCGGTACCGGCGCAGGCGCTGTCAATCAACGCCGCCGAGAGGTATGACATCATCATCGACTTTACCGGCATAACACCAGGTACCAAGCTCTATCTCGTCAACGAGGAATCGAGCAACCAGCCGGACACCATCGGGCAGGTCATGCAGTTCACCGTGGTCCCGCTCGTCTCAAGGGACACCTCGACGCCGCCGGACCAGCTCACCCTGCCGGCCCCCGCCCCCATTGGCACCCCCACGAACGTGAGGCAGCTCTCCACGGTCCACCTGGACTCGGCACAGCTCGGCGCCGGCGTGATCTACAAGATGTCCGTCGGAACCCTCGACGCGAACGGCACGCCCAACCCGCTGGACTGGTCCGCTCCCATCACCGAGACCCCGGCCCTGAACTCGACGGAGACCTGGGAGATCTGGAACTTTGGCCCGCAGGGCCACCCGATCCACCTGCATCTCGTGCAGTTCCGGGTGCTCAACCGCCAGCCTCTGGGCGGCGGGGCGATTCAGCCGCCCCCCGCGTGGGAGACCGGCCCCAAGGACACGGTCATGGCGATTCCCGGCCTGATCACCAGGTTCACGGCCCGCTTCGACCGGGCGGGCCGCTACGTCTGGCACTGCCACTTCATTGACCACGAGGACAACGACATGATGCGCCCGTTCCAGGTCGGCTGATCCCCCGAGGCTTTACGGCACGGCCCGCGGCCGTGCCGGCCCGGCGACCCCACCACGGCCGCGGGCATCGTCAGCGGAGGTGGACGACGTCTCCGGCGGAGAGAGGGACGGGCGCGACGGCGCCCGGCGTCGTGATCAGCAGCCGACCGGCGGCGTCCACGCTGGTGGCCTTGCCCGTCAGCGCGCGAGCGCCCGGAAGCTCCGCGCGGACCTGCTGCTCCAGGGTGGCGCACAGCGTCCGGTACTTCGCGAGCAGCTCCGTCGCCTCCGGGTCGGGGTTGTCGCGGAACGCGAGGTAGTGCCGCTCCAGCCCGCGCAGCACCTCGGCGAGCAGCCGCTGCCGCGGCGCCTTCCCGCCTTCGACCACGATTGACGTCCCGGGCAGGCCGCCGGAGCCGACAGACCCGGGGCCAGCGGACCCGGGGCCAGCGGGCAGCGCGTCGGCAGTGGTCGCGACGTTGATCCCGATGCCGATCACGACCGCGCCGTCGGCCGCCTGCTCGGCGAGGATGCCGGCCGCCTTCCTGCCCGCGATCAGCACGTCGTTGGGCCATTTCAGCATCGCGGGCAGGCCGCTCACCTCGCGGATCGCCCCGGCCACGGCCACCCCGGCCAGCAGCGGCAGCCAGCCGCGGCGCTCCGCCGGAACCCTGTCCGGGCGGAGCAGCGCCGAGAACGTCAGCGACGCCCCCGGCTGGCTCACCCACGAGCGCCCCATCCGGCCCCGGCCCGCGGTCTGCTCCTCCGCGACGAGCACCTGGCCCTCGGGACCTCCCGCCGCGGCCAGGTCCGCGTTCGTCGACCCCGTTGACGGCACCACCGTCACGGAGTTCCACAGCCCGCCGCGCAGTTCCTCGTGCAGCGCTCCCGCATCTAGCGGATCTAGCGGCCCCTGCGGCCCCGGCGGCCCCGGCGGCGCACCGGCCATCAGGAGTCCCCGATCGCGATCCGCAGCCGCCTGAATCCCTTGCCCTTGTTCTCCACCTTGACGACCGAAATGCGGCCGACCTGCCCGGTAGAAGCCACGTGGGTTCCGCCGTCGGCCTGAGTGTCAAGGCCGACGATGTCGATGATCCGTACTTGCTTGACGTCCTCCGGAACCAGGTTCGTGGCGGTGCGGATAATGTCCGGGATAGCGAACGCCTCGTCCCTCGGCAGTTCCCGCACCACGATCTGGCGATCAAGCCGCAACTCGGCGTTGCACGCCTCCTCGACCGACTCCTTGAACCCGGGCGGGACGGAGTCCAGGTTGAAGTCCATCCGGGCCGTGAGCGGCTCCATGTTCCCGCCGGTCACCAGCGCGCCGAAGTCCCTGAACACGACTCCGCACAGCACGTGCAGCCCCGAGTGCGTCCGCATTAGCGCCGTCCGGCGCGCGTCCTCCACCGCGCCGCGAACCGCGGTGCCGGGCGGTGGCAGCGGATCGCCCTCGGCGGGAATCAGGTACAGGTCGTCGCCCTTGCGCACGCCCGCTACCCGGGTCTGGACCCCGCCCCACAGCAGCGTCCCGTGATCCGGCGGCTGCCCGCCGCCGCCCGGGTAGAACGCGGACCGGTCCAGCACGATCCCGTCCGGTCCGGAGGCGAGCACGACCGCGTCCCACTCACGCAGCGTCTGGTCGTCAAGTTCAAGCCGGTGCGTCCTGCTCACGGGTGAAACCATACGCCCGCCTGGCGGGTTCCATGTCGTCCCACTGGTCAAGAGGCTGGATGGCATGTTGACCCCGCGTCAACGGCGCGTTGGCACTTTCACCCGGGCGCGGGGCCGCCTCATCACCCGGTGTTCTGGAGGCCGGCGGCGATGCCGCTGACCGTCAAGAGCAGCAAGCGCTCCAGGGGCTCCCGTGCGGCGGGAGCTTCCTCCGCGCGCAGCGCGGTCAGGGCGCGCAGCTGCAGGTAGGAAAGGGCGTCCACATACGGATCGCGGAGCACGACGGCACGGGACAGCACCGGACGGTCGGCGAGCAACCGATCGTGGCCGGTCACCTCCAGGACGAGGTGACGAGTCAGGTCGTACTCCGCGAGCACCTGGTTCGTGAGATCCTCGCGACCGCCAAGCGCCAGGTACCGCGCGGCGATCACCCGGTCGGTCTTGGCCAGGCTCATCTCGGCGTTATCCAGCAGCGTCGCGAGCAGCGGCCACTCCTTGTAGGCGCGCCGCAATTCATCGATTCCAGAGTCAATATCGGAGGTATCACCCCTCCCCGATCCGGATACACCGGAAATGTCGGAAATAGGGGAGGAGGAAGAGGAGGAAGAAGAAGAGGCGGAGGCAGCCGCGGCCAGGCCGGTGCCGAGGCCGTACCAGCCGGGGAGGTTGAGGCGGGTCTGGGACCAGGCGAACACCCACGGAATCGCGCGCAGGTCCTCCAGGCCCAGCGGACCGCCGCCGTGGCCACGACGCGCCGGGCGGGAGCCTATCCGCAGGCCCCCGATCTCGTCCAGGGGGCTGACCCTGGCGAACCACTCGGCGAAGCCATCGGCTTCGACCAGCGAGCGGAAGGCGCGCTTCGCCGCCTCGTCGATCCGCGATGCCAGCTCAGCGAACGCCGCCGCCGCGGCCGCGTTGCGGGACTCAACCGACGGCGAGGACGCCAGCAGGGCCGCGGACGTCACCTGCTCCAGGTGACGAAGCCCGATCGCGGACCGGCCGTAACGGGCGAAGATGACCTCGCCCTGCTCGGTGACCTTCAGCCGGCCGCCCACCGATCCGGGCGCCTGCGCGAGCACGGCC
>JAFMRC010000033.1 GCA_017354375.1 Nocardiopsaceae bacterium | reverse complement strand
CCCGAGGCTGGCACGGGCGTTCGTGTGGAACTTATGTGCTGCATATCAGCACCTAAGTTCCACACGAGTGTTCGAGTCCGCGGGGCTTGCCGCGTCCCCGTTATCCAGCTTCCCGCAAAATCCACATATTTCCATAAAACGGACACTCGGATCAGGTGACCAAGAAGGTTAAAACTTGAGCTAAGCGCTCCCGCAAGCCCAGTCCGGTATCACCGGTGATATCACCGTGTGCATGGCGATGACGTTGAGGCTTGCAGACGATGAAACCCAGGCGCTGCGCAGGCGTGCCGAACTAGAGCAGCAGTCCATGCAGGAAGTCGCCCGGCAGGCGATCCGCGAGTACGTGGAGAACCACAACCGCGCCGAACTGCTCGACCGTGTTCTCGGCGAGGAACTGCCGCGCTACGCCGAGGCCCTGGAGCGGCTCGGCCGGTGATCTACCTGATGCTGGCTAGTGACCTGCTTACCGGGAGTGCGGCCCATCAGGTGCAGGAGATGGTCCTGGCGCGGGGCGTCGTCATCGAGTTCGCCCCGAGGTGCGGCGAAGAACCGGTGGGTGGTGTTCGCGGCGACGGGTGTTTCGGCCAGGCCAGCGTAGATCTGGCGGAGATGACCGCCGACCCAGGTGACCAGGTCGGGATCGAGACGCTCATCGGCACCGATGGCCCGGGCAAGATCCCACGTGTGGATGATGCTATCGGCGGTGCGCACGGCGAGCGCCTGACGGCCGGTGATCATGCCGAGAGGGTAATCGACCATCCGATCCGGTGCGCCGCGGGCGGCGAACGCCCCCGCACAAGCCCGCACGGAGCGCGTGTACGCCCCGACGGGGTCGGCGCCGAGCGCGTCCTCGTCGCGACAGCGCAGGAACTCCGCGGCGGTACCGCCCTGCAGCAGGCGCGCGTAGCTGAGGTTGCCCCGCGTCATGTGATTCACCAGGTCGCGCACCGTCCACTCGGTACATGGGGTCGGCCAGGACCACTGCCCTGGCAGCACGGCCCGGAGCCTGCCCGCGAATCCCTGGCTGGAGACGGCGAACCGGTCAGCAACAGCATCGAAGGAACCAGTCACGCGACACAGCCTGCCAGCCCCCGGTACCGCAAGCTGGCGGGAACCGGACCTCGCGTTGTCCCAGCCAGCCGCCGAGCGGGATGTATTCGTGGTCGTGCGAGACGTGAACGCCTCCGCCTCGGGCGGGGGCATGGCCGCGGGCTACGCCGCGCCTGGGCTGCGGGTTCAGGCCCAGAACGTGTCGTGCTTCAGGAAGAAGGCGACCCGCTCCTCCTCCGGCGCGTCCCGCATGTCAGGAACGCGCTCAAAGTACTCCTCGCGCGGCGCACCGGGGCAAAAGTGCAGCAGCATCTTGGCTGGCGCGCCGGAGTTGTTCTTAAAGCCGTGGATCCCGCCTGCCGGCACGTGGACCCAGTCGCCGGGCTCGGTATCGATCCACACGGTGCCGTCGAAAATGGCCACGCTGCCCTCAAGGATGTAGAACGACTCCGAGATCGTCCGGTGGAAATGAGGATCCGGGCCGCCCGGCCCGGCACCCATCTCCCAGCGGTACAGCCCGAACTGCCCTGCGGTTGAGGTGCCCGTCGCCAGGTAATGCACGGTGGTCCCGGCTGCACGCTGCACTTCCGGCGGGTGATTGACCCGTCGGTACGTCGCAATCGACTCGCCGCGGTCCCCGAGGTACAGGGGTGGTGGGTAGCTCATGATCTCTCCCTCGTGCGTGATCGGGCACCGAACCGCGCCTTGCGGGTGGGTGCAGATCAATCATTGCGCTAGCGGTATCCAGAACATCCGGGGCAGGCCCGCCAGCGCAAGGCGCAGTGCCGGCAAGGCGCAGCCTAGGCAGGTGCACGGGAAAGCATGCCCGGCTCGCGGAGGCACGGCGCGCGGGGAGCGCGGTTATAGTGCCAGGCGCTATAGTTAAGGGTATGTCCGGCCGGGGTGATCTGCTGCGTGAGGTGATGCTCGAAACGGGCACCAGCCAGTCTGAGCTGTCGCGAGTGAGCGGCGTCCGCCAGTCCAGCATTAGCCAGATGCTGTCCGGCAAGGTGAATCCCAGTGACGGGCAACTCGACCGGCTGCTGTCATGCATGGGGTACCGGCTGGAGGTGGCGCGGCGTTACGTCGTCCCCGAGCTGACGCGTTCCGAGCGCCGCTCGTGGCTGTTGCACCGCAGGCTCTCCGCGCACCTGACCTCCTCGTGCCTGCAGTCGTGGCAGCCGCGGATCGAGCGGAACCTGCGTCGGCTGCGCGGCGGGGTGTCCGGCGAGCCGCACGTGAGCAACCTCGATCGCTGGGAGCTGCTGGTCGAGCGCGGCGACCTGCCGGGGCTCCACCGTGCCCTGACCGGCCTGGACCGCGACTCGATCGAGATGCGCGAGGTCTCCCCGATGGGCGGGCTGCTCGCGCAAGACGAGCGCGCCGAGGTGCTTGGCCTGGCCAGCTGATGCGGCGCGACCAGCTGGAGCACGCCATCCGGACGGCGTGCCAGATCACCGGGAAGCCCGAGGTATCGTTGTCGGCTCCCAGGCGATCCTGGGCTCCTTCGATGACGACCGGCTGCCTGCGGACGCCACGATGTCACTGGAGATCGACATCCTGCCGGTCGCCGGGGACAACGCCGAGGCCGCGCGGCTGGCGGACCTCATCGAGGGCGTGGCAGGCGAGTTCTCCCCGTTCGAGGAGATGCACGGCTTCAGCATCGACGGCGTGGACATGGAGACCTCCGCGCTCCCGGACGGCTGGCGGGGCCGGCTGGTGAAGGTGCAGAACGCCAACACCGCCGCGCCATCAGGCGAGCCGCAGTTCACCGGGTGGTGCCTCGATAAGGAAGACCTGTGCACGGCGAAACTGTGCGCCTTCCGCGAGAAGGACCGGAACTTCGTGGCCGCGCTGCTGGAGTCCGGGCTCGTCGACCCGGGCGTGATAGCCCGTCGCCTGCCGACCGTCCCGCAACGGTACAAGCCCGCATCGGAGCGCGCACTGGAGTGGATCCGATCCTGGCTGTAAGAGGACCTTCGCCGCCTGGCTGCCCTTGCGGCATGTCGCCGACTGAGTCCGGACAGGTGGACCCGCGTCAGCCATTCAAGACCACCCCAGCAGCGCCCCCTGCGTTGCATGAACTTCGGTCTTTACTGAACGCGTGACGCCAGCAATCGATTGCAGCATCGGTTGGCGTCGCGGACTCATCCCCGCCTGCGTCCCCTCGCCGGGCAGTTGCGCGGCAACAGGGCCGTTATGGCCGGCTGGATAACCGACGGGCTCGCGGCGCGGGCGCGCCTTCTCAAAAACCTGACCGGAGAAGCCTTTCGACGCCCAAAAACCTGACCGGCAGGAGCTATGATGTACAAAAACCTGACCGAAGACCGGGGCTAGGCACGGCAGATGACGAGTGAGACGGGATCCTGGAAGCCGATCGTATTCGCGGATAACGCGGACTCCGCTGTCCTTGCCCGGGCAGTCAGGCGCGGGACACTGCGCCGTCTGGCCAGCGGAATCTACACTCCCGACCTCAAGTCTTCACCCGGAGATGTTGTTCGGCGACACCTGTGGCCTATCGTCGCGCATGACCTTCCAGGGGCCGTATTCGCGGACCGCAGCGCGCAGTCCGGCGGGATGCCGACGGACGGAGCGCTGTACGTAGTCCACCCCCGGCGCAGGCCGCTCGTCCTACCGGAGGTGACGGTCTACCCGCGCTCGGGCAGCGGCCCCCAGCCCGGTGACATCCCCCTGCCAGACGGGCTGTGGCTCAGCTCCGCGGAACGCGCCCTGCTCGACAACCTTGCCCCTTCGCCGGCCAGCACCCCGCATCGAACGCTCACGCGCGTGGAACTCGAGGCATGGCTCGACCGCCTTCTCCGCCAACGCGGCGAGGAAGGCCTCAACCTGCTGCGGGACAACGCCCGGGCCATCGCGGAGCCATTGCGGCGGAGGACGCAGTTCCGGCTGCTGGACGGCCTCGTCTCGGCAGCACTCGCGACGCGCAGCGACGTGCCGCTCGCGTCACCTCAGCTGCGCGCCAGTTCCAAGGGCCAGCCGTACGACACGCGGCGGGTCGAGGCGTTCGAGGAACTGGCCGAGACCCTGCTGGAAACGCCACCAGACATCATGCCCGACCTGCCCGCGTACGCGGGCCGACGCACGTTGCTGCCCTTCTACGAAGCGTACTTCTCCAACTTCATCGAGGGCACGGAGTTCACCCTCGACGAGGCGGCGGACATCGTCTTCGACAGCAACGTCCCGGCTAGCCGACCGCAAGATGCCCATGATGTGCTCGGCACGTACCAGATCGTCGTCGATCCCGCGGAGATGGCCACGGTCCCCCGCACCCCGGATGGGCTCATCGAGCTCCTGCGGCTGCGGCACGCCACCTTGATGAGCGCCCGGCCGGAGAAAAACCCTGGCGCTTTCAAGACACGGGCCAACCGGGCCGGGGCCACCGAGTTCGTCGCGCCCGATCTCGTGACCAGGACGCTCCGAGCGGGCTTCGAGGCCGGGAAGGACCTGCTGGATCCCTTTGCCCGGGCTGTCTTCCTCATGTTCCTGGTCGCGGAGGTGCACCCGTTCGATGACGGGAACGGGCGCATCTCGCGCATCATGATGAACGCGGAGCTTGCAAGCGGCGGCGAGATCCGCATTGTCATCCCCATCGTCTACCGGGCCAACTACCTGGCCGCGCTCAAGGGCGCGACTCACAACCGCAACTTTGGCGCGCTGATCAGGACCCTGGCATTCGCCCGGCGCTACACCGCGCGGGTCGACTTCTCGTCACGGGAGACCGCCGAGGCGGACCTCGTCCGCACCCACGCCCTCGATGACGCCCGCGAGGCCGAGGACGCGGGCGCTCGCCTCATCCTGCCCTGAACAGGGTTCCCGCCATGACGAGGGCCGGGTCTTACCGCAGGCGGGCTTCTTCCGACAGGAGTGCCGTCAGCCTTTCCGGATCCGCGCCGGGATGGCCCCGGGACGCGAACCACGACGCGACGTTGCGGGCATCCCGCTCGAGGAACTGTGATCCGTTCGGATTGGAAATGACATCGATCATCTGCGGGAGGTCGATCATGACCAGCCGACCGTGGTGCACGAGCAGGTTGTAAGGGGACAGGTCGCCGTGGGCCAGCCCGCCGGAGGCGAGGGTCACCAGCGCCTCGGTGAGCTGGTCCCACAAGTCGGCCAGTTCGGCGGTGCCGGGCCGGGTCTCGGCGAGTCGGGGCGCGGCGGTGCCGTCGTCGTCGCCTATGAACTCGAGCAGGATCTCGGTGCCCGTTATCTGCGCCGGATACGGGACTGGCACGCCGAGACCGTGCAGCTGGCACAGGGCGCCGAACTCCGCATGCGCCCACTGCCCGGCGATGGCCTTCCGGCCAAAGCTTGTCCGGCCGGCCGCCGCGCGGTTCACCCTGGATTCGCGGGTCCGCCTGCCCTCGAGGTAGCCCGCGTCCCGGTGGAACATCCGGTGCGATGCGTCCCGGTAGCGTTTGGCGGCCAGCAGGCATGATCGGTCCGTCTCCGGCACGCCGCGCCGCAGCAGGTGGACGTCGGCTTCCTTGCCGGTCTTGAGGACGCCGAGCTCTGTATCGACGGCGGCTAGCTCGGTGACCAGCCAGTCCGGGTGGGGCAGCGGGCCCCTCTCGGTCGGCGTGGATTGATCCCAGGTGGACCAGCGGTCGCCCTCCGGCAGCCCGTCGGTGTCGCTGTTCGCGTCTTCGGGTGCGAGCCTCGGCTGGCGTCGTCTGCGCTTTTCGTAGGTGGTCTCGTCGTAGCGGAACTTGCCGCGTTGTTTCTTACCGCGGCGGGTGACTCCGTAGTCGTCGTCGGAGTCCGCGCTGTAGCGCATGGGTGGTGCTCCTCAGGCAGGATGTGGTCAGGGCAGGGCCAGGAAAGCCCGCAACGGGCGCAGACATCACAAACGCCTCCCTTCCACAGGCCGACCCTGGGCGGAAGCGGATCAGCTTCCCTCTGGCCGGCATCAACCTGATTCACCCGTACTTTCGCATCGCGCCGTGCTCGCAGGCAACCGAATTAGCTCCTGTCCGGGCAGGATGTAGATTGCGGTACGGCTTACCGGTGCTACTGGGGACGTCAGCCTCCCGCAGGCCCGCACTGTCGGCCGGATTACGGGCTTTCGGTCATGGTGCGGTTGTCCAAAGGGCTGAGATCGGAAGGGCGGTCAGTCGGTCGCCAAAGGCGAGTTGCTGTTCCCCGGCGTAGAGGACGATGCCTGCCCGGAACCGTTCGCCAAGCCGGTTGGCCAGGTGGTGCAGGCCGCGAAAGTCCTCGGCGCGGGCTGTCTCGGCGGCCTTGACCTCAAGCCCGATCACGGCGCCGGACGCGTGCTCCAGCACCATGTCCACCTCCACCTTGTCCCGGTCGCGGTAGTGGAACAGCTGGACGGGTTCCTCGGCCCAGGTGAGCTGGCGCGCTACCTCCCCGATGGCGAAGTTCTCCAGGAGCGGCCCGGATGGGGCCGTCGGGTCTTTGGCGCGCTCTTCTGACATGCCGATAAGCCGGCCGCCGAGACCGGAGTCCGTGACGATCAGCTTGGGCGTGGAGATCGCGCGCGTGGTCAGGTTGGATGACCAAGCCGGGATTCGTTTGATCACGAAGACGAGTTCCAGCAGGTCCAGGTAGCGGGAGAGCGTCTGCCGGGGCATGGCCACGTCGCTTGCGATCGATCCGGCGACGGCCAGGGTAGCCATCCGGGCCGCCACGACGCTCAGCAGCCGACGCATCTCCGCCGGGCGCTGAATGTCGGATATCTGCTGCACGTCTCGCGCAACTAGGTCGGTCACGTAGGAGTCGAAGAACCTCGCCCGGCGGCGCCCGGGATCACGGCGCACGGCCTCCGGGTAGCCGCCGCGCAGGGCCCGCGCGACGTAATCGCGCTTGGCCAGCGCAGACGACGGCACGCTGACGTTCCCGTCAAGCCGGAAGACGGCGTCGACGAACCCGTCGGGAGCGGAGTCGATCTCGCCCTGCGACAGCGGCCACAGCTCGATTGTCTCGGCGCGTCCCGGCAGCGCGTCGGGCAGATCCTTGAGGCCAAGGAGGCGCGCTGACCCGGTCAGGAGGAACCGGCCGGGACTCCTGTCGCGATCGACCTCGCGCTTGATGGCCAGCAGCAGTTCCGGCACCCGCTGGATCTCGTCGATCATCAGCAGGCCTTCATGCCTGACGAAGGCGCTCGGGTCCGACTCGGCCGCTGCTCGGACCGCCTGGTCATCCAGGTACAGTTCCCGTGCGCCGGACGACCGGGCCGCGATCAGCTCAGCCAGGGTGCTCTTGCCGACCTGCCGGGCACCGTTCACCACTACGACCCGGGTATCGGCTAGCGCCTCGGCGGTCATCAGCTCGGCATGCCGAGAGAAGAGATTGGCTTCACCGCTCACACAGAAACATTACAGCAGGTTATATCCGATCGATGGGCGATCTGCCGCTGGGTATGTGGGCGATCTGCCGCTAGGTGCATGGGCGATCTGCCGATACTCACATGGTCGGTCTGCCGCCGCTGGCGCCACCACTCCTCAAACCCAGCGCGCAGCGGGTTTTATCCGGCGTTCCAGAACGAGCAGTGGTGGGCGGCGGCGTAATTCGTCTCCAGTTGCGGGCGCGGCGGGACTAGGGACAGCGTTCGCTGGTCCGCGGCGGTGAACCGCGGCCAGTCGGCCGCCGGAGCACCGGTCCTGGCGAGGTTCACCCAGTCGCGTGTCATCGCCTGCGACAGCAGCCGCTGTGGTGCCGACAAGACGCCCGGGTACGGCGTATTGCTGAGGTCGAACAGGTACTGGAGCTCGAAGGCGTGCGCCGCGCCGTAGGGGAAGCCGTATGAGGGCAGGTAGCGGTCGGGAGCGTTCTCGTCGTTGAACTCGTAGGCGTAGGTCGGCACGTACTTCGACAGGTCGTCCTCGGCGGTCAGGGCGTGGCAGGCGAAGATGGCGTCGGTGCCGACCGCGCCGAGAGCGACGGCCGGGCTGGGATAATCGCTCAGCGGGTACTCATCCGCGATCGTGGCGGCCGTGCTCGCGGGCACGCCCAGGACCGTGGAGATCGCCGCCACGTAGTTGGAGGCGGTCACGGGCGGATTCCCCTCTTCCTCGGACAGGCCGACGAAGAGCCGGTATTCGTCATGGTTGGTGCCGATGGCGACCGGGACATGGCTGAACTGGCCGCTGGCTAGCGCGGTCCCGATCGACTGGGGCAGCACCGCGTTGTCGAGGGTCGGCTCATAGCCGGTAGGGTTCTCGTTCGCGAGGATCGTCGATACCGGGAGCGCGCGCAGGCAGGCGGCGGTGTCGGTGGAGCAGCCGACCTTGGCGGCGAACGCGGCGCCGGCGGATTCCGCGCTGGCCTGCGACTGCTGGGTCAGATCATAGGTGCCGCTCTCCACGATGGCCCGCTGGAACAACCCGCTGGCTTCGGGGGAGACCAGCTGCGAGAGGGTGGACGCGCCGCCGGCCGACTCGCCGAACAGGGTGACGTTCCGCGGATTCCCGCCGAAGCCCTGGATGTTGTCGTGTACCCAGCGGAGCGCGGCCTGCTGGTCCATCAGCCCGTAGTCGCCGGCCGGCCCGCCCGGCGTGCTGGCCAGGGCCGAATCGGCCAGGAACCCGAGGGCCCCGAGCCGGTAGTTGATCGTGACCACGATGGCGCCGTGCCGCACCAGCGGGGCCGGGTTGTAGTCGTCACTCTCGCCGACCAGCAGCGACCCGCCGTGGATCCAGACCATGACCGGCAGGTTGGCGGTCGTGGCGTGCGCCGGGGCGAAGACGTTGAGGTACAGGCAGTCCTCGGACATGCTGGCGGTACCGAACGCGGAAGCCGGCTGCGGGCAGTGCGGGGCGAAGGCCGTGGCCTGGCGAACACCCGGCCAGGGAGCGGCGGGCTGAGGCGACCGCCAGCGCAGGTTCCCGACGGGTGGCGCCGCGTAGGGAATGCCGAGGTACTCGTCCATGGCCCCGGTGGTCGTGCCCTGGACCTGGCCGTCAGCGGTGCCCACGATGAGGCCGCGGCCGGGGCCAGCCGACGCGGAGGCGCCCCCGGCTCCCGCGAGCAGCGCGACAACGGTGATGGATATGACAGCGAAGATCCGGGCGCACCTGAACGAGCCCACTGGTCATCGCCTCCGCCCATGCCGAAGGGAATGTCCCTTCAGCTTCGCACGCCCGGCGGCCCCTGTCCCGTCAATAATTCGCCGCCGGCAGGCTCAGGGCTCGAAGATGTCGGCCGCGGTCACGGCGATGGTGTCCTCCGGAATCCTGGTGACCGTCTCGCGGGCGCAGACCGCGTACCGGAGACTATCTGGGTCGGCGAGCCCGGCGGCCTTCGCCCGCAGGTCTTCCACGATCCGCCCCCCGTCCACCCGCCGTCCCCACTTGGACTCCCCGGCCAGGACCGGCGTGGTGGTCCGGCCATGGCGGGCGAGGACGACCGCGTCCACCTGATCCTGTCCGCCTTCCCGCCACCACTGGCCAACCGCGATAACTCCCCTGCCCAGTTGTCCCCGGCGAGCCATCCGGCGCAGGTGCTCGCGGAACGCCTCCTCGTAGTTACCGCCCATATGGTCGTCAAGGTCATTCATGACCGCATCGATGATCACCGTTCCGAGGCCGCGGTCGATTTCCGCCCGGTAGCGCGACAGGACCCCCAGATAGAAGTCGAGGAACGGATCACAGATCCGGTAGATCCTCCGCTTGGTGCGTGCCGGATCCTCGGTGACGGGGATCAGCCGTTCTACCAGCCGCATCCGCACAAGCCGGTCCAGGGTGCGGCTGGGCTCCGCCTTGATCGCATCCTCGATCTCCTGATACCGGGTACGTCCCGCGGCCAGGGCATAGAGGATCGCCGCGGGCCGGTCACTAGGCTCGATCTCGGTCCCGATCACGCGGTCTCCCTCGGTCAGCAGGAGAGCGCCCGGACGGCAGGCGAGAGAACGGAGGTTTCCCTGGACGCTCCGGTCCTGCCGCCACCAGGAAAGGTATTGAGGCATCCCGCCCACGATCCCGTACACCAGGGCCCGATCGGCGGGCGCCAGCCCGGGCAGCATGGCGGCCGCCTCGTGCGGCCGGAACGGGTGCAGCAGCAGGCTCTCGTCGAAACGCCCGTAGAGCGGCTCGCGATAGTCCTGGATCGCTTCCATCACCCGGACAGACGATCCGCAGACCAGGATCCGGAGCTGGGTCCTGCCTCGTGACCGGTCGAGGAACGCGCGCAGCACGGCGGGCAACGCGGGCGACATCGGCAGCAGCTCGGGAAACTCGTCGAGGACCAGGAGCAGCGGCTCATCCCTGGCCAGCTCCGCGAGCCCGTCGAGCAGATCTTCCCACCGCTCGTACGGCCTGGATGTCAAGTCCCGCAGTCCACCAGTCGCCACCGGGGCGATGCGCTGCGAGAGCTCGCGCAGCTCGTCCACCTCCGGGCGTCGCGCGGCCGTATGGAAAACGGTGCGCTTGTCCTCGGTGAACCGCTCGACCAAGGCCGTCTTCCCGACCCTGCGCCGCCCCCATATCAGGGCAGGCCGCGCCGACGGTGTCCTCCACCACGCCTCGAGCGCGGCCAGTTCCTCGGCCCGGCCTACGAATCCCGCCATGACCATAATCTAACAGGTTATGCAACTCACGCTCAACGTAACTCACATGGCATGTGAGTTATTAGCCGGCGCCTCGAGGGGCGCTTCAGGGCTGGCGGGTGGCCCCGTATCCGCATTGGGGAGTGCACAGGGCGACCATCGTCCTCCAGGTCGTCCTTTGCCGTCCCCGCGTCACCGAGTAGCTCGTGAGCTTCTCCCGCAGGCTGGGCTGGCCGCAGCGCGGGCAGTACCCCTGCACCGGCGTCCCCCACGGCCGCTTGGGGTTGTAAGTGGTAAAGACCCCCATGAAGAACACGATCGCCAGGAGCAACGCGATAATCCCTATCACCAGCCAGGTGGGGTGGCTGGCCTCCTGCCGCTGGAGCATCTGGTGATAACTGAACGTACCGCCATCGCTACCAATGATGACGCACTTGTCGCCGGGCGACATCGTGTGCCCATCGCATTGCGGGGCGGAATTGCCTCCCCCCGGGTACAGGAAGACGATCATTAGTATGCCGGCGACCGTGAGGCCCAGGCTGAAAAGGATCGCCGTGGCCCTGGACTTCCCGGATGCGCGCATCTCGCGTTCCCTGGCCGCCTTCTGGATGAACAGCTGGGACCTGCTGTCCTGGGCGGGTGGCATTACCATGTGTTACTCCGTCGATCGGGGCCTCACATCCTATAACCAGCGCGGGAGCGGTCTTGCGCGCCCGGCCCGCCGGGGGTAGGTGTGTAAGCGTGCATGAACTGTCCTTGTGCGGGTCGATCGCCGACATCGTCAGCCGGCACGCCGAGGGCCGGACGGTCACCGTCATCCACGTCCAGGTCGGGCAGTTGCGCCAGGTTGTCCCGGACACGCTCGCCTTCTGCTGGGAGATGGTGAGCGCGGACACGGCGCTGGACGGATCGGTGATCGAGGTGGAGACCGTGCCGGCCCGCATGCGGTGCCGCAAGTGCGGGCACAGCGACGAGGTCGGCGACCTCCCGGTGTTCGCCTGCCACGACTGCGGCGGCATCGACGCCGAGATCATCGCCGGCGAGGAGTTCATGGTCACCTCACTCGACCTGGCCGCCGAGCCGGCCGGAGAGACGGGAACCTGATGGGACGTTTCCACCGCCACGCCGACGGCACGGAACATTCGCACGACGGGCCCGACAACACTGACCCGAGCACCGGCGACCACGAGCACGGCCACGAGGGCCACGAACACGGGCGCGAGGGCCACGAGCACACCGGTGATCACTCGGGCTACGCGACTGGCACGGAGCGGGTCGCGGTGCTGGAGCGGATCTTCGGCGAGAACGACAAGACGGCCGCCGCCAACCGGGCCAGCCTCGCCGCGAACGGAGTGCGCGCGGTCAACCTGATGTCCTCGCCCGGCGCGGGCAAGACCACGCTGCTGCGCGAGACCCTCGCCCGGCTGAAGGGCGAGGCCCGGATCGGGATCGTCGAGGGCGACATCGAGACCAGCCTGGACGCCGACCGGCTGGCCGGGTTCGGCGCGTCGGTCGCGCTGGTCAACACCGGTAACGGATTCGGCGGCGAATGCCACCTGGACGCCCCGATGGTCGGCTCGGCGCTCCCCCGGCTGCCCCTGGCCGACCTGGACCTGGTGCTCATCGAGAACGTGGGCAACCTGGTGTGCCCCGCCGAATTCGACGTCGGCGAGGACGCCCGCGCCATGGTATACGCGATCACCGAGGGCGAGGAGAAGCCGCTCAAGTACCCGGTGATGTTCCGCTCCTGCCAGCTGGTCGTGGTGAACAAGATCGACCTGCTGCCCCACCTGGACTTCGACATGGACGGCTTCCTCGGCAACCTGCGCGCGGTCAACCCGGGCGCGACCGTCATCCAGGCCAGCGCCCGCACCGGCGAGGGAGTGGACGCGTGGTGCGACTGGCTGCGCGCCCAGCTCGCCGTCCCCCGTTAGCGCCGATCCCCCCAGGCGCTCCCCCGGAGGGGGGAAGCAGCCGCCCGCGTGCCGTCGCACGGTGGGCAAATGACGCTATCGGTCAGATCCCCGTCACCGGCAGGCCAGGCCGGGACGGTGCAGGCGGATGGGGCGAGGGGAATCGCCGCGATCCGTTCGGTATCACGGCCTTTGTGGTGGTTGGTGGAGGGGGTGCGCCGGGTCGCAAGCCGCGCACGCGACCACGCCCGGCTGCGCGACCGGCTGGCATTCGAGCGCGGCGAGCGGCTGCTGTCGGCGGCCAGGAGCCCCGAGGGCCATTACGCGCTGGTCACCAGCGACCGGGCGCTGTACTACCGCGCGGGGAACGGCGCGTGGCCACGTCTTGGCTGGGAACAGGTCACCGGGGTTTCCTGGGACGCGGCGGGCCGTCGCATGGTCATCGCCGGGCTGGGCGGCTCCGCGCACACGCGGGCCGAGGTGTGCCTGCGCGACCGCGGATCCATGCCCGAAATCGCGATGGAGCGGATTACCCACACCACGCTGGGCAGCTGGCGCATCCCGATCCAGCTTCCCGCCAGCACCGCGGCCGACGGGCATCCCGGGTTCGGCGGGCGTCCCGGGGCCGACCGGAGCCGCCACCTGCGCGTGGAGGCCCGGCGCAAGCCGGTGACCGGGGAGGTGCTGTGGTTCGTCTCCGCCGACGGAGGACCCGACGGCGGGCACGGCCTCGCCGCCGGCCAGCTACACGGGTACGCCGAGCGGGCCGTCGCCCGGCTGAGCGCGGATTTCGGCCTGCCGTGCCAGGCCCCCGTCCCCCTCCCCTGGCCGCCGCGACGATGACGTCACGGCGATGACGACACGACAATGACGACACGGGCGTCACCGGGCGGCCTCGATCAGGTGGTACAGCAGGAGCAGCTGGGTGACGGCCAGGGACTCGCTGCGCTGGCCTTCGTCCAGCTCGCCCAGGAACGGAGGCACCTCCGTGCCCTCGCCGAGGTCCGCCCAGATGGCCTTCTCCAGCGTCCGGCTGTCCTCGCGCGGCGCGTACCCGTGGACGTGCAGGGCGTCTACTGGGCGCCCGTCGGTGTCCCTGGTCAGCTTGAGGTGCATCGACTGGCAGCCTTCGGGGATCACTCCGCTCAGGTCCGGGTGCCGGATGGTGGGCCGCAGCAGGAGTTCGGCGGAAAGCGGCGTTCCCGGCGGGTCGTTCCGCTGCTCGACCGGGGCGAACCGGACCACGACGTCGGCGTGGCGCCGTTGCGGCCGGATGTACGCCTCCGATTCCGGCTCGCGTCGGTCCAGCTCGGCCAGCACCTGGTCCGGGGTGTAGCCGCGCTGGCCGGTGTCCCGCTTGATCTTCCACTCGCGGCGGATCTCCTCGGGCGGGTTGAGGTACACGGTCACGTCGAAGCACGCGGCGGCGAGCTTGGTGTGCAGCGGCAGCAGCCCCTCCACGATGACGAACTCCCGCGGCTCGATGTACTCGGGCCGGGTCAGCGCCCCGGTGTGGTGGTCGTAGACGGGCTTGAGGACCGGGTGCCCGGTGGCGAGCAGCTGCAGCTGCTGCTCCATGATCTCGATGTAGTTGCAGTCGGGGTGCAGCGCGGTGAACGGCAGGTTCTTGCGCTCGGCCCGGTCGTAGCGGTGGTAGTCGTCCACGCACACGGCCGTGCACCGGTCCGCGCCGAGCGCCCGGACCAGGCCGGAGGTGATCGTCGTCTTGCCCGCGGCGCTGTCGCCGGCGATCGCCAGCATGACGGGGCGGACCTCCCCGGCACGCGCGGCGCCCGTCCGGTGCATGCGCAAGAGCTTGTGCGGCATGCCTGCTCCTTTCCGCCGCCAGGCCGACGTCTCCGGCGTCTCCGTCGCCGGCCCGGCGCCCATTCCCGGAGCAGTCACGTTACGAATTACCCGTTTCCGGCGAATCCCCCCCGCGGGGGACGTTCCCGGGGAGGAAGGCCCCGCGACGGCTGCCACTAGCCGGATGCGATGCGGGCACTTATCGTGAGCTGTCATGGAGGGCCGGCCGGTGCGCGTAGTACTGGTCGATGACCATGAGATGGTCCTGGAGGGGCTGAAGGCCATGCTGGCCCGGTTCGCCGGACGCGTGCGGGTGGTCGGGGAGGCGGGCAGCGCCACCGACGCCCTGCCCGTGGTGAGCGCGCTGTCCCCGGACGTGGTGCTGTGCGACGTCCGGCTCCGGGAGGCCAGCGGCCTGGACCTGTGCCGGCGGCTGACCGAGCGGGACGCGGAATGCCGCGTGCTGCTGCTGTCGGTCTACGACGACGAGCAGTACCTGTACCAGGCGCTGCGGGCCGGCGCGGCCGGCTACCTGCTCAAGCGGGTCAGCGGGGAGGAACTGGTCCGGTCCCTGGAACGGGTCCGCGCGGGGGAAACGGTCGTCGATGCCACGCTCGCCGGGAGGGTGGCGACGTCGGCGGCGCGGCTGGACAGCGGAGAATACTGGCCCGGGGCCCGGCTGGGGCTCAGCCAGCGGGAGAGCGAGGTGCTCGGCCTCATCGTCGCGGGCCTGTCCAACCGGGCCATCGCGACCCGGCTGGTGATCGGCGACGAGACCGTCAAGAGCCACACGCGGGCCATCTACCGCAAGCTCGGCGTCAGCGACCGGGCCGGCGCGGTCGCCGTCGCGCTGCGCGAGGGGTTGTTCCGGTGAGCGGGGGGTTGTTCCGGTGAGCGCCGCGCCGGACGGGCCCGGGCCGCCGGACGGGAGCGCCCCGCCAGACGGGCCCGGACCGCCGGACGGGCACGGGCTGGGGCTCTCCGACCCCGAGCGGGAGAACGCCCTTCTCGTCGGCATTATCGAGGCGATCTCCGCGGATCCGGACCTCGGGCCGCTGGCCGACAGCGTCGCGCGGCTCATCACCGAGGCGACCGCCACCGACGTGTGCTTCGTGCACGTCCTGGACGACGGCGGCGGAACCCTGACGCTGACCGGCGCGACACCGCCGTTCGACCGCCAGGTCGGCCGGATCCACCTCCCGGTGGGCGAGGGGGTAAGCGGCTGGGTCGCCAGCCACCGCCAGCCGGCCGTGATCGCCGCGGGCAAGGAGACGGACTCGCGCTACCGGTACTTCCCGGAACTGGGCGGCCAGGACTACACATCGATGGTGTCGGTCCCGATGGAGAGCCGCCCGACCGGGCTGGTCGGCGTGCTGAACGTGCACACCCGGCGGCGGCGCGACTTCACCGAACGGGAGGTGCGGCTGCTGTCCTCGATCGGCAGCCTGGTCGCCGGCGCCGTGCACCAGGCCAGGCTGCACCGCCGGCTGGCGGCCCGGGAGCACGCCGCGGAACGGTTCGCCGAGCAGGTGATCGCGGCGCAGGAGGCGGAGCGCCGCAGGCTGGCCGGCGACATTCACGATGGGATCACGCAGCGGCTGGTGAGCCTGGCCTTCCACCTCGACGCGGCCACCGACGCCGTTCGCCGCGACGGCGGGGTCGCGGCGGCCGAGCTGTCCCGCGCCCGGCAGCTGACGGACCTGACGCTGGACGAGGCCCATGCCGCCATCGCGGGGCTGCGGCCCCCGGTTCTCGACGACCTCGGCCTGGCCGACGGCCTGGCCAGCCTGGCCCGGTCGATCGGGCAGGTCCAGGTGCGGGTCCGGGTCACCGGCACCGAATGCCAGCTACCCGAGCACGTCATGATCGCCCTGTACCGCATCGCCCAGGAGGCGCTGCAGAACGTCGTCAAGCACGCCCAGGCGACGGGGGCGGAGGTGGAACTGTGCTGCGGCGACGACAGCACGCTGCTGCGCGTCACCGACGACGGGCGGGGATTCGACGTCGGCGCCCGCCCGGACGGCGAGTCCTCCTACGGCCTGCACAGCATGACCGAGCGCGCGGAACTGGTGGGCGGCCGGCTGACCGTGACGTCCCGGCCGGGCATCGGCACCACCGTCACCGCGACCGTGCCGACCGTGCCGCCCCCGCCCGGCCCCTGAGCTCCGTCGGGGCTGGTGCCGGGCGGCGGGTTTGGGTTAAGGTCTGCGGCGTGAACGCGCCCAGCCTGAGGTCCATCATGGTCGGCAGGTCCAGCATGGCCGGCGGGCACTGATGCTCGTCGCCGGGATCGACTCCTCCACCCAGTCCACCAAGGTGCTGCTCTGCGACGCCGCGGACGGCACCGTCGTCGGGGAGGCCTCCGCGCCGCACCCGGACGGGACCGAATGCCACCCGGACCACTGGTGGGAGGCCCTCACCGTCGCGGGCCAGAACCTGCTCACCCGGGCGGACGCGGTCGCGGTCGCCGCGCAGCAGCACGGCATGGTGGTCCTCGACGACTCCGGCGCCGCGATCCGCCCGGCCATGCTGTGGAACGACGTGAAGTCCGCGCCGCAGGCGGCGCGGCTGGTCGGCGAGTTCGGCGGGCCGGCGGAGTGGGCGCGGCGCACCGGCAGCGTGCCGACCATGTCGTTTACCGTCACCAAGCTGCGCTGGCTGGCCGAGAACGAGCCGGCGCACGCCGAGCGCACACGGCGGGTGCTGCTGCCGCACGACTGGCTGACCTGGCGGCTGGCCGGTGGCGGTACGGGCATCCCCGATGGCGGCGACGACGGCGGCAATCCGGATATAACGCCCACAACCGATCGCGGTGACGCGTCGGGGACCGGTTACTTCGACCCGGCCTCGGGAAACTGGCTGCCCGAGTTCGCCGCCCGCGCGCTCGGCCACGACGTCGCCCTGCCGCGCGTCGCCGCGCCGCACGAGATCGTGGGCCGCACCCGGTGGGGCGCCGCGATCGCCCCCGGCACCGGCGACAACATGGGCGCGGCGCTCGGCCTCGGCCTGCGCGACGACGACATGGCCGTGTCGATCGGCACCTCCGGCACCGCCTACGCGGTCACGGGCAAGCCCGCCGCCGACGTGTCCGGCTCGGTGGCCGGCTTCGCCGACGCCACCGGGCGCTTCCTGCCGCTGGTCGCGACCGTCAACGCGGCCCGGGTGCTCGTCGTCACCGCCCGGATGCTCGGCACCGACCCAGCCGGGCTGGCGGACCTCGCGCTCGCGGCCCGGCCGGGGGCGGACGGCCTCGTCTTCCTCCCGTACCTGGACGGCGAGCGCACCCCGAACCGCCCGGGCGCCAACGGCGTGCTCCGCGGCCTCACCTCGTCGAACACGACCCCGGAGAACCTGGCGCGAGCGGCCGTCGAGGCCGTGCTGTGCTCGCTGGCCGACGCCATCGACCACGTCGTCTCCGTCACCGGCACCACGCCGGGGCGGATCGTGCTGATCGGCGGCGCGGCCCGGTCGGCCGCGATCCGCGCCCTCGCCCCGGCGGTCTTCGGGGTGCCGGTAACGGTGCCGGAACCGGCCGAGTACGTCGCGCTGGGCGCCGCCCGCCAGGCGGCCTGGGCGCTGGCATCCTCTGGCGGCGGGGCCGGTGCCTCGTCCGGCGGCGGAACCAGCGCCTCGTCCGGAGCCGCTGGCACCGGAACCGCCGCGCCCCTCCCCGACTGGCCGGCCCGGCCGTCGCAGACCTTCGAAGCCGAGCCCCAGCCGCACGTCCGCGAGCAGTACGCCGCCCTCCGCGACGACGCCGCCGCCTGGCAGAACTAAACCCCTTCAACCCCTTCGTCCGAACGGATCGTGGCGACTGCCCCCGCTCCCCTGACTCGCTACCCGTGGATGGCCCGGCACTCCCCAGCCGGTGACGCTGCCGGCGGAACTAGTCGACTATTATAGACTATAGTTGACTTAGCGATCAGCTGGAGGGTCGAGCTTGCTGCTTAATAATCTGATTGTTAATGTGGAGGGCATGAGCGATGCGCTGCCCGGAGTCGGGGAAGGCCCAGCGAAGGTCGTGAGCGTTTCCCTGCCTGAGGGGACCGTTCTGGCCCTGCGGGAACTCGCGGGTCCGCGCGGCCTTTCGGCGCTGGTGGACGCGGCGGTCGGGCAGTACCTGCGGAACCGGGCGACGGCCGCGTACCTGGACGAGTACCAGCGGGAGCACGGCGCCTTCACCGCCCAGGAGCGGCGCGCGGCGGCGGACGTGTGGGCCGACGCCGAGCAGCGGGCGGAGCGTGCGCGGGGGACATGGCCCGCGGCCGGGTGACGGGCGGCACCCTCGTTCTCGACAGCCAGGGGCTTTCGCTGTACTTCGAGCAGGACAGGACCGTGCTGAACATGGTCCGGTCCGCGCTCGATCGCGGCGCCGACCGGGTAATCAGCGCGGCCACCGTGCTGGAGGCACAGCACCCCGGGGTCAAGCGCGCGAGGCGAGAGTACGTGCTATCACAGCTCACGATCCAGCCGCTCCTCGTCCCGTGGGCGCGCGAGGCGGCGCAGTTGCTGGCGGATGCCGGGCTGAGCGGCCACTCCCACGCCCTGGACGCGATGGTCGCCGTGACCGCCCTGCATGCCGAACCGCCGATCGTCCTGCTGACATCCGACCCGAACGACATGGAGCAGCTCTGCGGAAACCGGGTGCGCGTCCTGCGGGTTTAACGGCACAGCGTTTAGCTGGGGTCGGTGTCGCCGGGCGGTGGCTCGGCTAGCTGGCGGGCCTGGGCGATGAGGTCGCGGAGGGTCTGCTCGGCGGTTTCCGGGTCGGGCTCGAGCCGCCTGATCAGGGTGGGGAGGTCGGTGCCTTCGATGTCGGCGAGGCGGTGGCACAGGGCGGCGATGTCGGCGGGGGGCCCGGCGGTGCCGGATGCGCGGAGGTCAATCGCGGCATGGCGGACGGAACTGGCAGCGCCTTCGTCTCCAGTGCCGCCGATGCCGGTGAGGGTGCGTATGAGGGCGGCGGCGAGGTGCGCGGCAAGGGCGGCGACAGGATGGCCTGCGTGGACGTGGAAGTAGTCGCCGAGGTCGTAGTAGCAGCGCGCGATGCCGCCGACATCGGCGGCGAGGTAGGAGTAGCGGAGCGCGTCGCGTTGGAGGCGGAGGGCGGAGTCGCCATGGCCACGCTCGTTCTCGATGTCGGCGAGGGCGCCGAGGGTCTTGCCGAGTCCCCGGATGTCGCCGGTGTCGTGGAAGACCTGGCGGCAGTCCAGCAGCAGGTCCAGGGCCTGGCCAGTGCGGCCGAGGCGGAGCAGCGGGCCGAAGTCGTTGAACCGGGTGCGGGCGGTGTCACTGGCAGGAGCGCGGCGGGCGTACTCGCTGGCGGCGATCTCGGCGTTGAGGTCGAGGGCCTCCTGCCACCGGCCGAGGTCGATGGCCGCGGCGCGACCGGCGCCGAGCAATCCCTCCCGTACGTCCCACGGGGAGACGGTATCGTCGGGGTCTGGCCGGTCGGGGAGGGTGCCCACGTGGCGTCGGAGCCGCTGGACCTCGTCGAGGACTTGGATGGCGTGGCCCATGGAGTTGAGGACCTGCAGCCGCTGGACCTGGTCAGCGAGCTGGGCCCAGGGGCCGAGCCCGGCCTGGCGGGTGTAGTCGGCCTGGCGGTCGGTGAGGTCGATGGCTTCGGTCAGCTGTCCGCTGTCCAGGTACAGATCGACCAGGTGTCCGGCGGTGACCGACGCGGCTTGGTAGTCGCCGCAGGCGGCAGTCGTGTCCAGGAAGGCGCTGAGCCGTGTTTCGGCGGCAGCCGGGTCGAGTGCCTGCAGGATCCGGGCCAGCCTGCCAGCGTGGCGGGAGTTGTGATCGGCGATGCGGGTGATAGCGGGCAGCATGGCGGCGGCGTTGACCCGGGATGGATCCCGGACGAAGGCGTTCTCCAACAGGACGGCGGCCCGGTCCCAGTGTTCTTGCCGGAGCAGGTAGGGGACGGCAGCCAGCCCGGCCCGCACCACCAGTTCGGTGTTCACGCTGCCGTCGTCGTTCTCCCCCAACGCGTGCTCGTAGACCGCGTACCAGAAGGCGCCAGCTTCGGTGTCGACCGCGGTCTGGAAGTCCTGGCCTGCTTGATCGCGACCCGCTGCGGTCACGCCGGGGTGGACGCGGACTTCGTCGGACTCGCCGCTACCTCCGTCGGCGCGGATGGTGGCCAGGCCGTGGGCGGCGAGTTCGGGGAGCGCCTGGTCCAGGCCGGGCGGCTGCCCGTCGCGGCCGAGCCGCTGCCATAGGTCGGCCCAGTTGCCGTCGAGCACGGGGCGGATGCGGTCGGGTTCTTCCAGGCAGCATAGGAAGCAGAACAGGTCGCGTGCGCCGGGGGACAGGGTGGCGGTGACCGATTCCGTCCAGGCGGCGAGGACTTGCAGGTAGTCGCCCGGGTCCGCGGTCGTCTCCCCGGTGGCGAAGAAGCCGTCGGGAAGGCCGCGCTGGTCCTGCCAGGCCCGGTCACCGGATTCGACGAGGGCCGCGAGTTGTTCCGGGTGCCCTGCCTGGCCGTCGGCGAGTTCGAGGAGCTTCGGGTGGCCCTGGGCGACGTTCAGCACGCCGCGCGCGAGCTTGCGCGCGGTGCCGCGGTCGATACCCGGAAGCTCGCCGTAGATCAGCTTCCGCAGGCTGGGCAGTTCCCGCGCCAGCAGCAGCGCCTCGTCCAGCGACAGCGCATCCACCGCCTCCACCAGCAACCGCCCCGCCGTCCCCTCCGCCTTCGCCGCCCCCTTCATCAGCACCCTCGATTGCGCGATCGGGCGCGCTATGACGCGCTCGTTTGCGCAATCGGTGGCGTTAGAGGGTGACGCCGCGGGGGCGCGGCGGCTGGTGGCGACCACGCGGCCGAAGCCGGTGTGGGCGGTCAGGGCGCCGAACACCTTGGCCCACCGGTCGTCCCGCCACTGGCCGGTGTCGGTGAGCAGCGATTCGGCGTTGTCGATGACGATCAGGAGGCGGGTCCGTTCCATCAGCTCGGTGAGCACCGGCAGGAACGCGTCCAGCTTGGACTCGTCGGCGAGCTTGTCGATCATGGGGAGGCCGTCGATCGAGCGTTCCAGGGTCAGCGCGAAGTCCGTCAGCGCGCCGTCGATGGCCGCGCCCTCGTCGGGGGCCTTGTACCAGATCAGGCCCTGGAAGGCGTCCTCGTGGGTGTAGGCCAACTCCAGGGCACACGCGGTCTTACCGCCGCCGGGCATGCCATGCAGCAGGACGCCGGGGACGCCGCTGCCGACGGCGAGGGCGGCGCTGGCGCGCATCATGACGCCGGTGCGGCCGACGAACCGGTCCGGCTGGGGCGGGAAGCCGGCCAGCTTCAGGTTTTCGGGCCGGAAGGACGGTGCGACGCTGCGTTTCGGCGCGGGGAGCCTCAAGTCGGCGGCGGCCGGGCCGAACAGGGCGGGGGCCGCCATCGACAGCGCCGGGAACTCGCGCCCGCCCGTGCCGTCCGCGAGGTGCTGAAGGGTCAGGGTGACCGCACGAGGCAGCGGCTGGGCCTGCCGGGCCAGGAGGTCATACAGCTTCCCGGACAGGGTGATCGCGAACTCGTCGTCAACCGGGTAGCGCATGGCCAGGACGGCGCAGCCGAGGCGGGAGGCCAACTCGGTCGCCAGAGCGCCTGGGGGCGGGGCAGTCGCCACTATCCGTTCGGGAGAAGAAGGCCTTTGATCTTGTTCTGGGATCGGGAGGTGCAGGAGGCGGCGCTGGTCGGCGACGGCGGGGGCGGCGGACCAGCAGGCGGCCAGGGTGACCAGCTTCACCCGTTCCCGGGCCACCTCCAGCAGGTCGGCCAGGTCGGCGGCGGTGATCCGGTCGGGGGCGCCGGCGGGAGTCTCGAAGATCAGCTCGCCGGGGGCGCCGTGGCCGGAGACGTGGAGGACGTCCCAGCCTTCGGCTTCCTCGAGCACGTCGCGGAGGCTGGCGCGGGTCACGCCGTACTCCAGGACCCGGACGTCGGCGGCGCGACCGCTGGCGGCGATGCCGCGAATCAGGTTGACGAGTTCGTGGCGCTCGCGGCGGAGGCTGAGCGGGGTGCCGCCGTTGGGGAGGCTGAACAGGCCGAGAACCCGGAGACGGTCCGTGACGCGGTTCTTTGGGGGCGCGGGCGGGCCGCCGGTCCCGGTCTCGATGATCAGCGCGATGTCGCGCTCGGCCAGGGTCTTGCCGCCAGCGCGGGCGATCTCCAGGGGGAGGTAGGCCAGGGTCCCGGCCTCCGGCGGCAGGATGACCCGGACCGTGGCGGGCCGCCTGCCGGCCAGGGCTTGCATGATCGCGTTGCCGAAGACCTGGTCGCCGATCCAGTCGCCGGTCTCGGCGACGATCCGCTTCTCGTCCTCCGGGTACCGCGCGTCGGGTGCCGCGTGCCAGGAGACGTGCTGGCGCAGGCCGGTGAGGGCCTCGTACTGCTCGGATGCCGGGTCGAGGCGGACCTCGTGATCGGCGAGGAAGGCTCCGGTGTCCGCGTCGGTCAGCGTCCACCGCCAGCGGGCCGGGTCCGCGAACTCCCGGGCCTCCAGCCGCAGCATCCCCGGCACCGGCAGCCTCCTCGCAACGCCATCACCGTATGCGCCCGCCCCCGCGCATACCGCAAATCTACGACACGACAGGCCTTCTGGAACCGCCTCCTTAAGATTAGAAGTACGATACTAATAAATACGAACCTAACTATCTTTTGGAGGCCGAGTGTTCGCCAAGCCGCCTGACATGTTCGACCGCGATGACGAGTGGGCCGCGCTGTCGCGGTTCGCCGCCGACGACCGACCGGGTGCCACGCTGGGGGTGGTGTCGGGACGGCGGCGGCAGGGCAAGACGTTCCTGCTGGACGCGCTGTGCAAGGCGGACGGCGGTTTCTTCTTCGAGGCGACCGAGGCCGCAGACGCCGAGTCGCTGCGGCGGATCGGCGCCCAGATCGGCGAATACTCCAAGATGGCGCTGCCGCCGCGCCCGGCCGACTGGCATGAGGTCCTGGACGCGCTGCTCGCGCTCGGTGCGGACGGACCGGTCACGGTGGCCATCGACGAGTTCCCGTACCTGGCGAAGGCGAACCCGGAGTTGCCATCGGTGATTCAGGCCGCGTTCGGCCCGCGGCGAGAGGAGCGGCTGCGCTCTCGGACTCGGTTGCTGCTGTGCGGCTCGGCCATGTCGTTTATGGGGGGGTTGCTGTCGGGCACTGCCCCGCTGCGCGGCCGGGCGGGGCTGGAGATGATCGTGCCGACGCTGGATTACCGGCTGGCCGCCCAGTTCTGGGGGATCGACGATCCGCGACTCGCGGTCTTGCTGTACTCGGTCGTCGGCGGCACGCCCGCCTACCGGGACGGAGTAGCGGGCGGGCGCGGACCCCGGTCCGCCGCGGATCTGGACGGCTGGGTGGCGGAGAACGTCCTGAGCCGGTTCAGCCCGCTGTTCCGCGAGGCCCGCTACCTGCTCGCCGAGGAGCCCGACATCAGGGCGGGCGCTGTCTACCACTCGGTTCTGGCCGCCGTCGCCGAGGGGAACGGCACCCGCGGCGGCATCGCCGGGTACCTGGAGCGCAAGGCCACCGACATCTCCCATCACCTGTCGGTCCTGGAGGACGCGGGACTGCTCACCCGCGACGTCGACGTGTTCCGCCCCGGCCGCAGCGTCTACCGGATCAGCGAGCCGCTGATCGCCTTCTACCACGCGATCATGCGGCCCGAGTGGAGCCGCCTGGAACGACGTGGCCAGGCCGACCAGGTCTGGCGGGACAGCGCCCGCCGGTTCGCCACCGGCGTCGTCGGCCCGCGGTTCGAGCAGATCTGCCGGGACTGGATGCAGGCCTACGCGCCGCCCGAGATCAACGGCATCCCCGTGTCCAGTGTCGGCAGCGGCCTGGTCAACGATCCGGAACAGAAGAAGTCGCACGAAATCGACGTCGCGGCCTTCGGAAACGCCCCCGGCGGCCAGCGTGTCCTGCTCGCAATCGGCGAAGCGAAGTGGGCGGAAACGATCGGCACGGGGCACCTCGCCCGCCTGCGCCGTATAAGGGATCTCCTGTTCCGCGCCGGGCAGCCGGGCGCGGGCACCGCCCGCCTCCTCCTGTTCGGCGGCACCGAGCCGTCCGCCCAAATCCGTGCCGCGATCGCGGACGGCGATCTCCAGTTCATCGGCCTCAATGACCTCTACGACTAAGTTCAGATTACAGTACACACTTAGTCTAACTTGACTTAGACTATCTTCATGCTCGCAGATAAGCCTGCTGACGTGTTCGACCGGGAACGGGAGTGGGAGGCGCTCGCGGAGTTCGCGGCGGCACCCCGGTTGCCGCGGCTCGGCATCGTGTCCGGGCGCAGGCGGCAGGGGAAGAGCTTCCTGCTCCGCAGGCTCTGCGCGCAGCCGTCGGTCAACGGGATGTACCTGCTGGCGCAGGAGCAGACCCGGCAGGTCGCCCTCCGCCAGTTCGCGGACGCGCTCTCCGCCCAGCTGGGCGTGCCCGGCTCGCTCCGGTTCGACGACTGGGACGGGGCGCTGCGCTTCGCCCTCCGCCAGCAGGCGTCCGGCGGCGCACGCCTGCTGGTGCTCGACGAGTTCCCGTACCTGCTGCGGCACAGCCCCGAGCTGCCGTCGGTGATCCAGTCACTGTACGACGACGCCCGGGACGACCCGAACGGGCTTGGCATGCGCCTGATCCTGTGCGGATCGGCCCTGTCGGTCATGACGGAACTGCTGTCCGGGCAGCACCCCCTCCGAGGGCGCGCCGTGCTCGACCTGAGCCTGCGACCCTTCGACTACCGCGACGCCGCCCGCTACTGGGGCATCGCCGATCCCGAGGTCGCCTTCGAAGCGCACGCGGTGTTCGGCGGCACGGCCGGGTACCGGGACCTGGTGGACGAGCCGCCGCCGGACCGTGTGGAAGGAATGGCCCGCTGGCTCGGACGGCATGTCTTCAGCCCCTCGCGCACCCTGCTCACCGAGACCGAGTACCTGCTCCGCGAGGATCCCCGGATCACCGACCGGGCGCTCTACCAGTCGGTTCTCACCGCGATCAGCGTCGGCGCCGGTACCCCGTCCAAGATCGGCTCCATCCTCGGACGGCCCGACCGGTCACTTGCCCACCCGCTGGCGGTGCTCGAAAGCGGCGGCTTCATCCGGCGCGGCGGCGACGTCCTACGGCAGCGCGGCGCCCAGTGGCAACTCGTCGATCCGATCGTGCGCCTCAACGAACTGGTCCTGGCGCCACGGCGCAGCGAGTTCGAGGAGCACCGTGGCGAGGCCGCCCTGCGCGCGGCGGAGCACACGATATCGGCGCAGATTCATGGCCCGCACTTCGAGGAACTCTGCCGGCAGTGGACCGCCCGGTTCGCCGCCGAGGAGGCGCTTGGGCGCGTTCCCGGCCCGGTCGGCTCCGCGGTCATCTCCGACCAGCGGGGCAAGACGCGGCACGAACTCGACGTGGTCGCCCTCGAGGCAGGCGAGATAAGCGGACACAAGAACGCGCGGGTCGCGCTCATCGGCGAGGCCAAGTCAACCAGACAACCGCGGACCAACGCTGACCTCGCCCGGCTCGACTACCTGCGCGGTCTTCTCAGCGAGCAGGGAACGGCGGCAGCCGGGGCGATGATCGCCCTCTTCTCGCGCAACGGATTCGACCCCGAACTGCGGCGTGCCGCCGCTGCCCGCAAGGATGTCGCCCTCGTCGACCTCCACCGCCTCTACGGATACTAGGCCCATCCTCAGCCATCACGGAGTCGGGGGAGCAGTGGCGTTGACAGTAAAGTAGGCAGGCGCCTACTATCAAATAATGGATATGACCGTGAGTCCCCGCTCCCTCCGCAAGCCCGCCGTCCCGGTGCCACGCCGTCTTCCCGTGGCCCTGGCCGTCGTCGGCAGCGTCGGCGTCTTCGCTACCTCGCTGCGCGCGCTGCCCCCCGTCGTGCTGTTCCCGCTGGCGGCGGCCTGGCTCGCCGCGTTCGCCGTCGGCGCGCTCGCGCCGCCCGGCAGCGGTCCGCTGATCCTCACAGCGCTCGCCTCCCTGACAAAGGTCGCTCTCGTCGCCATGGTCGTCTGGGCGATCACCCACCCGCACTCGCCGGTGGGCCCGCACACCGCGCTCGACTGGGTCCCGCTCGGCATGCAGAACGCCGGCACCGGCCTGTGGCTGCTTGCGGTGATCCGGCACCGCGCCCGGTGAGCGGCGCGCCAGCCGGGGACCCGCCCGGCCAGCC
>JAFMRC010000400.1 GCA_017354375.1 Nocardiopsaceae bacterium | reverse complement strand
CCGCCGCACCGTCCGCTCGTTCACCCGTGAGCCGGTGGACCCCGGCGCCGTGGAACGCGCCGTCGCCGCCGCGGTGACCGCGCCCGCACCGCACCACAGCGAGCCGTGGCGGTTCGTGATCGTGTCGTCGGCGGCCGCCCGCGCCCGGCTGCTCGACGCGATGCTCGATGCCTGGGTGGCTGACCTGCGCCGGGACGGCTTCACCTCCGGGCAGATCGCCCGCCGGACCAGGCGCGGCCAGCCACTGCGGGACGCGCCGCTGATCGTCGTCCCGTGCCTGGAGGCCTCGGCCGCGCACCCCTATCCCGACGAGCGCCGGCTGGCCGCCGAGCAGGCCATGTTCACGGTCGCGATGGGCGCCGCGGTGCAGAACTTCATGGTGGCGCTCGCGGTGGAGAACCTGGGCTCCGCGTGGATCTCATCGGCCCTGTTCTGCCAGGACGTCGCGGCGACCGCCCTCGGCCTCCCGGACGGCTGGCGCCCGATGGGCGCCGTCGCGGTCGGCCATCCGGCGGGTCCCCCGCCGGCGCGCCCCCCGCGCGACCCGCGGTCCTTCATCCTCACCCGCTAGCCCGAGGTTCACCGGGAGGACTCCGGCATGGTTTCGGTGGCGGGCCGGCACCCCAGATCTTCTGGAGCCGCGCCCGCTCCGAAAAATCTCTCCCGTAGCCATTCTCGCTCCGAAAAATCACTATTGCCGGAACCGTGACCCGTGCGGGGCTTATCATCGACCCCGAACGCTGTCAGGCCCAAACGCTGTCTGGCCTAGTAGCCCGAGGGGGCGGGGATGGCTTCTCGTAAGTTTCGCGTGGCATCTGTCGCCGCGGTCATGATCGCGACCGCGGTCACCGCGTGCAGTACCGCTGCCAGCGGCGAAAACGGCAAGGCGCCTGGCCCTGGATCGGCGAATATAAATCTCGCTATCGTGCCGTCGGTCAATAATGTGCCCGCGTACATCGCGCAGTATGACGGCTTCTTCGCCCAGCAGGGGCTGCACGTGAATATCCAGTCGATACCCAGCAGCGCTGTCGTGATAGCGGACGAGCTCAAGGGCAAGGTCGATGTCTGCGCGGGCGCCTACCTGCCGTTCATGGCCGACGAGGCCGCGGGCCAGAAATTCCGGATCCTGGACGAAGGATCGGTGATGGGCACCCAGGATCGCGTGCTGATGACCCCGAAGGGCTCGCCCATCACCCGGGTGAGCCAGCTGGCGGGCAAGACGATCGGCCTTGAGGCCACCAACAGCATCGGCACCCTCCTGGTAGACGAGGTCCTGGAGGCTAACAACGTCTCGCCGAGCAGCGTGCACTACGAGACCAATCCCGGCGGGTTCCAGACGATGGCCACGCAGCTCAACGCCGGCGCCTTTGACGCGGCCTTCTTCGGTGAGCCCTTCGCCACCGAGGCTCAGGAGAAGTACAGCGACACGGTGCTGGCCAACCTGGGGGTGGGGGAGGCGGCGCAACTGCCGATGACCGGGTACATCGCGACCCGGAAGTGGGCCGACGGGCACCCGGCGGAGGTCGCGGCATTCAACCGGGCGATCCAGGAAGCGCAGCGGGTCGCCACGGCTAATCCCCAGGCCTTGCGCAAGGCCATCGCGCGGTCGGACCATCTGTCGCCCGTGGTCGCCGACGTCATCGCGCTTCCCGGTTTCGTCGTCGGCCGGGTCGACGCGAAGAGCCTCCAGCGCGCGGCGAACGCGATGCTCCAGTTCGGCCAGCTCAGCGGGAAGTACAGCACCGTCGTCAAGAACGGCTCGCTGATCAGGTCAATGATCCAGCCCTGATTCGGTCGGGGACTCATGCCCCTTGACAGGGAAATGCGCGAGATTTACGGTTATTTGAGTTATCTATGATGCACTCCCGGTAAACACTAAATTCGGGGCTCCTGTGTCTTTGCCTCATGTCGTCCTCGACGACGTATCCGTTGAGCTAGGCGGAGCGTGCATCCTGCGCGGGGTCAGCCTCGCGGTTTCCGAGCGCGAGTTCGTCTGCGTCATTGGCACGTCCGGGGGCGGTAAGACGACCTTGCTGCGGACGATCGCCGGGCTGCTGCCCCCGGCGGCGGGCACGGTATCCATTTCCGGCTCTCCGGTGCACGGGCCGTCCCGGCAATCCGCGATGGTATTCCAGCATTTCGGCCTCTTCCCGTGGAAGACGGTGCGCTCGAACATCGCCTACGGTCGCCGTGTCCGGGGAATGCCGGACGACCCGGCGCTCGTGCGGCGCCTGCTCGGAACGCTCCACCTGGGCAGCGTCGCGGACTACTACCCCGCCCAGCTTTCCGGAGGAATGAAGCAGCGCGTCGGCATCGCCCGGGCCCTCGCGGTCGATCCGGAACTGCTGCTGCTCGACGAGCCATTCAGCGCGGTGGACGCGATCACCAGGGAATCGCTGCAGAACGAGGTGCTGCGGCTTTGGGAGAGTACCGGCCGGATGACGGCGATGCTGGTCACGCACGACATCGACGAGGCCATCCTGATGGCTGACCGGGTCGTCGTGGTCGCCGGGACGCCGGGCTGGGTCGCCCGCGAGTTCCCGGTTGACCTGCCGCGTCCGCGCAGCAGCCAGGGAATCCGATCCCACGAGGCCTACCCGGGGCTCCGCGAGGCCTTGCGGGAATCGCTGAACGACCCGCTGGCCGACGCCGGGAAGGCGCCTATCGGAGAGCCGACGTAAGTCCATGGCTGCTCCCCGGACGGCAGCGACCGCCCCCGCCGCGGCTTCCAGCACGCGAGGGCCGCGGCGGGGACGGCTGTCGCACTCCATGCGGTGGACCCTGCGGCTGGCCTCGGTGGCGGTCATCGGCGTGGCCTGGCAGGTTTACGGCAGCCAGAACCCGCTCCTGCTGTCCGACCCGGCCGCGGTGGCCGGCGCCTTCGCCGACATGGTCTCCGACGGCACGCTGGGGCAGGGGCTAACCGCCAGCCTGGAGGTACTCGGCATCGGATTCGGTTCCGGTGCTGTCGCCGGAGTGCTCATCGGACTGGTCGCGGGGCGCAGCGAAGTGGCCGCGGCGGTGCTCGAAGTCCCGGTGAACGCGCTGTACGCGGTGCCCGCGGTCGCGCTCATCCCGGTGATCGTGCTCTGGTTCGGCTTCGCGGTCACAACGAAAGCCATCGTCGTGCTCCTGTTCGTCGTCTTCCCGGTGCTGATCAACACCATGCGCGGCGTGCGCGAAGTCGATCCCGACCTGGTGGAAGTGGCGCGCAGCTTCTCCTCAAGCGAGCGCCGGATGTGGATCGACCTCATCCTGCCCTCGGCGCTGCCGTACATCGTGACCGGCCTGCGCCTCGCGGTGGGCCGGGCGCTGATCGGCGTGATCGTGGCCGAGTACTACACGTCGCTATCCGGGCTCGGCAACCTGATCGCGACGAACGCCAGCAATTTCCAGACCGCGCGCATGTTCGTGCCGGTCGTCGTCATCGCGGCACTAGGAGTCATTCTCACCGCATTGCTAGAGCTGGCCGAGAGGCGGCTCGCGCAGTGGCGTAAGGCAACACCGTAGACGCTCCCGCTAAATCCATCATGAGGAGAAGGAGCATATGCGCGGCAAGGTCATCCCGGTCTGCGCGACCGGTCTCATAGTCACGGCTGCGGCGGTTTCCTCCTGCGGCACGCCCCATTCCCCGGCTGCCTCGGGTGCAGGCAAGACGGCCAGCATCACCATCGGCCTGCCGACTTCGACACCGAGCTTCGCCAATTCGGATGTCGCCGTCGCCCAGGCGGAAGGGTTCTTCAAGAAAGAGGGGCTCAACGTCAACGTGGAGAGCCTCAGCTCCGGCGTCCCGGTGGTCCAGGGCGTCGTCGGCGGTTCCCTGGACATCGGCGCGAGCAGCACCGAGCCGGTAGTGAACGCCGCCGCCGCGGGCGCCCCCGTGCAGATCATCGGCTCTTACGCGAACAAGCTGACGGTCGACATGGTGACGCCGTCAGGCATCACCGCCCCGGCGCAACTGCGCGGCAAGCGCCTCGGGATCCAGCAGGTCGGCGCGTTCCGCGAGGTCATGACCAGGATAGTCCTGGAGAAGGCGGGGATGACCCAGTCCGACGTGAGCTACGTTCCCGGCTCCGCGTCCGGGTACATCGGCGCGCTGGTCCAGGGCACGATCCAGTCCGGGGTGCTGCAGGAGGAGCAGGTTCTGCAGGTGCTGGACACCGACAGCAAGCTGCACGTGCTGGTCAACTTCGCCAAGTCCTTCCCGGACTATTTCTACGGCGGCTACGTGGTGTCGAAGTCGTGGCTGGCGGGCAACGAGAGCGTGGCCGAGCGGTTCCTCGCCGCGATCACGATGGCGCACCGCTTCATGTACAAGCACAAGGCGGCCACCGTCCCCATCGTCGCCAAGAACACTGGCTTCTCCGCGAGCGTGATCAGCCGGGCCTACGACGTGCTGGTCGCCCAGGAGGGCGTGTTCCCGGTCAACTCCGGCCTGGATACCTCGCGGATCACGGACACGATCAACACGATGAAGAAGTACCACATCCTCACCGGCACCGCCCCGGCCGAGTCCTCACTGGTCAACACCGGCCCGATCACCGCGGCGCTGGCCAAGCTCGGCGGAGCGCCCTAGCCCGGAGGGGCTGGCGCCCTCCGGGCGCCGACTTTGAAGTTCGTGGATATCTGGAAGCGGTGGCTGAGCCGTCATCTAGCATTTCGGGACAGTCCTGCTCAGCGCCCCTAGGAGGCAATTGGTGTCCTCCCGAAAGACTTACCTGGCGGCTGCTGCCGCG
>JAFMRC010000576.1 GCA_017354375.1 Nocardiopsaceae bacterium | reverse complement strand
AGGGTGCCGGGGCGGGAGGACCCCGCTGGAGAAGGGCACGGCCAGCCGGGGCCGCCCGGGCGCGGGGGACGCCGGGGCGGGAACCGGCTGGCGCGTGCGGGGCAGCGCCCCGTCCCGGCATTCGGGGTAATGCCGGGCCGGGGTCTCCCGGTGGAGGGGCGGTGTTCCGTCCCGGCGTTTGAGGGGGCGCCGGGGCGGGGCGCCCCCGTCCGGAGGCAAGGCAGGGTGCGGGACAACGCGGCAGTGGAGGCACGGGATGGGAGCACGGAGGCGGGACGCTATCCCGGCCGCCACTCAGCGCGATGAGCCCCTTTGCGGAGGGACGCCGGATCGTGTACGTAACAGGGGCACGCACACGATTCGGCACCCTTACGTATTTGAACTAGGTATACCGACAATCACCGCACGTAGTCCCAACAAGAACAACGGCACAGATACCGTATGTTCATGGCCGACGTCGAAGTTCGCGATAGCGAGGTTGTCGCAAAGATCGTGGCTGGAGACCCCGAGGGTCTCGCCGCGGCTTACGACAAGTACGCGGACGTCCTCTACACGTACTGCCGGTCGGTCCTCCGCGACCCGGCGGATGCCGCCGACGCGGTGCAGGATACTTTCGTCATCGCGGCGTCACGCCTGGATGGCCTGCGGGATCCGGAGAAGCTGCGGTCCTGGCTTTACACCGTGGCCCGCAACGAGTGCATGCGCGTCCTGCGCGCCAACAAGGACACGTCGGCCCTTGACGAGGCGCCCGACGTGATCGACGACACCATCGACATCGGCGCCGACGCCGAGCGGGCCGAGCTCCGCGCGCTGTTCCGGGACGCCTCCCGCGGCCTGAACGACAGCGAGCGCGAGGTCATCGAGCTCAGCCTGCGGCACAAGATGGAGGCCAGCGAGATCGCCGGCGTCCTCGGCGTCTCGAACAACCACGCCCACTCGCTGCTGTCCCGGGCCCGGACCCAGATGGAGGCGTGCCTCGGCGCCCTGCTCGTCGGGCGTTCCGGCCGGGATGACTGCGGAGAGCTCAGCGGCCTGCTCAAGGGCTGGGACGGCAGCCTCACGGTGCTTCTGCGCAAGCGGCTGCACCGGCATATCGAGCACTGCTCCACGTGCACCAGCCGGCGCGCGTTCGAGCTGCAGCCCGCCGCGTTCCTCGGCCTGCCCCCGCTGGTGGCCATCGCCGGGGCGCTGCGCTGGCTCACGGTGCCGGACCCGCTCAAGGGCAAGATCCTGGCTCTGGCGACCGGCACCAGTTCCGCCGCCGCGGCTCACCGGGCGGCGGTGCTGCACCGCGCGGGCAGCTTCAACCATCACGGTTTCCCGCACGTCGTCCACGCCAAGGCGGGCGCCGCGCACGGCGCCAGCGCCAAGGCCACGTCGTTCCTCAAGACGCCGCAGGGCCAGGGAACGGTGGCGGCCGTGGTGCTCGCGATCATCGCCGCGTCGACCGCCGCCGCGCTCACGGGCAACAACAGCGAGCACCTCTCGCTGGCCAACGGCGGTCACGGCCAGGGCGCGGGTGCCGCCGCTGGCGGCGGCTCTGGCT
>JAFMRC010000160.1 GCA_017354375.1 Nocardiopsaceae bacterium | reverse complement strand
TTCCGGGTGACGCCGCGCGGCGGGCGCGGACCGCCACCGCCGGCAGCAGGGCCAGTGCGGCGGCGCCGACCGGCAGGTTCAACCAGAAGATCACCCGCCAGCCCATACCGAACGGATCTACGCTGATCAGCAGTCCCCCGAGCGCCTGCCCCGCGATCGCCCCGGCCCCCATGACCACTCCGGCCAGCGCGAACGCCCGTGCCCGCTCGCGAGAGCCGAACAGCGTCCGGGCCAGGCTATAGACCTGGGGCACGATCAGCGCGGTGCCCGCCGCCTGCACGAGGCGGGCACCGACCAGCAGCGTCGCCGAGGGCGCGAGCGCGCACCCGGCGGAGGCCACTATGAACAGCCCCATCCCCGCGCCGAACACCCGGAACTGGCCGAAGGCGTCGCCCAGCCGCCCGCCGGGAACCACCCCGATCGCGTACACCAGCTCGTATCCGGCGAGTATCAGCTGCTGCTGTGCCCCGCTGGCCCCCAGCTGCGAACCGATGGACGGCAGCGCCACCACCACGATGAACACCGTCACGTTGGCCAGGAACGTCCCCGACAGGGCGACCGCGAACCCCGCCCACCGGCGCGGCCCGGCTACGGGGACGAGGAGCCCGGAGACCGGCGAGGATTTCGTCATTTGACTCGCGTTCCGGCCACCCAGGAGCAACGGACGTCGGCGGGCGTCGCCAGCGCGAAGACCTTGCCCAGCGCGTCGTCCGGATCCCTGGCGTGCGCGAGCCCGGCCGCCAGCGCCGTCCCCGCTGGCGGGCTGAGCCACATGGCGTCGAACTGCTTTCCCGCGCTGAGGTCGCCGACCGCCTCGCCGAGGCCGAGGGCGTCCGCCCCCGCGCCGGTGGCCAGGTACAGCAGGTGCGCGGCGGTCAGCGGCACGCCCCGCGGGCCGCGGAGACGCTGGATGAAGTACGCCTGCAAGACCTCCTTGAACAGGGAGAATCCGGCGCCGGCCCCCACGTCGCTGCCCAGGGCCACGCCGACGCCGTGGGCGAGGTGCGCATCGAGCGGGAACAGGCCGCTGCCCAGGGCGGCGTTGCTGGTCGGGCAGTGCGCGACCCGTGCCCCGCTGGCCGCGAGCAGCTTCAGCTCGGCATCGTCCGGATGCACGTTGTGCGCGAACACGCTGCGCGGGCCGATCAGCCCGTGCCGGTGGTAACTGCCGAGGTAGTCGCAGCCGAACAGCTCCCGCACCCTGGCGATCTCGTCGCGGTTCTCGTTGAGGTGGCTGGTGAACCAGCTTCCCCCGACATCGGCGTGCAGCTCAGCGCAGGACGCGAGCAGGTCATCGGTGCACGACAGCGAGAACCGCGGGGACACGGCGTACCGGTTGCGCCCGGTGCCGTGCCACCGGGCGGCCAGGGCGCGCCCCTCGTCGTACGCGCGCCGCGCGGTGGTGAGCAGCTCCGGGCGCAGGTACCGGTCACCCACGACCAGCCCGCTGGTGACGCGCAGCCCGCGGTCGGCGGCCGCCTCGAACAGCGCGTCCACGGCTGGCGCGAAGTGCGCGCCGAACACCAGCGCCGTGGTGGTGCCCGCGTCCGCCACCGCGGCCACGAACTCCCGCGCGACCGTGCGGGCGTAGCCCGCGTCGGCGAACCGCGCCTCCTCCGGCAGCGCGTACCGGTCGAGCCACTCCAGCAGCGGCATGCCCAGCGCGCCGATCGCGCGCAACTGCGGGAAGTGCACGTGGGTATCGACGAGGCCGGGAAGCAGCAGGCCCCCGCGAAGATCGCGCACCGGCTCGTCCGCATGCCGCGCCCGCACGGCCGTGAAGGAGCCGCGCTCGGTGATGACGCCGCCGGCGACGAGCAGGCCGCAGTCGGACTCGGCCCGCAGCTCGCCGCCGTGAAAGGGGTCGCGGGGGACGTCCAGGACCTGCGCTCGGTACAGGGTCAACGGCCGGCCAGGCGCTCGACGCCGCGGAGCAGCGCGGAGTGGTCGAGCGAGCCGTCGCCGCAGGCGCGGGCGGAGGCCATCAGCTGCGCAACGATCGCGCCGACCGGCAGCGCGACGCCCGCCTCGCGCGCGGCGGCCGTGACGATCCCCATGTCCTTGTGGTGCAGGTCGATGCGGAAGCCGGGCGGGAAGGACCGCTCCAGCATGTTGCCCTTCTTCTGCTCCAGCACCTTCGAGCCGGCCAGCCCGCCGCCGAGAACCTCCAGGGCGGCGGCCGGATCGACGCCGTAGGCCTCGAGGAAGACCAGGGCCTCGGCGAGCGCCTGAAGGTGCGCGCCGACGATGAGCTGGTTGGCCGCCTTGACGGTCTGCCCGGCGCCGCTGGCGCCGACGTGCACGATCGTCGTGCCCACCGCGTCGAACACCGGCCTGGCGGCCTCGAAGTCGGCGGCGTCCCCGCCGACCATGATCGACAGCGCGGCGTTCTTCGCGCCCGCCTCGCCGCCGGAGACCGGCGCGTCCAGCAGCCGGAAACCGCGCTCGGCCGCCATTTCCGCGAGCCGCGTGGTCACGTCCGGCCGGATGCTGGAGAAGTCGATCACGAGCGTGCCCGGCGCCGCGGTGTCGAACACGCCGCCGTCGCCGGCCAGCACTTCCTCCACGTCGGGGGAGTCGGGGACCATCACGGCGACGATCCCGGCGCCGCCGACCGCGTCGGCGATCGATCCGGCCCGGCGCCCGCCCGCCGCGACCAGCGGGCCGTAGGTGTCGCGGCGCCGGTTGTAGCCGCTGACGTGGTAGCCGGCCTGCTGCAGGTTCACGGCCATCGGGCTGCCCATGATGCCCAGGCCGATGAATGCGAGTTCGGTCATTGGGTGTCCTATCTGTGAGCGGCGCGGCGCTGCTTCGGCAGCCAGGCCAGGCTCGCCTCGGTGTCGGTGGTGGGCTTGTACTCCAGGCTGACCCAGCCCTCGTACCCGCGGCCGGCGAGGTCGGCCAGGTGGCGGCCGAGGTCGAGCCGCCCCGAGCCCGGCTCGCCCCTGCCGGGCCAGTCGGCGATCTGGACGTGGCTGGTGACGTCGGCGTGAGCGGCGATCGCCGCGGGGATGTCGTCGCCGTTGTTCGCCAGGTGGAACAGGTCGCACAGGAAGCCGACGTTCCGGTGGCCGGCCTTCCGGGCCGCGTCGACCACGGCGACCGCGTCGCCGGCGGTGCGCAGCGGGTACGGCTTGGGCCCGCTCACCGGCTCGATCAGCACGGTGGCGCCGATGCGCGCGGCGCCATCCGCGGCGGCGGCGATGGTGCCGGCGGCGAGCTCGTCCTGGTCGGCGGGGGAGGAGTCCGGGACGCGGTTGCCGTACAGCGCGTTGAACGCCGAAACCCCCAGTTGCTCTCCGATGCCGACCGCGACGTCGATGTTGTCGCGGAACTGGCCCGCGCGGGCCGGGATCGACAGCACACCGCAGTCCGGCCCGGCGAGGTCGCCGGCGAAGAAGTTCAGCCCGACGAGCCGCACGCCCGCCTCGCGCACGGCGCGGACGAAGGCGTCGGCTTCCGCGTCGCCGGGCACCGGCTGGTCCGGCCATGGCCACCAGAACTCGATCGCGTCGAACCCCGCGGCCTTCGCCGCGGCGGGGCGCCGCAACAGGGGGTGCTCGGTGAACATGATCGAGCAGTTGGCGAGGTAGTCCAGCCCGTGATCATCCATCAGCGCTCCTCTCACGTGAACCCCGGGAATCCTCTCACGCGTCCATCTCCCGCTGGATCCGGTAGGCGAGGGCGGTGTGGCGCCGGCCCGCGCTCCGGGTGCGGACCGCGGCGGCCAGGGCGCGGCGGGATCCGGCCAGCACGACGAGCTTCTTGGCCCGGGTGATGCCGGTGTACAGCAGGTTGCGCTGCAGCATCATCCACGCGCTGGTGGTCAGCGGGATCACCACCGCCGGGTACTCCGACCCCTGGGACCGGTGGATCGTCACCGCGTAGGCGTGCGCCAGCTCGTCCAGCTCGTCGAACGCGTAGTCGACCTCCTCGTCCTCGTCGGTCCGGACGGTCAGCGTGTGCTCCTCCATCGACATCCCGGTCACCACGCCCGTGGTCCCGTTGAACACCCCGGCGACGCCCTTGTCGTAGTTGTTCCGCAGCTGCGTGACCTTATCCCCGACCCGGAACACCCGGCCGCCGTAACGGCGTTCCGGTTTCCCTTCCTTGAATGGCGTCAGCTGCTCTTGCAGGAGGAGGTTCAGGTTCCCGGCCCCGGCCGGCCCGCGGTGCATCGGGCACAGCACCTGCACGTCCCGCCGCGGGTCCAGGCCGAACTTGGCCGGGATCCGCCGCGCCACGATGTCGGCGACCAGCGCCGGCGTCTCGTCGGTCTCATCGCAGTTGAACCAGAAGAAGTCATCAAATTTCATGATTTGTCCGCTTTGGGGGGCGGGAGAGGTTGCGGGAGCGGGAGCGGTTGCGAGAGCGGAGGCCGGCGCGGGAGGAACCGGCCACCGGCCCGCGTTGACGCGGTGCGCGTTGACCACGATGCCGGACCGCTGGGCCTGGCGGAAGATCTTGGTCAGCCGGACGACCGGCAGCGCCTGCGAGCCGATCAGGTCGCGCAGCACCTCGCCCGCGCCGACCGACGGGAGCTGGTCGGTGTCGCCGACCAGCAGCAGGTGCGCCCCCGGCGGCACCGCCTTGACCAGCTTGTTGGCCAGGACCGTGTCCACCATCGACGTCTCGTCCACCACGACCAGGTCGGCGTCGAGCGGGTTGTCCTGATCGAACTCCGGGTCGCCGCCGGGCTGCAGCTTCAGCAGCCGGTGGATGGTCGCGGCCTCGTGACCGGTCAGCTCGGCCAGGCGTTTCGCGGCCCGGCCGGTGGGCGCGGCCAGGATCACCTTCGCCTTCCGCGCGACCGCCAGCTCGACGACCGAGCGCACGGTGAAGCTCTTGCCGCAGCCGGGGCCGCCGGTTAGCACCGCGACCTTCTGGGTCAGCGCCAGCCTGACCGCGTCGGCCTGCTCGGTGGCCAGGTCCGCTCCGGTCTTCGCCCTCAGCCAGGAGAAGGCCTTGTCCCAGTCGACGGACGCGAACGCCGGCAGGCGATCCGAAGCGGAGGCGGACAGGCGGCTCAGGCCAGTCGCCAGGCTCCGTTCGGCGTAATAGAAGGGCGGAAGGTAGACCGCCCGCACCGGGGGCGCCTCGGGATCCCAGGCCGGGGGGAGGTCTTCGCGCACCGCGCCCTCGGCGTCGGCCAGGGCCTCCAGGCAGGGCGGGATCAGCTCGGTGCCCACGCCCAGGATCTTGACCGCGTTCTCGGTCAGCTCGTCGGCGGGCAGGTAGCAGTGGCCGTTGTCGGCGGCCTCCGACAGCGTGTAGGCCAGGCCGGCCGTGACCCGCTCCGGGCTGTCCCTGGCGATGCCGACGGACGCGGCGATCGTGTCGGCGGTCTTGAAGCCGATGCCCCACACATCCGAGGCCAGCCGGTACGGGTTCTTCTTCACCGTGTCGACGGACTCATCCCCGTACTTCTTGTAGATCTTCACCGCCAGGGACGTGGACACGCCGACGCCCTGGAGGAAGACCATGACCTCCTTGATCGCCTTCTGTTCCTCCCACGCCCTCTTCACGCGATCCACCCGCTTCGGGCCCAGGCCCTGGACCTCGATCAGCCGGTCCGGCTCGTCGTCGATGACGTGCATGATGTCGACGCCGAAGTGGCCGACCATGCGTTCGGCCATCACCGGGCCGATGCCCTTGATCATGCCGGAGCCGAGGTACCTCCTGATGCCCTGCTCGGTGGCGGGCAGCACCGTCGTGTAGGAGTGGACCTCGAACTGCTTGCCGTACTTGGGGTGGGAGGTCCAGCGGCCGCGCAGCCGCAGGGACTCGCCGACGTTCGCGCCCAGCAGCGCGCCAACCGCCGTGACCAGCTCGGTCATCGCGCTGACCGGGCCGCGGCCGGTGCCCCGGTCCGGCGCGATCCGCGCGATCGTGTACCCGGTCTCCGGGTTGGCGTAGGTGATCCGCTCCAGAACCCCGTCCAGCACGGCGATCTCCATCGGATGAGTCTAGCTATCCGGCCTTGATGCCGAGGCACTCGCGGAGCGCGGTCGCGCCGGCGGGCGTGACGCGTACCGCGCGGTTCCCGGATGCCCGGGTGACCCAGCCGGCGCCGGTGAACGCGGCCAGCAGGTCCGAGCCGAGCCGCCCGGCGAGATGGTGCCGCTGCTCGGTCCAGTCCAGGCAGAACCGCAGCAGCGGCCGGCGGGACGCGCTGCCGTCAAGCCGCTCCCGCGGCACCCCCAGGCCGACGAGCACGCTGGTGTCCCCGAGCCGGTACGGGTGATGGCGCAGCTGGCTCGACAGCGGATCGGAGTCCCGCCGCCGGTTGTCGCGGATGCCGTCCTCCGGAACGAGCGCCCCCCGGTCAATGAGCCCCTGGGTGACCGCCGCGCCAAGCCGTCCCGCGAGATGGTCGTAGCAGGTCCGCCCGGCCCGCAGCGCGCCCGCGCGCGTGGATTGCCGCAGCGACGTCACCGGGGGAACGGAAGCCAGCGGCGCGAGGGCCTCGAGGGCCGAGATGACCCGCGGATCCGAGATCCGGTAGTACCGGTACCGCCCCGACCGCTCGACCTCAAGGAACCCGGTGGACAGCAGCCGCGAGAGCTGCGAGCTGAGCGCCTGCGGCGTCACGCCCGCTTCCGACGCCAGGACGCTGGCGGGCAGCGCCCGCCCGTCCACGAGCGCCATCAGCACGCGGGCCCGGGTCGGGTCCGCGAACAGCGTTGCCACCCCCGCGATGTCGGGCTCGCCCCCAGTCGCGTTCATGCCACCTCCTCGCTCACGTCGTCCACGCTACGTGCGCGACACTTCCACGGGGCCGGAAGCGTCGCGTCAGCGTTCCGCGGTTATGCCGGTGGCAGCAACGTCAGCGAAGGATCGATCTTTCCGATGTCTCCGGGATCGCTGGTGATGACGGGCTGGCCTCGGTCGTGGGCGCACACCGCCACGCTGACGTCCACGACGTCCGTGCTGCCACTAGCCGCACACCGCGCGCCAACACGGAGGGCGAGCTTCCGGTCGAGAGGGACGATTGTTGTCACAGACGCCCGCAACAGCTTGGCGATCCGGGCCTGGCGCCCGCCACCGCGCCAGGCCTGAGCCACGACTCCAGCGGGTACCGCCAGCTCGATGTCGTTGGCAAGAGCTTCCTCGACTAGCACAGCCATCCGCCTGCTGCCTGTCTCCAGGGCTATCAGCGCTCCGGTGTCGAGGGTCGTCCCGCTCACGACTCAATCCCCAGCGCCTGCCGGGCCCAAGCTCGTTCCTCTTCGGTCGGCGATCCTGTCTCCGCATAGATCTCCGCGATGCTCTCGGCAAGTTCTTCATCAGCGTCGCGGCGGGCGAGCGCCTGTGCGATGTACGCGGAAACCGAATCAGCCCGGCCGTCGGCGACCGCCCTCCGTGCGGCCGTCACCTGCTCTTCAGGTAGGGTGATCGCGATTTTCTGGCGAGTCATACTCCCAATCATACCTTTGCCTCTTCCTGAACGTAAGAACCTCATAGCGATATGTAGCTATGAGGTTAAGGCGAGGTACTGACATTTCCAGGACGCACGAGATACCAGCCCCGCCGGCGACACTTCCGTCTCCGCGGAAGCGTTCGGGTCCCAGGCTGGGGCCATGAGACAGAACCGCGTCCTCCTCGTCATGTGCTGCGGCATGTTCCTGGTGCTGCTTGACGTAACGATCGTCAACGTGGCGGTTCCCGCGATCACCACCGGGCTGCGCACCAGCACCGCTGGGGTGCAGTGGGTCGTCGACGGGTACACCGTCGCCATCGCCAGCCTGCTGCTGGCCGGCGGCACCCTCGGCGACCGCCTCGGCCACAAGGCGACCGTCCTGGGCGGCCTGGTGCTCTTCGGCATCGCGTCCGCCGGTTGCGCCCTCGCCACCGCCGTCCCCGAGCTGATCGCCGCCCGCGCCGCGCAGGGCACCGGCGCGGCCCTGCTCCTGCCCGGCAGCCTCGCCGCCGTCGCCGACGTCTTCCCGGACCGGGCCCAGCAGGCGAAGGCCCTCGGCATCTGGGCCGCGGTCTCCTCCCTCGCGCTGCCCGCCGGCCCGGTCCTCGGCGGGTTCCTGGTCTCGAGCCTCGGCTGGCGCGCGGTGTTCTGGATCAACCCGCCGGTGGCCATGCTGTGCGTGGTCGGCGTCGCCGCCTGGGTGCCGCGTGGCCGTCCCAAGACCGCGAGGCTCGACTGGCGCGGTCTCGCGCTCGCGACGACCGCCCTCGCCGCCGCCGTCTACGCGGTCATCGCGGCGGGCGAGGGAGCGTGGGCGCCGGTCGCGGTAGCGGCCCTGGTGTCCCTCGCCGCCGGTACCGCCCTCTTCGTGGCCGAACGGATCGTGGCGAATCCCCTTCTCCCCCCTGCTGTGTTCCGTCGCCCGGCGTTCCGCGTGGCCAACGCAGCCGCGCTGATCATGAACCTGACGTCCAACGGCCTGCTGTTCGTGGTCACCCGCTACCTGCAGACGATTCAGGGCCACAGCGCCGCTACGGCGGGGCTGATGCTGCTGGCCATGTCCGTGCCGGTTCCGGTCATGGCTCCGCTGGCGGGCAGGGCCACCGCCCGCCGCGGGCCGGTTCCGGTGCTGGTCGCCGGCGCGGCCATCGCGGGCACCGGGCAACTGTGCCTGCTCCTCGCCGGGGCTTCCTCGCCGTACGCGCTGCTCTTCCCCTCTCTGTTCGGTGTCGGCGTCGGCATCGGGATCTTCGTCTCGCCGGTGGTCGCGATGTCCATCCGCGCGGTCCCCCCGGAACGCTCCGGCCTGGCCAGCGGCATCAACAACACGGCCCGCCAGGTCGGCACCGCCCTCGGCGTCGCGGTCTTCGGTGCCGCCGCCGGCTCCCCGGCGCTGACGTCGCACTTCATTACCGCCATGCACGTCCTCGGCGCGGCCGCCGCTCTCGCGTGGCTGCTCGTCATCGCCCTGGTTACCCGGTCAGCTTCTCGTAATTCCGACCTTGTAGGAGTTCCGCACCGGCAAAACCGGCGAAACGACCGTCCTACTGGTCAGTACTCCTACAAGGAAGAACTTGAGTAGAGGTCGGCTGGGGTGATGAGGCGGATGCGGGTGGCGTCACGGGCGGCATGCTCTCGCAGGTCTGGGGCGAAGCCCGCGGCGCTGTAACAGGCGAGGATCGTGTCCCTGGTGTCGTATTTGCGGGTGCCGAGAAGGGCGGCCGAATGCTGGAGCCGGGCGAGGTGGCTCATGTCCATGGTCTCTCCCCACTTGGCTTCGCCGAGCGACAGGATGCGGCGCGGCTGGCCGGGTTCGGGAGGGGCGAGCGCGGCGACGTCGATCTGGAGCTGGGATTTCCCGGACGCGTCGTTGACGCTCCCGCTGCCGATCTCGGCAGGCAGTTCCCCGAAGATGTCCACGCCCATCAGGGTCGCGTAGGAGCGGCATAGCGCCTCGAAGTGCGGGCCTGCGATCTGTGAGGCGAAGGTGCCTTGTGCCGCGCGCCATGCCGTCTCGGCCAGCCCGAGTTCAAGCTCTGCCCAGCGGCGGCGCATGATGGCTTCGTAGAAGGTGATGAGCGGCTCCGTGATCCGGTACGTGGATCGTCCGGAGCGGAACAGGTTCGGTTCCCTGGCAACGAGCGCGGAGTCCTCGAGGACCGTCAGGGGGTGGGTGACCTGGTCGGACTTGCGGCCGACGTAGCTTGCGATCGCGCCGTTGGTGGTGTTGCCAAGGGCGATGGCGGCGAGGACGGAGTGGTAGATGGCGGGCTCGCGGATGTCGGTCTCTTCGGCGAGCAGGTACCGCGCCTCCCGGAACAGCGGCGTCAGCGGGTTCAGCGCGGTCCGGATTACCCAGTCGTCGAAGTCGTCAGGGCCGGTCGGGGTGTCACCACGCGTGAATTCGCGCCGGTAGGCGGGCGTGCCCCCGACGATCATGTGCACCCGCATGGCGAGGAGGGGGTCCTCGATGCCCCAGAACTCGGCCGCGTCCTGGTAGCCGAAGGGCCGCACGACGAGTTCGATCGCGGCCCGCCCGCGCAGGGGAGCCGCACCAGACAGCAGCTTGCCCATGACGCTCATCGCCGACCCGCACAGGACTAGCCGCACGGAACTCTCCCGTCCCGTGCCGCCAGGGCCGATCTCGCGCTGGATGATTGACGCGAGAGCGGGTGAGGCCCGCGCGAGGAAAGGGAACTCGTCGATCACCACGAGCGTCGGCTCGTCTGTGTACTGCCGGAATAGGTACCGGATGGCGTCATTCCAGTCCCGGAACGGCGGATCGATGATCTCGCGGGAGTGCCGGGTCAATGTCTCGGCGAATAGCCGGAGGGACTCGGCTTCCGTGGCTTCGGTGGCGGCGAAATACACGCCGCCGGTCTCCTGGGCCAGGGCCTGAAGCAGGAAGCTCTTTCCCTGGCGGCGGCGACCGCTCACGACGCCGAGCGTCGCGCCTGGCGTCGGGTCGCCCGCGAACGCCGCTAGCCCGCGCCATTCCCGCTCGCGGTTGAAGACCCGGTCCGGTTTCACTGGGATCATTTCGCGATTCTAACAGAACTGTAGTTCACAGAACTACAGTTCTGTGTATCGCAGGTTTTCTAGAATTTTTCCAGGGCGGGGATGACGCGCTCGGCCATCAGGTCGAGCTGGCGGGGGTCGCTGACCCGGAGCAGGGAGCCGTGCGCGACGGTGAAGCCGAGGTCGGCGTAGCCGCGCAGCTCGGTGAGGAGGCGGTCGATGTTCTCGCCGTTGTCCCCGAGGTCGAAGCGGACCTGGACGGTCTTCTCGATGGAGTCGTAGTCGCGGCCGAGCCTGGCGCAGTGCTCGCGCAGCACGTCGAGCTTGTGGGCCAGCTGCGGGCCGCTGAACAGGTTGCACGAGTCCGCGTACTGCGCGACCATGCGCAGGGTCTTCTTCTCTCCCGAGCCGCCGATCAGGACCGGCGGGTGCGGGCGGCTCAGCGGCTGCGGGCAGTTCAGCGTGCGGGCCAGGTGGTAGTGCGTGCCCTCATACGGCGCGTCGGACTCGCTCCACATCTGGCGCATGATCTGCAGCGCCTCTTCCAGCCGCTCGAAGCGCTCCCTGGTGGGCGGGAAGGGCAGGCCGAGGCCGCTGGACTCCTCGGCGTTCCACGCCGCGCCGATGCCGAGCATCGCCCGGCCGCCGGACAGCACGTCCAGGGTGGAAACGGCCTTGGCCAGCAGCCCCGGCTCGCGGTAGACGACGGCGGTCACGACGGTGAGCAGCTTGACCCGTTCGGTCTTGGCGGCGAGCCAGCCGAGCGCGGTGTAGGCCTCGAGCATCTCGTGCTCGGGCGGCCCGATGTGGCCGATCTGCCAGACGTGGTCCATCACGCTGATCCGGTCCACGCCCGCCTCCTCCGCCCGCTGCGCGATCCCGGCCAGCCGGGTGCGCAGCTCGGGGGCTCCGCCCGGCCACGTGAAGTCCGAAATATGCAGGCCGACCTTCATGCGCGCTCCTCGCCTCGGTGGATCCGCTGCCGCCTCAACCCTAGTGCAGCAGCTCATTAGGTTCCTGCGGGGTTGCAGGGTCCTGGTGTGCTCCGCGCAGTGTTGCTGCGAGCGACTCCCCGCCCCTCGCCGTGGGGCGGGGTGCGGGGCGGGCCGCTGCCGGCCAGGTGCCCGCGCCGTGCCGGCCGT
>JAFMRC010000575.1 GCA_017354375.1 Nocardiopsaceae bacterium | reverse complement strand
TCGCTGGACCGCCGGTGCTGCAGGTCGAGGACCTCGCGGCGCAGGTCGTCGGGCCTCCAGAACCCCAGCCGCGGCGTTCCTCCGTCGCGCAGCGAGCCGCGGGTCTCGCACCAGCCGGCGCCGCGCGCGCTGGCGACGAAGTCGCGGACCGAGCGGGTCGGGAACCCCGCCGCCTCGGCGGCGCCCTTCGTCCACAGCGGGACCAGCGCCAGCCACAGGACTGCGTCGGGGCCGAGGGCCTCGAGCTTGGCCTGCCGTTCGGCGCGGACCGCCGCGGTGGCCTCGGCGACGAGCTGGTCCCGGGCAATCATGGGGCCGCCCTCGTGTAGCCGCGCAGGATGTCATCGTCGGTGTCGGAGGTGAAGAACGCGCGGGCCGCCTTCGCCCAGCCGAACAGCTCCTCCTCGTCGTAGATGGCCGCGTTCCGCATCGCGTGCCGCAGCAGGTCGCGCCAGTCGGCGGGGTCAGTGCCGCGTTTCGGCGCGTAGACCGGTGTCTGCTCCGGGGGGTTCAGCAGCCACCACAGGTACGCGAGGATGTCCTCCGGATCCTCGTCGTCCGCGCGGAACCGGCGCAGCGGCAGGAACTTCGCCCATCCCGACCCGCTCAGCCGCTCGCGGGCGCTGGCCAGGTCGCCCTCGTCCGCCCCGGTCAGCACCACCGGAACCTTGTGCTCCCCGACGCCGAGACCACGGCGGCCGAGCATCCCCCTCCGCGAGTCGAACAGCTCCGGCAGCACGTGCAGCCACTTGTCGACCCGGTGGCAGAGCAGCACCACGCGCGGCTCCCGGCTCGCCCGGACCGGGTCACCGTCCGGGAGGTCGGCCACCAGCTCCGCGAACGACTCTCGCATCGCCCTCGCCAGCTCACGCGGCCCCGACGGGGCAGCGGCGGCGAGCCTGTCGGGCCGCTCCGGAAGGCCCAGGTAGCCGCGCATGTCGTCGAGCCGGTCGCGGATCTCTTCGGCGAGCCGCTCCCAGGTGACCGGGGGATCGTCGTCGAACGGGCCGAGCAGCACGGGCAGCCGGCCGGCGCGCACGGCCCGCGCGGCCAGTTCGCGCAGCAGCCGCATGCCGCCGTAGCTCTTGCGCGGATCCCCGGTGCAGGCGACGAGCACGCTCAGGTTGTCGCCGGGGTCCAGGAGGCGGTCCATGGCGCCGACGAACTCGCCGCGACCGCAGAACACCGGCTCCCAGGCCAGGTCCAGGAGGTGGCAGCGGCGCCGGGCCGCCTCGATCGCCGCCGTGTCCGCGAGCAGCGTCGAGCCCGGCAGCCCCTCGGCCAGGAACACGACGGGCAGCAGCCAGTCCGCGGAATGCCCGTCCACGGAGACCCCCGAGCCCCCCGATCCCCCTACCGCGTCCGCTCCCTCCGCTGGGGCGAGAAGGTCCGGCCGCGCGTGGAACACGGCCCGCCGACCGCGGAGCACCGCGTCGGCGACCGGCACCCCGTCGCCGATCGCCTGCGTCAGCGACCGGGTGAACACCCGGCACGCGGTGTCGGAGATGTCTCCCGCCATCGCGACCGCCACCGGGACGCCCCCCGCCCC
>JAFMRC010000159.1:300-11608 GCA_017354375.1 Nocardiopsaceae bacterium | reverse complement strand
CAGCCCTCTACGTGATCATTGCCGCGGCGATTCAGCAGGTGCGACGCGCGCGCGGCCGGGCCGGTACGGGGCCTGCCGCCGCTCGGAGTACCCGGAGGCCTGCCTCAGCGCCCGGCGCTTCCGCGCCCCGGCGACCTTCGCGGCCGCGTAGATGCCTCCCCCGACAAGGGCGACGAACACGAGCGCGGTGAGCAGCCCGAGTATGAGATGGATCACCGTGTTGGCCACGAAGAACACGATGATGCCGCCGACCACGACGGCGGCGATCTTCAGCCAGTTCATCCCGTAGCCCCTTTCTGCTGGGTCCGATTCGATGATAATCGGGTTCGGACGGTCGGGGCCGCATCGATGCGGCATTCCGCACGCGCTACAGGGAAGGTTTAGGGTTCAGGTCATGCACGTACTTGGGATCGACATCGGCGGCACGGGCATCAAGGGGGCGCCGGTGGACATCGCCACCGGCCAGCTGCTCACCGAGCGGAAGAAGATCCTGACGCCGCACCCCGCCACCCCCGAGGCGGTCACGGCGGTGGTCAAGGAACTGGCGGCGCAGTTCGACTGGAGCGGCGTCACCGGAGCGACGTTCCCCGGGGTGATCACCGGCGGGACCGTCCGCACCGCGGCGAACGTGGATACGGCGTGGATCGGGACGGACGCGGCGTCGGCCTTCGGCGAGGCGATCGGCGGCGAGGTCACGGTGCTGAACGACGCGGACGCCGCAGGCGTCGCGGAGATGACGTTCGGCGCCGGGAAGGGCGAGCGCGGCACGGTGCTGATGCTGACGTTCGGCACCGGGGTGGGCAGCGCGCTGTTCGCCGGCGGCGTGCTGGTGCCGAACACCGAGTTCGGCCACATCGAGATCCGCGGGAAGGACGCGGAGAAGCGGGCGTCGGAGCACGCGAAGGAGACCCACGACTGGGGCTGGAAGGACTGGTCCGAGCGGGTCGAGGAGTACATGGAGCACATGGAGGCGCTGCTGTCGCCCGACCTGATCATCGTGGGCGGCGGGATCAGCAAGGACTCGGACAAGTGGGTGCCGCGCCTGAAGGGCGTCCGCGCCCGCATCGTCCCCGCCACCATGCACAACGACGCCGGCATCGTCGGCGCCGCCATGGCCGCCTCCGGCACCGCCACGGCCAGGTAGCCCGCCCCTCCGGGGCGCATCTCACTCACCCCAGCCAACTGGCTCTTTGCATAAGATGCGAGCTATATTGCGTGATATGCAAAAGGGGCCGCCGCCACCGCTGATGCCGCATCAGGCAGGGCCGCCCGCTAAATGAATCCACCGATTAATTACAATTAGTTTTCAAACGGATGCTTTCTGTTCATGAGGGTCGGCTGGATGCCTTCCGGGGCAGGGATGAGCGATGACGAGGGCATCGATGCTGGGGTATGCGGGACTAAGGGCGGGGCATATGCCGGTTATGTGGTGGTATGCCCGGGGCGCAGGGGGTGCCGGGCGGGGCCGCGCCGAGGCGGCATGGCTCCGCGTGGAGGATATGTGAGCAGAGAGCGCACTTATCCTCCACGCGAGCGTGATCGGGACCCGGCGGATACCCTGACGGGTATTTCGGTGATCATGAATTGACGCAGGCCGGGTTTGGGGAGGATGCCTACACGGGCCTGTCCCGCAAGGTTGCCGCGCGTCAGTCAACCAGGCCGCGTACCTGGTTCACTCGATACTTCACCGCGGCACGGAATGCCTTGCCCGTGGCTTCCGCCAGCGGCTCAGCGTACGAAACCCGGCCTGACTCGTCTTGTCTCGTGGTGATGAACCATCCAGCTTGGTAGATGCCGTCGATCATGAACCGGCGGAGCATCTCCTGGTACCGCTGGCTGTAGGACTTCCCCTTGAAATCCTGATCGGCTGGGAACAAGGCGCTGATCGAGCGGTTGGGCCTCTCGGTCTCAACGTCTTCGCGGAGCACGAACACGTACGCCAGCCAGGGCGGCACCGAGCCGAAGGCGGATAGCTTGGAATGTGCCGCCCATGTGTCAGTCGCGGTTCCCAGGGCCTCTTCGAACCGGTTGTTCAGGTTTTTCCCGACGCTGCCCACCTGGCTCTTGAACTCGAGGGCAGCCACCAGAACCCCCTTGTACCTCACGGCCATGTCCCACCGTTTACGAGGTCGGTAGTATCCGGGCAGGTAGGGCTCGTACGCGATCCATTCCTCGGCCGCCCCGGCCTCGATGAAGATATCCCTCACCAGGTCACGGATGCCGTTCATGTGGCCTCTGGCCCGGGCACCGCCACCCGCCTCGCCACCGTCTTCAAGGGCAGCCATCTGGTCAGCTCGTGCGGTCCAGAACAGGGATACAGCGGGCTCCGTCGGATCCCGCCATACGATGTCAGACGAGGTCGTAGTCCTTCAGGGGGATTCCGTAGGCCACGGCGGCCGCTCGCGTCGCCGCGTCGGCGTCGCGGTTCCGGAACGCGGTCCGCAGCGCGGCCTGGATGGCCGGGTCGATCGAATCGGGCGAGGGTACCCGGATTCGCTTCAGGTACTGGGCCTGGAATCGCAGCGTGCCACCGCGCATCCGCACGCAGTACGCCTCGATGAAGGCCTGGGCGATCCGTGACAGCAGGAGGCCACCCAGGACTTCCAGGTCCCAGGTGTCCGAGATCACGTAGTACAGGTTGTGGTGCGGGTAGTGGCCCCCCGGTTCCAGCACCGGATGAATGCTGGTCTTCATGTCTTGCAGGAGCAGCTTCGGCTTGCCGGTCAGCTTGGGGTCCACCTTGTCGATGGTCCGGTACCAGGCATGAGGCGACTTCTGAGCGACATGGCGTTCCCGGAGCACGGGATGCCGGGACAGGTAGGAGGCTAGCCTCGGGTAGCTGGCCAGGGGCACCAGTGACCCGTCCTCCGCCCATGGGTTCACCAGGTAATTCCCCTGCCACTCGAACGTCCCGGTGGCCAGGTCCGCGCGCATCGCCAGCGGCAGCATCCGGTCGGGCTCGGCGACGGCGGGATCCGTTGTGACATAGACCTTGTCGGCACCGGTCGCGACCCCGATGGACACCTTGGTACCGGTCACCGGATCATGAAGCGGACCGAAGTGATCGTTGAGGTACTCAATCAGTGCCAGGCGCCCAGGCGATCCGGTAGGCCAGAGTTCTCCTCCGTCGAACCAGTGGGGAAGCCGGTGGGCGGCGACGCCGGTTCCGGAGAATCCGTCCGCATCGGCATCGCGCATCGTGCGCATCAGTTCGGCCGCGGCGGCGGGGCCGAATTCCGCCGTGGTGTCAGCGACCACGGCGGAGGCTTGCGGGTGGTTGCCGAGGACCGTGATCGCCGGGTAGGCCGAGACCTTCGCCTCGAAAGCGTCCACATCGTGCATCGTCCAGACGTGCTCCACCGCGTACCGGCTCGCGACCAGTTCCCTGAGCGATGCGCCGTACTGGTTGCGCATCCAGCGGTCGGCGCAGATGAAGCCGGCCTTCCCCCCAGGCGTGAGCATCCCGAGTGATCGCTCAATGAACCCGACGTAGATGTCCCCGCGCCCGCGCATCGCCCTCCACCTACGGCGATAGAGCGCGGCCGTGTCCTCCGGCAGGTCGTCGTACCGGATGTACGGTGGGTTCCCGATCACCACGTCCGCGGGACGCTCATCGATGCCCGGCAGCAGGAAGTCAACCTGCCGGACCCAGCGTTCCGCAAGCTGAGCGGCGACCGGCCGGGCCGCACCCGCGCCCGTCAGCAGGCCGACGCATAGCTCACGGCAGGCTCGCACGTGGCCTGGCCGCAGGTCGTAGGCCCGAATCGCGTCACCCAGAGACGCGAGATCACGCCCGGACTGGACCGCGCTCGCGATCAACCGCTCAACGGCGGGTCCCAGGAATGCCCCGGTCCCGCACGACGGCTCCAGCAAATGCAGCTCGCCCAGGTCGCGGTCACTGGTGTAGCCGGTGAGATCCAGCAATACGCCGACCACCCACCGGCGGGTAAACACCTCGCCATGGTTCTGGACCCGCGGGGCTACAATCACACGGCTACCTTAAGACCCGGGACCGACATTACGTCGACACGACGCGCTACCCGCGGCGCGCACGGCCGGACTGGGGGACGGGCCGTGACGGGCCGAGATTTTCCGGGCATCTGACTCGTTTGTCGCGGACCAGGGCGAATGCTAGCGGACGCCAGCGGGTGCGAGTATGGTTGGGTATCGAGCACGTTACCGTCCGTGTCGTGAAAGTGGGGAACCCCGGGGATGCTCGTTCCGGCCTGGCAGCTGCCGAGCGGGCTGCCCGCCTGGGTGGTCACCGGGCTGAGGTACCTCGACCTTGAGGCAGCGCCGGATGAGGGGGGCGGGGGACGGTGAGGGCACGGTGAACTCCGAGCTTTCCGGCGCCAGCGCCGACCGGCCCGACCGGTGGGATCGGGGCGACCGGCTGCGGGAGGATGATCCGGGCCCGGACGTCACCCCGGTGCCCGCCTCGGCCGACTACCGCGCGCCGGGGATAACCCGGCAGGAGGCCTACGCCGCGGTCGGCCAGGCCGACCAGACCCCCAACGCCTTCCTCCGGGAGCGCGCCGGCTCACGGGACGAGCATGGGAAAGGACCCGACGCCCAGGAGTCCACAGAACGCGGTGCGGAACGGTCCGGCGCTGACCAGTCCGGCGCGGACCGGGAGCAGGACGGGCAGCTCCCGGATTCGGCGGCCGGCGTGCGGCCCGGGGACGGGCAAGCCGGGGATGGGCAGCCAGGGAATGAGCTGCGTGGGCCGGGCGCGGGTGAGGGCATCCGCCCCGATCCCAGCCGCCTGGTTCCTGGCGAGATCCGCGGCCCCGGTGCCGACGGGGCCGAAGGGGCTGGCGGGATCGACGGGGCGGACCGGGGCGATGGGTGGCCGTCCGGCCGCGCCGCGGACGTCGCCGACTCGCGCGACGTAACCGGGCGGGGCGACCAGGATGGCGGCTGGGACGGCAGGCGGTCCCGGCCGGACGCGGACGGCGTCAGGGACTGGGAGGACGCCGGGCGGCAATCGGCGGACCAGGCGGGCGAGCGGGAACGGGCACCCGGGCCGGACCGGGAGCGGACGCAGTCCCAGTCCCAGGAGCAGGCGCGGGAGACGGTGCCGGAGGCCCGGACCGACCATCAGCGGATGGCCGAGGGAACCGAAGGCGAGCAGCGGATGCAGGCGGTCATCGCCGGCCTGCGAGCCGAGAACGCCGGCTTGAAGGCCGAGAACGCGGAGATCAGGCAGCAGCTCGGCGAGACGAACGCGAAGCTCGACGAGCAGGGATCGAAGCTGGACGCGATCCTGGCCGCCCTGGGACCCGGCGCGGCCGACACGGCGAAGTCCCCACGGGAGACCGGGGAGCCGGAGGACCGGGACACGGCGGACGCGGACCAGCAGGACCGCCGGCCCTCCCCCGACCACCCCCAGGACGAGGACCGCGACCGACCCCAGCTGCCCGACCGCCCCGACAAGCCCAACCCCACAAAGCCCGACCAGCGCAACGACGCCCTCGCCACCGGCGCCGACGAGGCGAGCGACGATATTGATCCAACCGAAAATGCTGATATCGAGGGGCATGCGAGCGCTAGACCCGATAGAGAAGGTCACATGGCTCCGGCGAAGGCCGGACGGCACGTCTTCACCGCGGAGAACATCGGGGCCGTGGGCGCGGGAGTCGCACTCGCTCAGTCGGTTGGCGAGACGTTCGCCCACATGCCCCCCGAGGTGGGAGTCGGCGCCTCCGCGCTTGGCTTCATCGGTGCGAGCATGGCGACGTCACTAGCGTCGCTCGCGAAGAACGCCTACAAGAAGTGGAAGGGCTGACATGAACGACAGCTGGAGGTTTCCCTCGAAGTTCGAGGAGCCGTTCCGGGACGCGCTCGATCACGCCGCCAAGCGCCGTACCGGCGAGCTGCGCGCCTTGCGGGAGCGCATGACCAGCCAGCAGATAGACGCGGCCGTCAGCCTATGCGGCCTCGTGGTCGCCTACACGGCCATCAACACGGTCAGCCGCAGGTGGCCAACCGATAGCGGACTGCGACTGATGGCGAAGAAGACGGTAGAAGGGGGCAATCGCGATGAGCAGTCCGGCGTCACGGAACAGAACATGTACCTGTTCCTGTCCCAGTGCGCGCTCGGTTTCAAGCCATTCGCCGAGGTATTCAGCGACGTGTTCAATGACCCGGACGAGTTCTTCGCCGCGCCGTTTTACCTGACCATCAACCTGCTCGCCACGTTCCTCCCGAAGGATAAAACCATCTGGGAGTTCCTCGACGTGATCGAGGACGCGTACGAGAAGGCGTGGGTGGCGGACCTGAACCTGTTGCCGGCGCTGATGGTGCGGGCGCGGATGCCGCAGCCGGAGGGGGCTTCGGACGGGAGCGGCGGAAGCAGGTAGCCCCGGCCCGGCCCGGAGCCGCAGGGCACCCGATTGCGCAATCGAGCGCATCATAGCGCGCTCAATTGCGCAATCGAGCGTCTCCGGGCGGACCGCCAGCAGCCGCCAGCGCCCCCCGGGCACCCGCGCGGCGCTGGCTAGCGGACGGGGTGGCCGGAGGCGCGGAGGGAGTCCTTGACAGCGCCGATGGCCAGGGTGCCGAAGTGGAAGACGCTGGCGGCGAGGACCGCGTCGGCGCCGGACGCGACGGCCGGGGGGAAGTGCGACACGTCGCCGGCGCCGCCGCTGGCGATGACCGGGACGGTCACCGCCTCGCGGACCAGGCGGATCAGCTCAAGGTCGAAGCCTTCCCCGGTGCCGTCGGCGTCCATCGAGTTCAGCAGGATCTCGCCCGCGCCCAGCTCCACGGCCCGGCGCGCCCACGACACCGCATCGATCCCGGTGCCACGCCTCCCGCCGTGGGTGGTTACCTCGAAACCGGTGGCAGTCACCGAAGACCCGTTCGGTATCCTCCTGGCGTCGACGGACAGGACCACGCACTGGGAGCCGAACCGTCGGGCCGCCTCGCGCAGCAGTTCGGGGCGGGCGATCGCGGCGGTGTTGAGGGAGACCTTGTCGGCGCCGGCCCGCAGCAGGGCGTCCACGTCGTCGGCGGAGCGGACGCCGCCGCCGACGGTGAGCGGGATGAAGACCTGCTCGGCGGTGCGGCGCACCACGTCGTAGGTGGTGGCCCGGCCGCCGCTGGACGCGGTGATGTCCAGGAACGTCAGCTCGTCGGCGCCCTCGGCGTCGTAGCGGGCGGCCAGCTCGACCGGATCCCCGGCGTCCCGCAGGCCTCGGAAGTTGACGCCCTTGACCACCCGCCCGCCGTCCACGTCCAGGCAGGGGATCACCCGGACCGCGACAGTCACGGCGCTCCCGCCAATACCGTCGTCACGACGCTACCGCGGCGAGGGCGTCGGCCAGGGTGAACGCGCCCGCGTACAGGGCCTTGCCGACGATCGAGCCCTCCACGCCGATCGGCGCCAGCGACGCGAGCGCCCGCAGGTCGTCAAGGGACGACACTCCCCCGCTGGCCACGACCGGCTTGTCGGTGGCGGCGCATACGCCGCGCAGCAGGTCCAGGTTCGGGCCGCGCAGGGTGCCGTCCTTGAGCACGTCGGTGACCACGTACCGGGCGCAGCCCTCGTCGTCCAGCCGCCGGAGGGTCTCGTACAGGTCGCCGCCCTCCGAGGTCCAGCCGCGGGCGGCCAGCGTCGTCCCGCGCACGTCCAGCCCGATCGCTATCTTGTCCCCATATTTCCCGATAACGGAGCGGACCCATTCCGGCTTCTCCAGCGCGGCGGTGCCGATGTTGACCCGCGCGCACCCGGCGGCCAGGGCGCGTTCCAGGGACGCGTCGTCCCGGATCCCGCCGGACATCTCGACCTGGACGTCCAGCTTGCCGACCACCTCGGCCAGCAGGTCCGCGTTGGATCCGCGGCCGAACGCCGCGTCCAGGTCGACCAGGTGGATCCATTCGGCGCCCGCCTCCTGCCACCCGAGCGCCGCCGAAACCGGATCCCCGTAGGAGGTCTCGCTCCCCGCCGCCCCCCGCACGAGCCGGACCGCCTCCCCGCCCGCCACATCCACCGCCGGCAGCAACATCAACCTACTCACGCAGCCTCCTCACGTCCGGCTCACGCAGCCTCCTCACGTCCGGGTAAAGATCTTGGCGGATTTCCAGTAGCCGGGTACTGATTCCACGCCAAGATCTTCGGAAAACGGGGCTCATAGGACCCCCAGCCAGTTGGACAGGACGAGTCGGCCGGCGTCGCCGGACTTCTCCGGGTGGAACTGGGTCGCGGCCAGGGCGCCGTGCTCGACGGCGGCGGCGAACGGCTCGCCGTGCTCGCACGTGGTGATCCGCGCCCCGGCCTCCAGCAGCGGCCCGGCGGACGCCATCCGCAGCGCGTAGGAATGCACGAAGTAGAACCGCGTGCCGTCCGGCACCCCCGCGAACAGCACCGACCCGGCGGCCGGGGCCACCGTGTTCCAGCCCATGTGCGGCAGCACGTCCGCCGACAGACGGTCCACCGACCCCGGCCAGGTGCCGCACCCGTCCGCGCGCACCCCGTGCTCCACGCCGGAGGCGAACAGCACCTGCATGCCCACGCAGATGCCGAGCACCGGCCGGCCGAGTTCCACCCGCCGCGCGATCAGCTTCTCGCCGCCGACCGAGCGCAGGCCCGCCATGCACGCCGCGAACGCGCCGACGCCCGGCACGACCAGGCCGTCGCATTCCAGGGCCAGGTCCGGATCGGCGGTCACGGTCACCGAGGCCCCGGCCCGCGCCACCGCCCGCTCCGCGGACCGCAGGTTCCCGGACCCGTAGTCCAGGACGACGACCCCTGGCGCGTTCATGGCGACAACCCCGGACGCGCTGTGCTTGCCGATTCGCTCGCAAGCTCGCTCATGGCGACAGCACCTCCGCCAGCGCGGACCGGAACGTCGCCATCTCCGAGGGCGTCCCCACCGTGACCCGCAGCCACCCGGCGGGCCCGGTGTTCCTGATCAGCACGCCCCGGTCCAGCAGCCCCTGCCACACCGCGTCCCTGTCCTCGAAGACCCCGAACAGCGCGAAGTTCGCGTCGCTGTCCGCCACCTCAAGCCCGGCCGAGCGCAGCCACGTCACCAGCGAGTCCCGCTCGGCCCGCAGCGCCTCCACTGTGGCCAGGGGCTCGTCGCGGAACTCCAGGGCCGCCCGCGCCACCGCCTGCGTGACCGTGGACAGGTGATAGGGCAGCCGCACCAGCAGCAGCGCCTCGATCACGGCCGGGTCGGCGGCGAGATACCCCAGCCGGGTTCCGGCGGCGGCGAACGCCTTCGACATCGTCCGGGTGACGACCAGCCGCTCGCGGCCCGGCAGCAGCGTAAGCGCGCTCGGCGTCCCGTCGCGCCGGAACTCCGCGTACGCCTCGTCCACCACCACCATCCCGGGCGCCGCCTCGTATACCGCCTCGATCAGCGAGAGGGGCACGGCTGTGCCGGTCGGGTTGTTGGGCGAGGCGATGAACACCACGTCGGGCCGGGCGTCGCGCACCTGGCCCGCCGCCGTGGTCAGCCCGTAGTCCGCGTCCCGGCTGCCACCGATCCACTCGGTGCAGGTCACCCTCGCGATGAGCGGGTGCATCGAGTAGGACGGCTCGAACCCCATCGCCGTCCGTCCCGGCCCCCCGAACGCCTGCAGCAGCTGCTGGATGACCTCGTTCGACCCGTTCGCCGCCCACACCCGCGGCGCGGTGAGCCCGTGCCCCAGGTAGGCGGCGAGATCCTTGCGCAGTTCCGTCGCGTCCCGGTCCGGGTACCGGTTCAGCGTCCCGGCGGCCGCCGCGACCGCGTCCGCGACGGCCTCTCGCAGCCGCTCGCTGGGCGGGTACGGGTTCTCATTGGTGTTCAGCGGGACCGCGACATCGAGTTGCGGGGCACCATACGGCCGCAAACCCCTCAGATCATCCCTAACGGGTAGTCGCGCCTGTTCCAGCGTCATGCTCCTCCCCCGGTCCCGCCCCCGGTCCCCGGGACCCGGATCCTCACCGCCGCGACGTGCGCCAGGAGATCCTCGGCGCCGCCGAGCGCGTCCACGCGCGGCGCGACGGCGGCGAGGGAGTCCCGGTCGCACTCGATCACGTTGACGACCCGCAGGTAGGGGTGGACGGAAAGGCCGCTGGCGTGCCGGGCGGTGCCGCCGGTGGGCAGCACGTGGTTGGACCCGGCGAGGTAGTCGCCGAGCGAGACCGGCGAGTAGGGGCCGACGAAGATCGCGCCGGCGTTGCGGACCCGGCCCGCGACCTTGGCCGCGTCGGCGGTCTGCACCTCCAGGTGCTCGGGCGCCCAGGCGTCGGAGATGGCCAGCGCGGCGGCGACGTCGTCGGCGAGCACGTAGGCCGCCTGGCCGCGCAGCGCGGTCTCGACCCGCTGCCGGTGCCTGGTCGCCGGGAGCTGGCGGGCCAGTTCGGCATCGACGCGTCCAGGGAGGCCCGGGTCGGTGGTGACGAGCAGGCAGGCGGCCAGCTCGTCGTGCTCGGCCTGGCCGATGAGGTCGGCGGCGACGAGCGCCGGGTCCGCGGTGTGGTCGGCGATGATGCCGATCTCGGTGGGGCCGTTCTCGCCGTCGATGCCGACGACGCCCTGCAGGATCCGCTTGGCGGCGGCGACGTACACGTTGCCGGGGCCGGTGATCACGTCGGCGGGACGGCATTCCTCGGTGCCGTAGGCGAACATCGCCAGGGCCTGCGCGCCGCCGACCGCGTGCACCTCGGTGATGCCGAGCAGCGCGCAGGCGGCGAGCACGGCGGGGTGGGGCAGCCCGTCGAATTCCTTCTGCGGCGGGGAGGCGACCGCGATCGACTCCACGCCGGCGGCCTGGGCGGGCACGACGTTCATCACGACCGACGACGGGTAGGCGACGAGCCCGCCGGGGACGTAGACGCCCGCCCGCTCCACCGGGACGTACCTGGTGGACACAGTCAGGCCCGCGGCCGGGGTGGTGCCGGCGCCGCCAGGCAGCTGGGCCTCGTGCACGACGCGGGCCCGCCTGATCGCCTCCGCGAGGGCGTCGCGTACCCCGGGGTCGATCGTGGCGAGGGCGCGGGCGATCGTCTCCTCGCCCACCGGCGTATGCGGCCGGTCGACGCCATCGAAGCGCGCGGTGTGCTCCCGCACCGCCGCGCCGCCGCGGGCGCGCACGTCCTCGGTGATCGGCCGGACCAGCTCGACGGCGCTCTCGACGTCCAGGGCGGCGCGCGGCAGCACGCCGTCCAGCGCGGCCCGGCTCAGCCCGGCCGCATCGCGCCCGCGCAGGTCAATCAGCGTGTTAACGGGACTCCCCCCGTTGTCCGAAGTCACTGTGACAGTCTACGGACAAGCGGCCCGCCGGATGAAAGTGCCGTTGCTACGCCCAGGAC
>JAFMRC010000159.1:0-290 GCA_017354375.1 Nocardiopsaceae bacterium | reverse complement strand
GTAGCAACGGCACGTTGATACCGGGTCAATGGGGGGACGGTGGGACGACCGGGGTCCGGCCAGTCGGGGGCGGCGTCAGGGTCGGGCCTGAAACCGGGCGTGAGGCGGTCGGGCGCGGGCAGTTCCCCGTGACCGGGCGGCGCGGCGACTTCCCCATGACCGGGCGGCATGGCGACGGGGTATGCGAGGGCCTGGCCGGGGCGGTCGGACTGGCCGGGGCGGTCGGACTGGCCGGGCCCGCGGGAGCGGGGGCGGGCGGCGAACCCGTGAGGCGCGCGGCCCCGGTCACC
>JAFMRC010000399.1 GCA_017354375.1 Nocardiopsaceae bacterium | reverse complement strand
TCGGCCTGCGCGGCCGGCTCAAGCCCGCCCAGCGTGGCCAGGTACCCGGCCGCGGGGTCGGCCCCGTCTACCAGGGGCGCCGGCAACCCCGTCAGCACCGCGTGGGCAGGCGGCACGCCCACGCCGAGAGCACCAAGAGCACCAGGAGCACCGGCGCGCCGGTCTGAGCCCAGATCTGCGCCGATCGTCGCGGGCTCGGGGCTGAATACGGAAGAGAACGCGGGCCGCGGCTGCCCGTCGCCGGTCGCGAGCACCTCGCGCAGCACGCCGGTGAGCTGCTCGGCCATCTCCCCGGCCGTCTGGAACCGCCGCTCCGGGTCCGGGTCCGTCGCCTTCCGCAGCGCCCGGGCGAACGACTCCTGCGCGGTCAGCAGCGGCACCGACTCCGGCAGCCGGTACTTGTACTCCTTCCGGTATCCGGGGAAGTCGAAGGTCAGCACGGCGAGGGTCCGCCCGACCGCGTACAAGTCGGAGCTGGGCGAGGGCCCGTCGGCCTCGATCTCCGGTGCCTGGTAGCCGGTCGTGCCGTAGATCGGCCCATCGCCGTCGATCCGCCGCACTCCGCCGAGGTCGATGAGCTTGACCTGGTCCTCGGCCTGGATCACGTTGTCCGGCTTGAAGTCGCAGTACACGAGCCCGTGGTCGTGCAGGTACCCGAGCGCCGGCAGGATCTCGATCATGTACGCGAGAGCGTACGGGAGCGGCACCGGCCCCCCGGCGTCGCGGGCTTCGAGCCGGATCTGCTTGAGCGACTTACCGCCGACGTACTCCATGACGATGTACTGGGTGGTCTCCCCGCCGGGGAAGCTGGCGTGCTCCACGAAGTTGTGGATCCGCACGATGTTCGGGTGCCTGACCTCGGCGAGGGCCTGGCGCTCGACTTCCGCGACCGCCGCGGCATCCGCGTCGCGGGTGTTCAGCAGGCCCTTGAGAACCACCCACATGTCGCTGACGCGGCGGTCACGGGCCAGGTAGACCCAGCCGAGCCCGCCGTGCGCGAGGCATCCCAGGACCTCATACTGCCCGGCGACCAGTTCGCCGGGCGCGAGCTTGGGGGTGAAGGAAAACTGGGTGCCGCAGTTCCGGCAGAACCCCTCGGCCCGGCCGGGGCGCCCTCCGGCCGCGCGGCCCACGGGCTGCCCGCAGTTACCGCAGTAACGCCGGTTCTCCGGCACCTCCGGGTCGGCGAGCACCGCCGCGGCCGGGTCGCTCGCCGGCACCGCTGGCAGGTCGATCAGGCCACCGCCGATACCGCGTCGCGACCTGCCGCGCGACCCGCGGCTGCCGCCCGACCCGCGACCGCTCCCCGATCCCCCGCTGCCCCCGGATCCCCGGCCACTCACCGATCCCCGGCCGCTCACCGATCCCCGGCCGCTCACCGATCCCCGGCTGCCCGAACCACCGCTGGACCCGCTGCCGCTGCCCGGAGAGCCCGCCATCCCGGGGGGCGCGGAAGGTGCGGCAGGCGCGGCATGCCGTCCACCCGGAATGACTTGGCCGAACGGAGCGTGGCTATTCCCCCAGCTCCCAGATCCCGCCCCCGTCGAGGTTCCGGCGCTCCGCGACGGTGCCCCCGGCGGAACGGCACTGGGCAGAACGGGACCAGAGGGAACGGGACCAGAGAGAACGGGGCCGGGCGGAACAGAACCAGGAGGAACGGGACCTGGGGGAACGGGGCCGGGCGGGGCGCTCGCGACGGCGGTGGGCGACGGCGCCAGCCCGCACACGTCGCAGAACCCGGCCTGGATCGTGCCGCCGCAGTCGGGCCGGGTGCATCGCTGTGCCGTCATCGCCGCCGCCTTCCCTCACCGACCACGACTCGTATAGGCACTATATTGCAGGCATTCCCGGACTAGTCCTACTCAAGGGCGTCGCCGATCCGGTGGACGCGCAGCGCGTTGGTCTTGCCGGGACTTCCGGGCGGATTGCCCGCCACGATGACGACCTTGTCCCCGATCGCGCAGCGGTCGAGTTCCACCAGCGCCTTATCGACGGCGCGGACCATGTCGTCTGTGTGCCGCACCTGGGGGACGATGAACGTCTCCACGCCCCAGGTGAGGGACAGCTGGCTACGGGTGGCCGGCTCGGTGGTGAACGCGAGCAGCGGGATCGGCGAGCGGTACCTGGCCAGCCGTCGCGCGGTCTCGCCGGTCATCGTGAAGGCGACCAGGGCCTTCGCGCCGATGATCGCGCCGACCTCCGCGGCGGAGCGGGCGATCGCGCCGCCGGTGGTGGTCGGCACCCGGGTCAGGTGCGACTCCGCGCGCAGGCATTCGCCCTCGGTCGCGGCCACGATCCGCGCCATGGTGCTCACGGTCTCGACGGGGAAGGCGCCGACGCTGGTCTCCGCGGACAGCATCACCGCGTCGGCGCCCTCGGCGACCGCGCCGGCGACGTCGGAGACTTCGGCACGGGTGGGACGCGGCGCGGAGATCATCGACTCCAGCATCTGGGTGGCGACGATCACCGGGCGAGCGCGCTCGCGGGTCAGCGCGATCGCGCGCTTTTGCACGGCCGGCACCTGCTCCAGCGGCAGTTCCACGCCGAGGTCGCCACGGGCCACCATGATCCCGTCGAACGCGTCGACGATGTCGGACAGCAGCCGGACCGCCCCCGGCTTCTCGATCTTGGCGATCAGGGGGATCCGCCGGCCGGCTTCCTCCATGATCTTCCGGGCGAGCGCCGCGTCATCGGGGTGGCGGACGAACGACATGGCGACCATGTCGGCGCCGGTGTCGAGCGCCCAGCGCAGGTCGGCCTCGTCCTTCTCGGTGAGGGCGGGGGCGCTGACCTGCACCCCGGGCAGGTTGATGCCCTTGTGGTCGGAGACCTTGCCGCCGACCACGACCGTGGTGCGGACCCGGCCGCCGGCCACGCCGAGGACATCCAGCGCGACGTTGCCGTCGTCGATGAGGATGCGGTCGCCGGCCGTCACGTCATCGGCGAGGCCCTGGTAGGTGGTGGACGCCTCGCGGGCGTTGCCGGGGATGTCCTCGGTGCTGATCACGAACTCGTCGCCCGCCTCCAGGCGGATCGGGCCGTCGGTGAAGGTGCCCAGCCGGATCTTCGGCCCCTGCAGGTCGGCGAGCACCCCGACGCTGCGCCCGGTCGCGTCGCTTCCGGCGCGGACCGCCCGGTACGCTCGGAGGTGGTCGTCGTACGTACCGTGGCTGAGGTTCAGCCGGGCCACGTCCAGGCCAGCGCCGATCAGCTCCGTGATGCGTTCCTGGCTCGACGACGCCGGGCCCAGCGTGCAGACGATCTTCGCGCGACGGCTCATGCCCAAATCCCCTCCTAGGGGTCTAAACCACCGTGTTCCATACGATCGTGTGGTCTATACCACTGTAGCGCGCCTCGGACGGCCATGGTGACACACGTCACAGAAGGTTCACGTTTGTGTTAGATCGCGTTGGGATACTCGCGTATCGGCATGGACACCGCCACGTCCAGCACGGGCGGGCGATGGGAACCGCTGGTGGTCAGCCGGTGTACCGGGCCGGGGGCGGCGCGGGGGCCGGGCTGCCGACCCACCGGCGGTAGTCGGCCTTCCACTGGCCGTCGGAGCGAAGCTGCGCCAGCACCGCGTTCACGAAACGGACGAAGTCCGGGTGCGCCTTGGATATGGCCAGCCCGTACGGCTCGTCTTCCAGCGACGGGCCGATGATCTTGGTGAACGGATCCTGCGCCGCGAGCCCGTCCAGGATCGAATCGTCGGTGGAGATTCCCGCGACCTGCCCCTGCTGCATCTTCACCAGGCAGTCCGTCCAGTACGGCACGGAGACGGGCTTCGCGCCGTAGCGGGCGATGGTGGCCAGCGAGTCCGAGCCGGTGGTGGCGCATACCTTCTGGCCGGCCAGGTCATGCAGGCTCTTCGCCGTCGAGTTCTTCGGCACCAGGACCCGCTGGTGGGCCAGGAAGTACACGCTCGAGAAATCGACGTCCCGCCACCGGTCACAGGAGATCGTCATGGTGTGCGCCACGATGTCGACCGAGCCATCCTTCACGTCCGGGATCCGCTGGGCGTCGGAAATCGACTTGAACTCGATGTGGGACTGGTAGCCGGGACCGAAGATGGCCTTGGCGATGGCGTCGATCATGTCGATGTCGAACCCCTCGATCTTGTTGTCGATGGGGTTCAGGAAGCCGAAGTGGTACGTGCTCTGGTCCACCCCGGCGATGAGCTTGCCGCTGGCGCGGATCTTCGCGGCGGTCGAGCCCGGCCGCACCGTCGGCGGCCCGGACGGGGCGAGGCTGCCGGTGCACGACCCTCCCCCGCCCCCCGCGCCCTGCCCGGTGTTCGGTGAACCGGCGCTTCCCCGAGCGGCATTCCCGGCATTACCGGTATTCCCGGAATCAGCGGCTGGGCGCGCGGACGCCGACGGCATGCCGCCACGGGCCTGGTGCGCGCCGCCATTGGCCGCGCACCCGGCGGCGCCCGCCAGGACCACCAGCGCCGCGACCGCTCCCCTTCGCCAGCGCCCGGTCATCGGTACTCCGCCAGCCGCAGGCCCAGTCCCCACGCGCAGCCGCCCGCCATCACCAGGGCCAGCACGATCACCGCGACTTCCAGGCCGGTGTACATGGTCCCTCCCGCTCTGGCGCTGGCGTCGAACGCCGCCTGATCGGCGTTGACCGCCTTGGTCATGGCGGCGGAGAACGCCGCGAACTGCCCGCCCGCGTCACCCGGCCCGGCATGGAGCGCGGAGTTCACCGCGGCGGAGTGGTCCCCGCTGTCGTCCGCCGCGCGCAGCTTCACGTGCGCGGCATGCCAGGCTCCCGCGTGCGCGTCCGCCG
>JAFMRC010000574.1 GCA_017354375.1 Nocardiopsaceae bacterium | reverse complement strand
GGCGGCCGCCACCTTGGCGCCGCGGCGGCGCGGCGGGCGGCGATCCTGGCGGCGCCCGGTATGTGGACCCGGGCGAGGGCCAGTCCCGGTGTCCCAGCGGTTTGCCTGGCCCGGGAACGGCACCTGGCCCATCGGGGGCGCCTGGCTACCGCGGGGCGCCTGGCCGGACTGCGCCCCCCAGGGCGGGTAGGCATCCTGGGGCGCCTGGCCGGGCTGGCGGCGGGTCGGCCGGTTGGGCGAGTTGGGCCGGAGCGGCTGGAAGAAATCCCGCAAGGCGGGATCCATGCGCGCGGCATAGCCCGGGTCCAGGTCGTCGTGGCCTACGGGGTCGCGCCCCTCGTAGTACCCCGGGGACGGGGAGTCCGGCTGGCCGTGCCGCGGCTGGCCGTGGTCCTGTCGCGGGTAATCCTTCTGAGCGGCTCCGTGGCGGCCGCGTGTCCCGGTGCCGCCGTTCTCGCCGAAGCCGCCGTCACCGAAGCCGCTGTCACCGTAGCCGTTGTCGCCGTAGCCGCCGGCGTCCCTGGCGTCCTGGTCGTATCCGCCGTCCCAGCCGCCGCCGTATCCGCCCTCGTATCCGCCGCGCCCTGCCTGATCGCGGGGAGCCTGATCGCGGGGAGCCTGATCGCGCGGGGCCCGGTCCCGGGGTGCGAATTCGCCGCGGCCATGGCCCGGCTGGCCGTATGATTGCCGGGCGGGCGCCTGCTGGCCGTAGTCCGGCCCGAAGATGTCCGGCGGGTCACCCGCCGCGTTCTGCGGGACGCCGCTTGACTCATGGCGTTCCGGATCCCAAGTAGGCCTGGAGCCGTCCCAGCCGCTCATGTGCGCTCATTCCCGGTCGTGCTGCAGGAAACCATTGTCCTGAGATTACCGAGGAGCCGCTCAGGTCATGAGCATTACCGGCAAACTGGGGTCAGGCGGACTTTTCCCTTGGCGTCCGGCGGGAGACTTCGCGCGGCACCAGCGTCGGGTTCACGTTCTCCAGGACCGCTTCCCTGGTGATGACGACGCGCTCGACGTCCTTGCGGCTCGGCACCTCATACATCACCGAGAGCAGCACTTCCTCCATGATCGCGCGCAGGCCGCGGGCCCCGGTGCCGCGCAGGTTCGCCTGGTCGGCGACCGCCTCGAGCGCGTCGGGGCTGAACTCCAGGTCCACGCCGTCCAGCTCGAACAGCCTCTTATACTGCTTGACCAGCGCGTTGCGCGGCTCGGTGAGGATCTGGATGAGCGCGTCGCGGTCCAGGTTGTGCACGCTCGTGATGACCGGGAGGCGGCCGACGAACTCCGGGATCATGCCGAACTTGAGCAGGTCCTCCGGCATCACGTCGGCGAAAGCGTCCTCGGTGACGTGCTTGCTGCGGACCCGGAGCACGCCGTTGAAGCCGATCCCGTTGCTGCCGGACCGCTGCTCGATGATCTTCTCCAGCCCGGCGAACGCGCCGCCGCAGATGAACAGCACGTTGGTGGTGTCGATCTGGATGAACTCCTGGTGCGGGTGCTTGCGGCCGCCCTGCGGCGGCACGCTGGCCGTGGTGCCCTCCAGGATCTTCAGCAGCGCCTGCT
>JAFMRC010000398.1 GCA_017354375.1 Nocardiopsaceae bacterium | reverse complement strand
CCGCAGACCCGGCGGCGCACGCCGCCCAGCCGATGATGCCGAGCACCATGCCCGCGCCGGCCCCCGGCGCTCCCGCCCCGGAGGCCGCCTGGCCGAGGTCGGACAGGAACATGCCGAACGTGATCACGCTCACCCCGGCGCCCAGCAGCGCCCCGGCCCGGATCATGCGGTCCGGGCGGTTCGCCGGAACGCCCTCGCCGGCGGTGGCGGCCCCTTCGGTGAGAGCGGCGTGGCCACGGCGGGCACCGGCACCGATCAGCGCGGCGCTCGCCGCCCAGCCGATGAAGTACAGCAGGTGCTGCACCAGCTCAGAGGACTGCGAGGCGATGGTCTGCCCGCCGAAGTAGCCGAGGAACAGCCCCACCACGCCGAGCACGAGCCCGAGGCCGAGAAGGCCGACGGCCACCGCCGCGGCACTCGGCGCGGCCCCAGTGCCATCGGCTCCGTCCCGCGGCCCGCCCAGCCGGATGCGGGGAAGCGTGAACCCGGCCCGCGGCACGGCGGCGATCGTCCCGGGCGCCTCTATCGACACGAACCGGGTCCAGGCCTGCGCCCAGCCGTCCGGGGTCTCCGGCCACCGGTCGACCGGGTCAGACTCCGGCGCTCCCGCCGCCCAAATGCCGTAGTACCGCTTGCCTCGTCCGATCTCGTACCTCGCGCCGCGGTGCGAGATGGTCGCCTTCTCGGGCACGGCATCAGCCTCCAAGTCCAGCCAGTTTTCTCCTGACGACGAACCATATGGGTCGCAACTGCAAATCTACTGAAAGGTTCCTCAGCCGCTGCTGCACGGCCGGCCACCGGCGGGCCGGGTGGGCTCCCGGCAGCAACGGCCGATGATCGTTCTGGCCGCGAGGTGGGAAAACTCATGACGGGGAACGCAGGGGAACGAAGGGGAACGCAGGACGACGACGGGGGAGACGATGTCCGTATCGCAGCAGCGGATCGTGGTGGGGGTCGACGGCTCGGAGCACTCGAAGGCGGCACTGCGCTGGGCTATCGGCCAGGCCCGGCTGACCGGTGCCTCGGTGGACGCGATGACCGCGTGGCGGTACCCGGCCACCTACAGCCTCGCCACCATCGTTCCCGACATCGACATGGAGGAAGAGGCCAGGCACATGCTGTCGCAGGCCCTGGCCGAGGTCGTCGGGGACTCGCCCACCGGGGGTCCGGGGGTGTCCCCCGGGAAGAACTGCGCCGAAGTGCAAGTCCAGCAACTGGTGAGCGAGGGGCCGCCCCAGGGGGTGCTGCTGCGGGCCGCGCGGGACGCCGACCTGCTCGTCGTCGGCAGCCGCGGGCAGGGCGGATTCGCCTCGGCGATCCTCGGGTCCGTCAGCCTGGCTTGCGTGCTGAACGCCCCCTGCCCGGTCCTCGTCTTCCGCGAGGAGGAGGACCGGGCGGGGGACGGATAGCGATCCCCTTCCCCTGCCCTAGGGGCGGCGGCCGAGGATGAAGGCGGAGCGGTCGGTATAGCGGAGCTCCGCCTGGCCGCTGTGCTTGCGGCGCATCTCCTCGAGGCCGTCGGCGAGCTCGGCATCGGAGAAGGTGGCGAGCACCGACATCCAGCGCTTGCCGACGAGCTCGCGGTAGTGGTCGGGATCGACGGTCGCCTCGAACTCCCGCAGCGATTCGGTGACCGAGAGCCCGGCGTCGGACATGGCCCTGGCGATGTCCGCGGGTTCGGGCTGGCGTGCCTCGAAGCGCTCCAGCGCGGCGTCGAAGAGCGGGTAGTCGAGCCGCGGGGGCAGGGTGATCACCAGGATCCGGCCTCCCGGGGCGAGCAGCCCGGCCAGGCCGCGCATCGTCGCGGGGATGTCCTCGACGTGGTGGATCGCCTCCTTCATCAAGATCGCGTCGAGCTCGCCGTACGGCAGGTCCACGCGGCCCGTCGCGGCATCCTCGGCGCTAGCGCACACCGGTCTCATCCGGTCGTCGTCGGGGAGCTGGGTGAGCATCGCCTGTGACGGGTCCAGGCACAGGATCGGGCGGGCCGGATCGGTGTCCGGTAGCAGTCCCTTCAGGAACAGCCCGGTTCCCGAGCCGATGTCCGCGACCCGGTCCCCGGCCGTGACCGCCAGGCATTCGGCTATCTGCTCGTTCATCCACTGAACGTACGACGCCGTGTGCTCCCAATTGTCGTCGTAGCGCTCGGCCGTACGGTTGTAGTGTTCCGCGGTGTCGGTACGCACCGCACCTCCTCATGTAGGGGACAGATTCGTCGGACATGTCTCCCGTGTCCGATTTAGTGCATGAGGGTCGGTATGACAGTACCCAGTCCGCGAGCAGGCCAAATCGATCGTTGGCCCGCCATGGAGCGTGATAACTCTCACGGGGAGCCGTCAGGATGAGACGGACAGCCGTCGGGATGAGGAGGACGGGCTGGTCAGGACGCGGCGGCGTTGTTCGCCGGAGAGGTGTGCAGCGGGGCCTTCGCGGTGTCCGGCGGCAGCGTCGACGGGTTGACGAACGTGCTGCCATGCGGGCCGGCCTTGACGGCCTCGCCGAGCGCGGAGCCCTTCAGGTAGTCCTTCCAGGACTTGAACCACATGGTCCAGCCGTTGTCCCAGGTGCCGGACTGGGGGCTGCCCTGGATCGTGATCGGGTCGCCGGGCACGGCGAGCTTGTAGTAGATCTCCGCGTCCGTGGGGGAGAGGTTCACGCAGCCGTGGCTGACGTTCGTGTAGCCCTGCTCGCTGGTCGACCAGTACGCGTCGTGGTAGTAGTCACCGCTCCAGGTGAACCGCACCGACCACGGGACCTCCAGGCTGTACCCGGGGCCGGTCATCCGGACCGGGTTCTCCTTCTCGATGGTGAGGTAGCTGCCGTCCGGGGTGTCGTCGCCGGGCCGCCCGGTGCTGATCGGCCAGTCGTAGCGCTGCTTGCCGTCGACGTAGATCTGGGTGTGGTGGCTCGCCGTGCTGCCGACCGCGACCACCGACTGGCCGATGGTGAAGGTCTGGGTGAGCGTGTGGTACCCGTATACGCCCGGCGCTCCCTCGACGCCGTCCAGGTGCCCGGTGAAGCTGACCTTGGTGCCGGCCGGCCAGTAGTCGCGGGGCCGGAAGTACGCGCAGGTCGGCGCCGTGCCGCAGGAGTTGTCCCAGTACCAGGCGCCGATGACCGGCTTGGACGTGGTGACCTGCAGCGACCGCTCCACGGCCGCCCGGTCGGTGATCTTCTTGCTGAAGTACAGCAGGATGGGCATGCCCACGCCGTAGGTCTGGTGGTAGCCGTTGATGATCTCGGTGGAGAACGTCGACGACGGGGAGAGGGTGCGGAAGCTGCTCGTCCGCGTGACGGGCTGGCCGTTCACCGACGCGGTGGCGGTCACCGTGTAGGACTGCGACACGCCCAGCGCCCACGCGCTGTGCCAGGCGCTCTTGCCTCGCGAGTAACTGCCGCTGACCTTGCCGCCCTTACCGCCCGAGGTCTTGACGGTGACCCCGGTGAGCGTGCCGTGCGTGGTGGTGACCGCGATGCCCTTGGACGGGTTCGCGTCCCTGGAGCCGTCGGCCGGCGTGATCTTCACGTCGCCCGAGGCGCTCGACGGTGACGGCGAGGCGGCCGATCCGTGCCCGTTCGAGTTCCCCGCGGACTTGACCGTCGTGCTCCCGCCGCTGCACGCGGATACCGCCAGTGCCAGTGCCACCACGGCGGCGAGTGCCGCCAGGCGCTTCCCGATGCCCATAGGGGGGATCTTCCCACGCGGCATGTGCGCCGAACACGGGTCGAACGCGGATATTTACGCAATCGCGACCGGTGTCCCCCATGCCCGGGGACGGGGGAGCCGGTGGTGACGGGCGGAGTCGCCGCGATCCGTTCGGGATGAGATTGGTTCTTATTAGTTCTTGAACACGTGCGTGCGGAACCACTCCCACAGGCGGGGGATGCCATCCTCGCGCTTGACCGTGGGGGTGTAGCCGAGCAGCTCGTGGGCCAGGTCGTAGGAGGCGAAGTTGCGGCCCACCTCGCCGGCCCGCTTCGGCCGGAACTCGACCGGATGGTCCGGGACGCCCGCCGCGCGACGGCACAGGTCGGCCAGCTCGGTGATCGACGTCTCCGCGCCGGAGGCGGCGTGCAGGACGCTGCCGCCGGGCAGGTTCTCGGCCTCCAGGGCCAGCTGCAGCGCGCTGGAGATGTCCTCGACGTGCACGTAGTCGCGGGAGGATGTGCCGTCGCCGTAGATGACCAGCGGGCGATCGTCGTGGATGGACTCGAAGAACACGTTCAGCACGCCGCGCTTGCGGGCGCACCACGGGCCGTACACGTTGCCGAACCGGATCGCGGCCGTGCGGATCCCGTACGTCTTCGCGAACGCGTGCGCGTACCCCTCGCCGGCCAGCTTGCTCGCCCCGTAGGGGGAGATCGGCTTCGGCAGCGACCGCTCGCTGACGGGCGGCTCGGCGTCGCCGATCAGCGCCCCGCCGGTGGACGCGAGCACGGTGCGGGCGACCCCGGCCCGCCGCGCGGCGTCCAGCACCTGGAACGTGCCGTTGACGTTGACGTCGAAGTTCATGGCCGGATCCTGTACGGATCCGACGACCGAGCCCGCGGCGGCCAGGTGGATGATCGAGTCCATCCCCGCCAGGGCGGAGTCGAGGTCCGGGGCGCTGCGGATGTCGCCCCTGACCAGCTCGGCGTCCACGCCTTCCAGGTGGGCGGCGTCGCCCGTCGTCAGGTTGTCGATGACCCGGACCCGGTAACCGCTCGCGACCAGGCGGCGCACCAGCGTCGCGCCCACGAACCCGGCCCCGCCGGTGACGAGTACTCCCTCAAATGCGCTCACGCCGCCCGAGTCTAGCGCCCCAGCCCGCCCCTCGCCCCGCCCCCT
>JAFMRC010000573.1 GCA_017354375.1 Nocardiopsaceae bacterium | reverse complement strand
CCAAGGAGACCGAAATGCCACTCACACCCGCCGACGTGCGGAACAAGCAGTTCAGTACGACGCGGCTTCGACCCGGCTATGACGAGGAAGAAGTTGACGCGTTCCTCGACGAGGTGGAGGCCGAGCTCGACCGGCTGATCCAGGAGAACGAAGAGCTGCGCGGCAAGCTCGCCGAGGTTCTCCGCGGGAAGGTCCCGGCGATGGCCGCCCCCATCGCCGAGCCGCAGAAGACCGAGATGATGGTCCCGCAGCCGGAGCCGGTGCAGCCGCCGCAGCCGGAGCCGCAGCCCCAGCCGCAGCAGGCCAAGCAGCTTGAGCCCGCGCTCGGCGCCGCCATGGGCATGCAGGCCGGCGAGGACAACATGGACACCGCCGCCCGGGTCCTCGCGCTGGCGCAGCAGACCGCCGACCAGGCCATTGCCGACGCCCGCCGCGAGGCCGACGACACCGTGGGCCGCGCCCGCCGCGAGGCCGAGGAGATTCTGGGGAAGGCCCGCCGCCAGGCCGACCAGATCATCAGCGAGGCCCGCCAGCACGCCGAGAGCCTCGACCGCGACGCCCAGGAGCGCCACCGCCAGGCCATGGGCACGCTCGTCCAGCAGCGCGAGGAGCTCGAGCGCAAGGTCGACGACCTGCGCGCCTTCGAGCGTGAGTACCGCGTACGGCTGAAGGCCTACCTGGAGGGCCAGCTCGAGGAGCTCGACGCGGCCGCCACCGACAGCGGGTCGTTCCCGGCTCCGGGTTCCGCCGCCCCCGCCGTACCGGCCGGTCCGTCCATGCAGCACGGTTCCGGGCACCCCCAGGACCCGCGCGGTGGCCAGCCCGCCCCGGTCAGCGCCAACCCGTTCGCCGGCCCCGAGGCCGTGCAGCACGGCACGGGCTTCCACACGGTGGAGAACAACCCCCACGACCGCCGGTAAGGTGACGGGCCCGTAGCGCGATCGTCGGCTGGCCCGTTTCTAGGAGACCCCCTGTGATCCTCATCAGTGCCGTGCTCGTCGCCGCAGCCCTGGTGCTGCTGATCGTCGGCGTCATCATCAGCAAGGTCATGCTGGTGTACGTCTCCATCGCGATCAGCGTCGCCGCCGCGTTGCTGCTCGGCGTGGGCGTGTTCGTGCGGCGTCGCGAGCTGTTCGGCTCCGCGCCCGCGAGCGACTGGTGGGACGGTGGGACGAGCACGGCCGGTCTGGGGAAGACGTCCGTTCCGTCCGCCAAGCAGGAGGTCGCCGAGCCGGTCCAGGAGGAGCGGGCCCGGCGTCCGGAGCTCGTCGGAGCCGGCGCGTCCGTGGGCGCCCGGCCCGGGTCGGGTGACGACACGGCGTCCATGCCGCACGTCGCGCCCGGCACCGCCGACCGGGTCCCGCCGGACGCGATCGTCCGGGTCATCCCCGGGCGCCGTCGCTACCACCTCAGCGAGTGCCGCCAGCTCGCCGGGCGTGAGAGCGAGGAGATCACGTTCGCCGAGGCCCGCGAGGAAGGCTTCACGCCCTGTACGGCCTGCCTTCCGGACACCGCGCTGGCCGCGCGGTCCGGACCGGCCGCCGGGGCACCCGCGCGCCCCGCCACCCGACCG
>JAFMRC010000572.1 GCA_017354375.1 Nocardiopsaceae bacterium | reverse complement strand
GAAGGGGCTGCGCGCGGAGAACTTCCTGCGTGAGGGCGTGGAGGTCGATCCGCAGGCGCTGATCGACTACATGCTGCCGATGACCGAGCCGATCTCCCAGCCGCGGTTCCGGTACAGCCGGGAGTGGCTGCGCCGGGAGGCGGCGCGGGTGACGGACCTGAAGCCGTCGAACATCGGCCGGATGCTCAACGTGCCGCCGTCGTACATGCTGATCCACCGGGTGTGGCTGGCCGGCACGGGCGTGCTGTGCCAGCTGGAGGCCGAGGCGGAGTTCCGCGCCGAGATGGAACGCTGGCTCCCCGGCTTCCTGGACGAGGACGAGCCACGCCCCCCTTCGCCTTGAATCCCAGAGGTACCACGACGACGCCGCGGGCTATGCAGCTTCGCTAGCTGCATAGCCCGCGACGTGTGCCGGGTGATTACACGGAGCGCAGCCGGTTCAGGCGGGCGGTGGCGCGTGCCACGCGCCGCTGCGCGCGCCGGATCGCGACGACCCGGCGGGCGAGGCGTTCCTGCTCCGCCTCGGCGAGTCTCTCCCTTATTCGGGCCCGCGCGATTTCCTCGTTGAGCAACATGAGCGTACGGCTCCTCGGTTCGCTGATGCGATCGGGCTGGTTGTCCTGGGCGTCGATCACGGCGCCTCCTCGTCGGTTAGCGGGGTGTGGGTGCGTCACGCTGCGGCGTCCTTCCGGGGCCGGCCCCGAGGCCGCTTGCGCGGCACGACGGCGCCTCGGACGAACAGCTCGCCGCCCCACACGCCCCACGGCTCCTGCCGCTCCTTCGCACCCGCGAGGCAGGCGAGACGGGCGGGGCAGTCGGCGCACAGCGCCTTCGCGCGCTCGACGTCCTCAGGGGTCTCGGCGAAGAACAGCTCGGGGTCGTTCCGGCAGGGAAGGCCGAGCTCGCTCTCCCACAGAGCGGTACAGACGGGAGTCCCGGTGATGGTCAAAGGCATTGGTGTCACCCCCAATCCTCCAATTCCGGCTGGTCAGCGTCATCGATGGTTCGCCAGGAATGCAAAAGGCCGCGGATCCGATTCGGATCCGCGGCCTGGAGGTGACTCACCGGCCTGTTAGACCGGACACCCCCAGGGACTCGGACCCGACGCACCGGCGCCCATGGCGCCGAGCTGGATCATGAAGATGTGCTGGTTGCCCTCGGGCCGCTTTCGCGACGTGCCGACGACGTCCGTCCCCGGCAGCCACAGGAGGTCCTGCGGCACACGGGCGCGCGGAGCCGCGGCGGCGCGCGGGCAAGCCATATCGACCGGACCGAAGGCGGCCGGCACCGCATACGTCACCGTCATCGTGCTGTTCACAGTGGGGCCACCTCCCTTCCGATCTCGCCTTGGAACCGGCCGGTTCCAAGGGTGGCCCGTGTGCCCCCAGCGGGAGCACGACTGAACACTATGGCCCATCATCGGCCACCGGCAACTATTTTTCTACCTGCGATTTCGTGATCGCTGAAGGACTTTCGGCGACGCGGATCAGCCCCTCCTGGACCACCGACACGACGAGGTCACCGTCCGCGGTGAACACCTCACCGCGCGCGAGCCCACGGGCGCCCGCGGCGAC
>JAFMRC010000571.1 GCA_017354375.1 Nocardiopsaceae bacterium | reverse complement strand
GGCGGGGGCCGCCGCCCGGGGGCGGACGGCGGCCGGGACGGCGCTGTTCGTGCTCGGGTTCTCGTTCGTCTTCGCCACCGCGGGCTTCGCGGTCGGCGGCATCGGCGGCCTGCTGCGCAGCCACGACGCCGGGCTGACCCAGATCCTCGGCGGGCTCACCATCGCCCTCGGGCTATTGTTCGCCGGGGCCTTCGACCGGTTCGCGTTCGCGGGCCGCGTCTTCCGCTCCTCCGCCCGGCCCCGGGCCGGGCTGGCGGGGGCGCCGCTGCTCGGCGTGCTATTCGGCCTCGGCTGGTCGCCGTGCATCGGCCCGACGCTGGCCGCGGTGCTGGCCCTCGGCGGGGTGTCCGGCGGCGCCTCCCGCGGGGCGTTCCTCGCGTTCGTCTACGGACTGGGCCTCGGCATCCCGTTCCTGGCCGTCGCCGTGGCGTTCCAGCGGATGGTGAGCGTCCTCGGCTTCTTCCGCCGCAACGCCCGCGCGGTCAGCCGCGTCGGCGGCGCGCTGCTGATCCTCGTCGGCCTGCTGGAGGTGACCGGGGCCTGGACGTCCGCGGTCAGCTGGCTGCACGCCCACTGGTTCGCCGGCTACCAGACGCCGCTGTAAGGCCCCGCGCCCGTAAGACCTTGCGCCAGCCGGGCACCCACGCGCCGTCGGTGACCTGGTAGTCCCCGAACAGGGCGGGCGCCTCGGCCCGCATGATCTCCCCGATCTTGCCGAAGACCAGGCGGATCTCCTCCTCGGCACCGGGGTCGGTGCGCGCCTCGATCGTGTGCCGCAGCGCGCGGACGTTCGCGGTCCACACCAGCCCCGTCGCGACGCCGTCGGGCGCGAACCGGCGCATGAACGACGTCTTGTGCTTCTTCTCGTGCATCTTCACCCCGTCGTCGTCGAGCCGGAAGTGCCCGGCCATCCAGGCCTGGAACTCCTCCATCTCGGTCAGCAGGGCGGTGGCGCGCTTCATCAGCTCGGGGTCCTCGCGCGCCCAGTCCGGGAACCAGAACGGCAGCTCGTCCAGGCGCACGAACCGCAGCGACTCCTGCGAGACGGCGGTCCCCGGCCGGTGCCTGACCAGCTCGTGGGACAGGACGCGGCTCACGTTGTGCAAGACGAACGTGAAGCTGACGTGCTCCAGGACCGAGCCGTGGCCGCTGCGCAGGATGTTCTCCAGGTACCTGGCCTGGTCGTCGCGGACGCGGCGGACGTTCGGGTTCAGCCCGGGCTCCCAGGAGCGGTAGCACATCTTGCCGGCGAACTCGGCGAGGTTCTGCGCGTCGTTGTCCAGCTGGTCGCGGTCGAGCCGCTCCAGCCAGCTCTCCCCGCCGACCTCGCGCAGGTAGGAGGCGATCACGTCGTAGTCGGCCTGCGGCCGCGCGGCCAGGAAGACCTCCGGTTCCACCCTCTTCATGGCTCGCCACCCTACATGCCACCTATGACATTCCAGCGAGCCAAGTTGACCCCGGGTGTGCGTCAGGCTTGTAGGTAGTCAAGATCATCTTCGGGATGTGGGTGCTCAGGCGGCGCCTGTCTGGTTGTAACGGTGGTCGCAGACGGCTTCCCACTCGCTGCTGGCCTCGCGG
>JAFMRC010000397.1:4147-4850 GCA_017354375.1 Nocardiopsaceae bacterium | reverse complement strand
CCGCCACGAGATCACCGCCTACACCGCCATCGCCAGTGCGGGCGATCCGCCTGTCCCGCTGCCCCGCATGCTCTTCGCCGACCCCGCGCTGCCGCTGATCGTGCTCACCATGATGCCCGGCTCCCCGCTCGGGCCGGACCGGTACCCGGTCAGCCCGCTGCCCCCGGCCCACCTGGACTGGCTCCTGGACGCCGCCGGGCTGCTGCACGGCTGGCATCATCCGGCGCTGCGCGCAATCTCGGCCGACACCGACTACGACGCCCAGTTCCAGGCGCTGCCCGCCGACCTGTTCAGCCCCGGCGAGCCCGGCGCGCTCGCCGCCGAGGCAGACCGGCTGACCAGGCGGATCGGCACCCAGCTCGAACACGGCGATGCCCACCCCGGCAATGCGATGGTCCTGCCCGGCGCCCCGCTGGCCCTGATCGACCTTGAACTCCTCGCCCACCGCCTCCCCGGCTACGACCTCGCCGTGCTGTGGACCATCACCGGCCCCGACCCTGCCCTGCGCTCCCGGATCATCGACCGGATCGGGCCAGGCCAGCGGCAGGCCGCCTTCTGGCTCAACGCCATCCTCGTGACCGGCCGCGAGATCCTCTCCCACCGCCGCAACGCACCAACGCCCATGCACCACACCCGGCTCGCCCGGCTCCTGACCGACCTCCAGCATGCCCGCGCCCATATCCGCCAGATCCTGATGTAGGGC
>JAFMRC010000397.1:0-4137 GCA_017354375.1 Nocardiopsaceae bacterium | reverse complement strand
CTCATCAGCCGCCGACAGCTCCGTCGGCTGATCCTGCTCCATCGTCACATCAGTCATCTGGTGTCTCCTCCGTTGAAGGAAGTTACACCGTTGTTTTTACAGTCCCTGCCCGGCTCCCCGCTGTAGGGCGACACTGAAAAAACCGATGAAGGCGGCATTGGAGATTCCGATGTGGGGAGGCACGAAGGCCCCGCAGCCGGGGTTGCTGCGGGGCCTTCGTGGTGATGGTGCCGGTGTTCGTGGGTGAGGTGCCGGTCAGGTGTCGGTGATCTCGGTGACGGCGGCCCGGGCGGACTGCTCGTCGACGGTGGCCTTGCCGGAGGCGTAGGCGGCGACGAGTGCCTGCAGAGCGAGGTTGTTGACGGCGCGGGGGTAGCCGCGGGCGGTGGTGTGGATCAGGGAGACGGCGTCGTCGCTGTAGAGGGTGTCGGAGCGGCCGGCGAGCTTGAGGTGGTGGCTGACGTAGCTGGCGGTCTCGGGGCCGGTCATGGGAGGCATCGTGTAGCGCAGGGCGACACGCTGCTCGAACGCGGCCAGGACGGCGAGCTTCATGGTGCGCCGCAGGGTGGGCTGGCCGACGAGGAGGCAGGCCAGGGGCGAGTCGGCGTCGAGGTTGTGGTTGGTGAGCATGCGGATGTTCTCCAGCTGCTCGTAGCGGAGCAGGTGGGCCTCGTCGATGACGAGGACGGGGGTGCGGCCGCGCTCGTCGCGTTCGGCGGCCAGCGCGGCGGAGGCCTGGGCGGCGAGGCGGGAGCCGGAGCGGTCGGGGGTGACGCCGAAGGTGGCGACGATCGTCTCGTGGATGCCGCGGACGCCGATCATGGGGTTGGGGAGGTAGATGACGACGTGCCGGGAGGCGTCCAGGCCGGCCAGGACGGTGCGGACGGAGACGGTTTTCCCGGCGCCGACCTCGCCGGTGATGACGCCGATGGAGCGTTCGGAGACGCACCAGGTGATGCGGGCGACGGCCTCGTTGTGGGCGGCGTGGCGGTGCAGCATGCCGGGGGCCAGGTCGCGGCCGAAGGGCATGCGGGTGAACCCGTAGTGGGCCTGGAGCTTGTCGATCACGGCTGTTCTTCCTTCAGGGAGGCGAGCGCGTTGAGGGAGGCGATCTGGACTTGGGCGGCGCTGAGGTCGCCGGCCAGGGAGGCGGCGTGCAGGCGGGCGTCATCGAGGAACGTCCCGGCGGCATCGACGGCGAAGCAGGGGCCGTCGCCGAGGTCGCACCCGAGGATCCCGTCGGCGAGGGCCCGGTCGAGGTAGCGGCTGATCTCGGCGAGGGCGGGGCCGAGCCGGGAGGCGGCCAGGGACAGGGCGCCGAGGACGTCGTAAGCGGCCGACGGCAGGCCGATCCCCTCGCCGCCGGCGGCGTGGTTCAGCCCGCGGACGGCCTCGGCGGCGGCGCTCGCCATGGCGGCGGCCCGCTCTCCGGGCAGCGGCTCATCGTCCACCGGGGTCTCCCTCCCCGTCCTGGTCCGGGCTGCCCGCCTCGCGGCTGTCCTGGCCGCCGGGGGTGTCCGGGCCTGCCAGGGCGGCGTAGTTGACCCGGTCGCCGGACTGCCGGTCGTGCTGCTCTCCGAGCAGGGAGAGATAGTCGATGCCGGTGGCGCGGGGCACGTCATCGCCGCTGCCGGGTTCTTCGGGGCGGGCCTTGGGGTGGGAATGCCGGGTGATGTGGTGCGGGGTCGCGGTGCCGGCGTCCCTGCCGCCGGAGCGGACCTGCAGCACGGCGAGATCGAACGGGTCGAACACCAGCTCGACGCGCCGCCCGGTCAGGGCCGGGTCGACCTGGTACTTGTTGCCGTGCAGGGACACGGTCGCGACCTTGGTGACAGTCCGCCATTCGGCCCAGCGGAACGCGTCGGCCAGGTCGCCGGGGGCGGCGACGGGGAACGGGCCGCCGGCCTCCCAGCGGGCGAGCGGGGCCTGCCCGGTCTCGGAGTGCTCCCGGACGTGGTAGACGGTCTCGGTCCAGGCGGCGAACAGCCGGTTCAGCTCGGCCAGGCCCGGGACCTGCGCGGCCCGTTCCCCGGTGAACTCGGCCAGGAACTGGGTCCGGACAGTGCGGAAGAACCTCTCGATCTTGCCCCGGCCCTGCGGCCGGCCCGGGGTGGAATGGACCAGCTTGATGCCGAGCCGGGCGCACGCCCGAAGCAGCCACGCGTCGACGAACGCGCTGCCGTTGTCCACGTTATGAAGAGTTCTTCATAACGTGGATTATGCCGAGCCCCCGGTTATGCCGACGATGGCGCAACGACCCTGGTCACGGGTGCTCCAGGGCCGTTGCGGGTGGCATAACCACGAGGTCCCGGTCAGAGGTTCTCGAGGAACTCCAGGAGCGGGTCCGGCGGCTGGTAGCGTTTCTGCCTGCTGCCGGGGGTGGCGGTCTTCTCGATGGCCTTCTGCTTCTGCTGCATGTCGGCATGAAGGTAGGCCTGCGTACTGGTCAGGGATTCATGCCCGAGCCAGAGGGCGATGACGGTGATGTCGACGCCGGCGAGCAGCAACCGCATGGCGGCCGAATGTCTCAGCGTGTGGACGGTCACGTGCTTGGCGGCCAGGGAGGGGCAGCCGGCGGACGCCCGCTGGTGGTAGAGCTTGACCCGCCGTTCGACGGCGTCGCGGGACAGCCGCTGCCCGGACGGACCGGGGAACAGCGGGTCGCCGGGCTGCCCGCCGCGTTCGGCGAGCCAGGCTTTCATGATCCGGACGGTGGCCGGCAGCAGCGGCGTGTCCCGTTCCTTGCGGCCCTTGCCGGTGCAGTGGACGTGCGGCCCGGTCTGGATCCGGATATCGGCGCAGGTCAGGCTGGTGAGCTCGGAGACTCGCAGGCCGGCCTGGACGGCGAGGGCGAGCATGGCGTGGTCGCGCCGGCCGGTCCGGGTTCCCTGGTCGCAGGCGGCCAGGAGGGCGTCGGTCTCGTCCGGGGTGAGGTAGGTGACGTCGGTGCGGTCGCGGCGCTTGCCGGGGATGGCCAGGACCCGCTGGATCAGCGCTCCGTGCTCGGGATGACGCAGGGCGGCGTAGGCGAACAGCGAGTGGATCGCGGCCAGCCGGGCGTTGCGGGTCCGGACGCTGTTGCCCCGGTCGTCCTGCAGGTGCTGCAGGAACGCGGTGATCGCCGGGGCATCGAGGTCGGTCAGGCCAAGCGCGCTCGGCGTCTTCCCGGCCCGGGCGGAGGCAAAGCCGATGAGCAGACGGAACGTGTCGCGGTAGGCGGCGATCGTGGCCGGGCTGGCGTCCCGCTGGCTGACCAGCCGGCGGGTGAAGAACTCCTGCAGGACGGGAGCGAGGTCACTCATCGCCGTCCTCCTTGGCGGCGGCCCGGTCAGCGGCGAGCCGCATCAGCTCAGGCACGGCCGAGACATACCAGTACGTCCCTTCGGGGGTCGTGTGGCCGAGGTATCCCGACAGGGCAGGCATCTGCGCAGCGATGTCCTCGCCGGACCGGTACCACTCCAGCAGCGTATTGACCGCCAGGCTGTGCCTCACGTCATGCAGGCGGGGCCGGCCGGGGATTCCCGCAGCAGCGCAGGCCTTCCGGAATGAAGTCAGCGCGAGCTGCCGGCTGAGCGGGGCTCCCTTCTCGGACACGAAGAACGTCGCGGCCCGGGGGAAGCTGCGGGCGCGGAGGGCGTCATAGTCCCTGAGCGCGGCGACGGTGGTGGGGTGCAGCGGGAGGATCCGCTGGCAGCGGGACTTGGCGGGCATGACGGGCAGCAGTCCGGCGTCCAGGTCGATGCCGCCGGCCGGGATGGTGAGGGCCTCCCCGATGCGGACGCCGGTGACCGCGAGCAGCCCGAACAAGGCGGTGCAGGCCGCGGCCCGCATCGCCGGCCGGAGGACGGCGCAGCCGACGATCACCGCGGCGAGGTCCTCGCTGGTGAAGATGAACGGGGCGGGCCTCTTGCCCTGGCCGGGGAACACGCCCTTCGGCGGGATCTCCGTCGCGGGGTCGAGGACGCGCAGCCAGGTCGCGAACCCGCGGACGGCGGTGAGCCGGTGGGTCCAGGTCACCGGGTGGACTCCCTGCGGGATCTGCGCCCACGCGATCGCGTGCTCTGCGGTGACCGTGGCGGCGCCGTGCTGCTGAAGGTAGTCGGCGAACTGCGGGAGCACCCGGCCCTCGTTCCGGAG
>JAFMRC010000396.1 GCA_017354375.1 Nocardiopsaceae bacterium | reverse complement strand
GGGCGGCGGCTGGCCCGCCGCTGGGCGGTCGCGGCGGCGGCAGGCTGCATCGCCGTCACCCCGGTGGTGCTGCTCGGCTGGGAGCAGCGGCACCAGGTCTCCTGGCTAGAGACGCCCACCATGAACAGCGCCGATCTTCTCGCGGCCACCCTGGGGGCGGGCACGGTGCTGTCCGCCGTGCTGCTCGCGGCCTTCGCCGCGGTCGGGACGCTCAGGGCGGCCTACCCGGACCTGGGCCCGGCGAATGAGCGGCTGGGCTGGCTGTGCCTGCCGTGGCTGATGCTCCCGCCCGCCCTGATGCTCGCCGTCTCGCAGCTGAAGCCCCTCTACGACCCCAGGTACGTGGTGTACTGCCTGCCTCCCGTCGCACTGCTGGCCGGAGCCGGGCTGGCCGCCGTCCGCCTGCCCGTCAGGGCCGGCGTGCTCGCGCTGCTCGGGCTGCTCGTGCTACCCGGACAGGTCGCGGCGCGCGCCCAAGCCGTCAACGGCATGGACCTGCGCGCCGCCGCACAGGTGCTGCGGGCACATGCGCGTCCCGGTGACCCGATCATCTACTGGGCCGGCAACGGTGCCGCGCGGGCCCAGGAACGCTCATGGGGTGACGGATACCCCTCCGGCTTCTCGAAGTTGCGCAACATCGGCCTGGAGCAGACCCCGGCCGCCAGCGCCACCCTAGGAGGCCTCGGCGTCCCGATACCGGTGCTCGAGCAGCGGATCGGCCACGTCAGCCGGATCTGGGTCATCGAGACGGGTGAGGACACCCGCCCACCGATCCTGCCCCCCTCGCAGTTCCGCCCGGCCGTGGCGTACTACCCCACCGGGGTCTCGCTCACGCTCTACCAGCGCACCACCAGCGCACGACCAGCGGCGTTAGCAGGCGCTCGTCGCGGACGGCCTAGGACGGCCGGGGAACGGCCTAGGACGATGGTCTTAGGCCGTCCGGCTGATCCGGATCCGGGTCCGGCGGGTTACCGTCGAGGGGTGGAGACCTACCTAGCCGAGCTGAACCGGGTCAGCCAGGCGGTGCTGGCGGTCAGCAGGCAGCTGCGCACCCGGGACGCGCTGCGGGTGATCGTCCGGTCCGCGCGGACGCTCGCGGACGCGAAGTACGCGGCGCTGGGGGTGCCCGATGACCGGGGGTCGTTCGGCGAGTTCGTGGTGGCGGGCATCTCGGCGGCACAGCAGCGCGCGATCGGCCCGCTGCCCCGGCAGCACGGGATGCTGGCGGCGCTGCTGAAGGCGTCCGAGCCGGTGCGGCTGGCGGACATCAGGGAGGATCCCCGGTTCGAGGGCTGGCCCGACGCTCATCCGGAAATGTCGGGATTCCTTGGGGTTCCGGTGCGGAACGGTCCGGAGATCATGGGGATCATATTCGTGGCCAACAAGACGTCCGGCGAGCCGTTCACCGAGCACGACACCGAGCTGCTCTCGCTGTTCGCCGGGCACGCGGCGATCGCGCTGACCAACGCCCGGCTGCACGAGCGCGCCCGCGAGCTGTCGGTGCTCCAGGAGCGGGGCCGGCTGGCCAGGGAGCTGCACGACGCGGTGTCCCAGCGGCTGTTCTCGATCCGGGCGCACGCGCGGGCGGCGTCGGCGCTGGTGGCCCGGGACTGCCAGCGGGCCGCGGGCGAGATCGCGGCGGTGGCGGAGCTGGGCGCCCAGGCCCACGCCGAACTGCGCGCCGTGATCGACGGGCTCGCGCCGCCGGAGCTGGACGGGCTCGCGGCGTCGCTGCGCCGGTACGCGGCGCTGGCCAGCCGGGCGCACGGCGTGCCGGTGGAGGTTCGCGCGCCCGACACCGGCGAACTGCCGGCGGACGTATCCGCGGCGGCGTTCCGGGTGGCGCAGGAGGCGCTGCACAACGCGCTGCGACATTCCGGCGCGTCGTCGGTCCGGGTCTCGTTGTCGCGGTCGCCGCGACGGCTCACGCTCACCGTCGCCGATGACGGCACCGGGTTCGACCCGTCGCTGGCCCCGGGTGAGCTCGGGCTGGCGCCGGGCGGGCTCGGGCTGGCGTCCATGCGGGAGCGGGCGTCGTCCGCGGGCGGGGTACTGCGGGTGCACTCGGCGCCCGGGGACGGCACCGAGGTCCGCCTGACGGTTCCGGTAAGGGGCGGATCATCATGAGCGAGCTTGCGAGCGAATCAGTAAGCACCGTGCGTCCGCGAATGCGGACTCCGAGCGCCAGCGAGGTGTCCTCATGAGCGAGCTTGCGAGCGAATCGGCAAGCACCGCGGGGGTGCGGGTGCTGATCGTGGACGACCACCCGGTCGTGCGGCAGGGGCTGCGGTCGCTGCTGGACGTGGCGGACGGGATCTCGGTGGCCGGCGACGCGGCCGACGGGCACCAGGCGCTGGCGCTCGCGTCCTCGCTCTGCCCAGACCTGGTGCTGCTCGACCTCAAGCTGCCCGGCACGGACGGTACTGTCGTGCTGACCCAGCTGGTCGCCGCCGGGCACCGGGTGCTGGTGCTGACCAGCGCCACCGACCCGGCCCGGACCCGGCAGGCGGTGCGGGCCGGCGCGGCGGGCGTGCTGTACAAGGACATCGACCCGGACGCCCTGGTCCGGGCCATCCTCGCGGCGGGTGACGGCAACCTGCTGCTGGCCCCGGAAGCCGCGGCGGCGGTCGCGGACGGCGGATCCCGGACCCGCGACTCCCTCACCGCCCGCGAGCGCGAGGTCCTCGCGCTGATCGCCGAGGGCAAATCGAATCGCGAGATCGCCCGGTGCCTGCGAGTGTCGGAAAAAACCGTGAAGGCACACGTCAGCTCGGTACTCGCCAAGCTGGGGGTGCAAGACCGGACGCAGGCCGCCGTCTACGCGGTGCGTCACGGTGCGGGCGCAAACGCATCATCGGGCTGAAACAACAGATACCGTGGACGGGTGCACGGTGACCTCCTGGACCTGGCCCTGATCGTCGTGGCCGCCGCATTCGCGGTATCGGGCTATCGGCAGGGGTTCATCGTCGGCGCCCTCAGCTTCGTGGGTTTCGTGGGTGGCGCGGTGCTCGGCGCCCAGTTCGGCCCGGCCATCTCCCGGGCGCTGGTAGGCGGCCAGACCCAGCAGGACGTGGTCGCCATGGTCCTGCTGGTCGGCTTCGCCATCATCGGGCAGTTCCTCGCGTCATCCGCTGGCGGCGCGATGCGGAAGTCGATCACCAGCAAGTCGTCCACGACCCTGGACTCGGTCGGCGGCTCCGTGGTGAGCGTGCTTTCCATGCTGCTGATCGCCTGGGCGATCGGCTCGGTGCTGGCCGCGTCCCCGTCTCCCCTGGTCGATCAGCAGGTCAATAACTCAAGGGTGCTGCAGGGCGTCGATCAGTTCATGCCGTCGCCGGCCAAGACGATGTTCTCCGACTTCCGCCGGATGCTGGACAGCGGGCCGTTCCCGCAGGTGTTCAGCGGTATCGGCGCGGCGCACATGGCGTCCGTCCCGGCGCCCAGCGCCGGGGTGCTGAACAGCCCCGGCTACCAGGCGGCGCGCGGCCGGGTCGTCAAGGTGCAGGGCACCGCCCCGAGCTGCGACCGGGACATCGAGGGCTCCGGCTTCGTATACGCGCCGCAGCACGTGATGACCAACGCGCACGTGGTGGCCGGCGTGACGAAGGGGCCGGTGGTGACCACCATCGGCGGCACCCACTACCAGGCGCGGGTGGTTTTCTACGACCCCCAGGTCGACATCGCCGTCCTGTACGTCCCCGGCCTCGACATGGCGCCGCTGCACTTCGCCGGCCAGGCCAATCCCGGCGATAACGCCGTCGTGGCCGGCTACCCGCTGAACCACTCGTTCACCCAGATGCCCGCCCGGATCGGCGATATCCAGCAGGCCCAGGGTCCGGATATCTACCAGACCGGCACCGTGAACCGGCAGATCTACGAGCTCAGGGCCATTGTCAGGCCGGGCAACTCCGGCGGGCCGCTGCTCAGCCCCTCCGGGAAGGTAGACGGCGTGGTCTTCGCCGCCGCGGTCGGCCAGCCGGACACCGGCTTCGCCCTCACCTCCGGCGAGGTCGCCTCCGACGCCTCCGCTGGCAAGAACGCCACCACCCCCGTCTCCACCCAGGGCTGCGACTAGCACGCCCGATGGCAAAAACCGCCATCTTATCGGGCGCGCTAGTCGCGCATCTCCCGGGGGGACGACCCCCCGTACCCCCCGATGCGGGCTCGATGTCACATCGAGCCCGCTCTATTAGGGGCGTGCTTTGCCTGAACTTCTGTCTTTACCTGAACGCGTGACGCTAGCAATCGTTTGCAGCGCCGATTTAGCGTCACGAACTCAGGTAAAGTCACGAACTCAGGTAAAGCGGGGCGATGCGGGGGTTCGGGGGAGAGGGGGAACCTGAGGTCCGCGTCGGAGACGGTGGGGAGGCCCGCTGTCGCGATTCGCGTGGCGATGTCCTCGGCTTGGGTGGTGACGAAGGTTAGGTCGATGCCGTAGGGCCGCTCGTCTTGCGTGGCGGCCGGCTTTTCCCTTCCGGTGGACGGGTGGTCGTCCGGCGTGGCGGCCGGTTCTTCCGGGTCGGCGGCGTAGGCGCGGATGCGGGCCGCGCCGCGGCGGAGCAGGGAGGCGGCGCCCTTGGGGTTGCCGCGGCGGGCGTGGGTGATGCCGACGGCGACCTGGGCTAGTCCTTGCCATAGGTCCCGCTCCGCGGGCGGCCCGGTCTTCCACGCCGCCTCGAAGACCTCGTGGGCGTGGAACGGGCGGCCCTCGGCCAGCAGCGAGGCGCCGAGAGCCGCCGCCTCGGCGGGGGCGATCTCCAGGTCGTCGGGGACGCGTTCGGTGCCGGAGGCGGCGGACCGGGGGAGGGGGCGGCCGAGGCCGTCGCGGGGACGCGCGTTGCGGGCCCGCCC
>JAFMRC010000395.1 GCA_017354375.1 Nocardiopsaceae bacterium | reverse complement strand
CCGGGTCGGGGCGTGCATCGCCACGCTGCTGGCGGCCTCCGGCGTGGCCCGGGTCAGCTGCCGCGACAGCGGCACCGCCGGCTACGCGGACCTCTCCCCCGGTGGGCTGAGCCGCGACGACATCGGCGCACCGCGGGCCGTCTCGGCGGCGCGGGCGGTCCGCAGGGTCGCCCCCGAAGCCCAGGTCGCCGAAGATCCAGCCCGGCAGCCGGACCTCGCGGTGCTGGCGGGCCGGGCCGACCCCGAGGAGGTGACAGCGCTGCTGCGGGCGCGGGTGCCGCACATCGCCGTGTGCGCCGATGAGGCGATCGGAGTGGTGGGGCCGCTGGTCGTCCCCGGGTACTCGGCGTGCCTGCGCTGCGCCGACCTGACGCGGGCCGAGCGGGATTCCGCGTGGCCGCTGATCCTCGCCCAGGCGACGGGGGACGCCTCGCCACGGGCCTGCGACACCGTCCTTTCCGCCGGCACTGCCGCGCTCGCCGCGCACCAGGTCCTGGCCTTCATCGACCAGGCCGGGACCGCCCCGGCCACGCTCAACGGGACGCTGGAACTGGTACTGCCGGACTGGCAGTGGCGCCGCCGCACCTGGCTGCCCCACCCCGCCTGCACGTGCCGGGCATATCGGGACAAAATCGAGATGCGGAACCGCGCATCCGGGTTAGCGCAGCACGCGTCCGAAGGACGCACCGGGGGGTACGGGGGGTCGTCCCCCCGGGCCAGCACAACCCGGCGCGCGCCCGGTACGGTGGCGCTTTTGGCCACCGGGCGCGCGCCGGGGAAAATCCGTTCTGCGTAAAGGGTGTTCTGATGACGGAGAATGGAAGCATGAACGACGTGCCCCGTAATGCTGTCAGCAGGACCGCGAAGCTGGCCGGCTTGCCACTCGGGCTCGCCGGGCGGACCGCGCTCGGCCTTGGCAAGCGGATCGGGGGGAGACCAGCGGATATGGTCGCCCGCGAGATCCAGCAGCGCACCGCCGACCAGATCTTCCGCGTGCTGGGCGAGCTCAAGGGCGGCGCGATGAAGTTCGGGCAGGCGCTGTCCATCTTCGAGGCCGCGCTGCCGCCAGAGCTGGCCGGGCCGTACCGGGCGACGCTGACCAAGCTGCAGGAGGCCGCGCCGCCGCTGCCGGCCAGCAGCGTGCACCGGGTGCTAGCCAGCGACCTCGGCGAGGACTGGCGCTCGGAGTTCGCCTCGTTCGACGACGCCCCGGTCGCGGCCGCGTCGATCGGGCAGGTGCACCGCGCGGTGTGGAAGGACGGCAGGGACGTGGCCGTGAAGATCCAGTACCCGGGTGCGGGAAAGGCGCTGCTGTCCGACTTCAACCAGCTCAGCCGGATCGGAATGCTGTTCAGCGTGCTGATGCCGGGGCTCGATGCCAAGCCAATGCTGGACGAACTGCGCGACCGGCTGGCGGAGGAGCTGGACTACCACCTGGAGGCGGAGGCGCAGCAGGGGTTCGCCACCGCCTACGCCGACGATCCGGACATCCGCGTGCCGGCCGTCGTCGCGGCGACCGACCATGTGCTGGTGTCCGAGTGGATGGACGGCACGCCCCTGTCCCGCGTCATCAGCCATGGGACGAAGGCCGACCGGGACCGGGCCGGGATACTGCTGGTGCGGTTCCTGTTCTCCGGCCCGGCGCGGGCGGGGCTACTGCACGCGGACCCGCACCCTGGCAACTTCCGGCTGCTGGACGACGGGCGGCTCGGGGTGCTGGACTTCGGGGCAGTGGACCGGCTGCCGGAGGGGCTGCCGGTGTTCTTCGGGCGGCTGCTGCGCATCATGCACGCCGAGAACCCGGATCTAGACGAGGTGGAACGGGAGCTGAGGGCCAACGGGTTCCTGCGACCGGGCATCTCGGTGGACCTGGACGCGCTGCGCGCGTTCCTCGCGCCGCTCGCCGAGCCATCCTCGGTCGAGACGTTCCAGTTCAGCCGGGAGTGGATGCGCTCGGAGGCCGTCCGGATGACGGACGCTAGCACGTCGAACGTCACCCGCAAGTTCAACGTGCCGCCGTCCTACGTGCTGATCCACCGGGTGTCCACGGCCGGCATCGGGGTGCTGTGCCAGCTTGAGTGCGAGGGCGCGTTCCGCGCCGAGGTGCAGCGCTGGGTACCCGGGTACACCGACGATCCGCTGGCAACCGCGGACCCGGACCCGATGCCCGCGACCTAGTGCCCGACAGCGTCCCGGGACGCGGGGGAGCCGGGGTGGCCCTCGCGCATCCCGGCTCCCCCGCTGAGAGGGTTTCGTCGCGTTGCGTGCGATGGACGGCGGCGGGTGGCGCGCTCCCCGTCGGCGCGCGCCAGCCCGTCCCCGTCGTTTCTAGGCCGCCTGGCCGTCGGCCGCCTTGGCCGTGGTGGCGGCGGTAGCGGTAGCGGTGTCCTCCTTGCGCGGACGTCCCCGGGGCCGCTTGCGCGGGACGACGGTGCCGCGCAAGAGCAGCTCGCCGCCCCAGACTCCCCAGGGTTCCCGGCGCTCAAGCGCACCTGCCAGGCAGGCCGCTCGCGCCCGGCAGCCCCGGCAGAGCGCCTTCGCCGTCTCGACGTCCTCGGGCGCCTCGGCGAAGAACAGCTCCGGGTCTTCGGTGCAGGGCAGGTCCAGGCCGCTCGGCACGCTGGCGGGGTTGAAGAGCGCCGTGATCGCGCTCGCGCCGACCCCCTGCTCAGCCCCGCCTAGCGCCTCGGACCCGGTCTGTCTCGCCTTGGCCTCCGCCGCGCCTGCCGCGCCCGCGGTGGCATCGGGCCACTGCATCGGTCCAATCCCCTCTCGCTCGCTGGTCCTTGTACTGGATCTGTCAAGGGACCGGGCCTGCGAACAATTTGGCCGCGGACCCTGTGTCGGGTCCGCGGCCGTTCGGGGATCTTGCCGGCCTTCTCTAGGCCGGTTCCCGTTCTGGATGCGGACCCATTGCGCCATCGCCACCGGCGTTAACGCGGGTCTTGTGGACGTACTGCTTGCGGTTGTCAACGGGCGGCAGCCCAGTCATGACGTCGAGCGGCATGACGATGGACGGCCGCCGGATGGCCGCCGCACCACGCGGGACGGCGACCTTCGCCGTGCGCGACGTAGCGGCAGCCGAGCCGGGGATCGGGGCCGGGACACGGTTGTCCCAGGCGCCGGGCATGGTGATAGCCCACGGGCAGCCGGAACCCACCGGAGGCATGGCACCGTCACGGACAACCTGGGTGTCGAGAAGACTGTTCATCACGTGAGGCACCTCCTTCCGCCTGGATTGACTCTCTGACCCACGGACATGGCCTGAAGCTTACGGAATCGCCTCAGACCGCACAACACATTTTTGACCTGCGGTTTCCCGATCCGGACCGCCATCGGGAAACCCCCGTCCTTGACCTTGCCCCAGGAACTCCGAGCACCCCGCACCGAGGCACCGAGGCAAGAAGAACCTCTCTAGCATGCGCCGCCAGCCCCGCCAGCGCAACCCCCAGCTGCCTCCCCAGTTGAACGAACGCGCTGGCGAGGAAAACTAGCGGCGGGTGGGGCGGACCAGGCCTTCCTGGACGACGGAGACGACCAGGTCTCCTCCGGCCGTGAAGACCTCGCCCCGGGCAAGGCCGCGAGCACCGTGCGCGGACGGGCTCTCCTGCGCGTACAGCAGCCACTGGTCGGCGCGGAACGGCCGGTGGAACCACATGGCATGGTCCAGGCTCGCGCCCGTCGTCCGGCCGCTGTACCAGGACGTGCCGTGCTCGAGCAGCACGGTGTCCAGCAGCGTGAGGTCCGAAGCGTACGTCATCAGGCACACGTGCAGCAGCGGGTCGTCCGGCAGATTGCCGTCTACCCGCAGCCAGACCAGGTTCCCTCGGGTGCGCAGCGACGGGTCGCGCTCGGCCTCGATGCTGAGCGGCCCGATCGACCGGACATCGATCGGGCTGTCCCTCATGTGCCCGGGGAGCTTCGCGATGCCGAGCGCCTCGGCCAGGCGTTCCGCGGTAGGCCTGACCGTCTCCGGCGCGGGCACGGCCGGCATCGCGTCGGCGTGATCGTAGCCCTCCTCTTCCGGGCGATGGAAGGACGCCGACAGCGTGAAGATCGTCTTGCCGTGCTGGACGGCGGAAACCCGGCGGGTGGCGAACGAGCGCCCGTCACGGACCCGCTCCACCGTGTAGATCAGCGGCACCGCGGGGTCACCGGGCCGGATGAAATAGGCATGCAGTGAGTGCACCGGCCGGTCCGGAGGCACGGTGCGCCCGGCGGCCACCAGCGCCTGCCCGGCCACCTGCCCGCCGAACACCCGCTGGACCGTCTCGTCCGGGCTCCGCCCGCGGAAGATGTTCACCTCGATCTGTTCCAGGTCGAGCAGGCCGAGCAGCTTCTTCAGTTCCTCTTCCTTGCTCACTCCCGCACCGTCCTCATGAGCGTGCCTCCGCGGCGGCCTGCGACGGGAACAGCCCTGGATGCCGGGTAAGCCCGCTCAGGAAGCGGGACCGCGACCGTCCCTGGGCCCAGGACAGCAGCAGGTGCTCCCGTGCCCTGGTGACGGCGACGTAGAGAAGCCGCCGCTCTTCCTCGACGGCCTCGGCGGTTCGCGCGTACACGATCGGCATGATCCCCTCCGCCAGGCCCGGGACGAGCACCGCGTCCCATTCAAGGCCCTTCGCCGCGTGCATGGTCGCCAGCGTCACCGCGTTCGCGGCGGGCGCGTGGCCGGCCTCGGCCCGCAGGGTCATCTCGGCGGCGAAGTCCCTGAGGGTAGCGCCCGGCCGGGCGGCGCTGAAGTCGTCGGCGAGTGCCGCGATCGCGGCCAGGGACTCCCAGCGGTCCCTGGTAGCTCCGCGCGCCGACGGCGGAGCCGGGGTCAGGCCCGCACTGGCGAGCACGTGCCGCACCG
>JAFMRC010000158.1 GCA_017354375.1 Nocardiopsaceae bacterium | reverse complement strand
CGCCGGCGTGCGCGAGCCGCGCCGCCTTCAGCTCCTCCAGGCTGCCGGCGGCGGCGATGGCGGCGAGCGCGTCGGCCGTCGCGCGCTCCACCTCTTCCGGCGACAGCGCGGTCACCTCGACCGGATCGTAGTTCTTGTTCGGTGCGGACATCTCATTCCTCGGGTCCGTGGTTCCGTGGGCAACCGGCAACCCCGCCGCCGGGGTTCAGGCAGTCATTGTGCCGAACGGATAGTGGCGCCTGCCCAGGGTCAGCCGCTTGCCCAGGGTTAACTAATCGCTCTGTGCTTGCCCGCGGTCTCGACACGCCGCGCTACGCGGCGGGCGCCCCCGCGGGCAGGATAAATCGGAACTCGGCGCCGCCGCCGGGCGCCCGGCCCACGGTGATCTCGCCGCCGAGCGCCTCCACCAGGCCCTTGACGATGTACAGGCCGAGGCCGGTGCCACCGCGCCGCTTCCCGCGCCAGAACTGGCGGAACACCCGGGAGGCCACCTCGGGCGGGATCCCCTCGCCCTGGTCGCGCACGGACACGGCGATCGCCCGGTCACCGCCCGCCTGCGCACGCTCCACCATGACGGTCACGATACCAGCACCGTGCCTGACCGCGTTCTCCACGAGGTTGCCGAGAATCTGGTCGATCTTGTCGGCGTCCAGCCAGGTCTCCGGCAGGTCGTCGCCGGCCACCAGGCGGAACCGGTCCTCCGGTTCCCCGGCCGCGACCCGGCCGGCGATGACCTTCGCCGCGCGCTCCGGGACATCGACGAGCCGCCGGTGCACCTCCATCCGCCCGGATTCGATCCGGGAGACGTCGAGCAGCTCGGTGATCAGCCTCGTGACCCGGTCGGCGTCGGCGTTGACGGTCTCCAGCATGACGCGCTTCTGGTCGTCGGTGAACCGGTGCCACTTGGCCAGCAGCGTGGCGGTGAACCCCTTGACCGACGTCAGCGGGGAGCGCAGCTCGTGCGCCACCGTGGAGACGAGCTCGGCCCGGCTCTTCTCCAGGCGGGCCCGCCGCTGGGCGTCGCGCAGGGTGATCATCAGGTGGCGGACCGGGCCGCAACGCCCGGCCCGGGCGTAGCTCACGGACACCAGCAGCTCGGTGCCATCGGCGAGGTAGAGGGAGCACTCGGGGTGCCGGGTGCGCGTGGCCAGGCCCCGGTACGGATCGGCGCACACCCACCAGTCGCGCTCGTCGCCGTCCCGGAAGGGCAGCACGTCGAAGACGAACTTGCCGATCGCGTCGGCGGCGTCGATCGACGTGAGCCGGGTGGCCGCGCGGTTGAACACGACGACCCGCCCGCAGCCGTCGGCCACGACGAGCCCGTCGGGAAGGTCGTCGGCGAGCAGGCACGCGCCGGCCGCGTCGAGCGTCGCGGCGGGGGGGGTGTCCACAGCATTGCCTCCGTCCGTCAGGGGGGCCGCACCGGCCTCGTTCACGATGCGGGTGACGGATTGTGAACAGACTCTAGCGCGCGAGACGGTCTCACGACAGCCCCGGTCGCGGCATTTCTCTGCGCGGTCGCCGACGCGTACAGGCACACCGCGGCGGCGGCGGCAAGGTTGAGGCTCTCCGCGCGGCCGTAGATCGGGACGGCGACGGACTCGTCCGCGAGGTCCAGCAGTTCCGGCGGCAGCCCCCACGCCTCGTTGCCGAACAGCCAGGCGGTCGGCGCGGCGAGCCGACCACTCGCCTGGGGATCGTCGATGCCGCTGGCCGCCTGGCCATCCGCGGCGACGATCCGCAGCCCGGCCTCGCGCAACGCGGCGACGGCCTCCCGGGGCCGCGCGCCGACCACCACGGGCAGGTGGAACAGGCTCCCGGCGCTGGCCCGCACGCACTTCCCGTTGTAGGGATCGACCGAGGCGTCGGCGAACACGACCGCGTCGGCCCCGGCGGCGTCGGCGACGCGCAGCACCGTGCCGGCGTTCCCGGGATCCCGCACGTTGGCGAGCAGCGCGACCAGCCGGGGCCGCGGCCGCGCGCCGGCCACGGCCTGGAGGGGAACATCGACGAAACCGCAGACCGCCAGCAGGCCCTGCGGCGTGACGGTCTGAGCCAGCTCGCTCATCACCTCGCCGCTGACGACCTGCACGTCGGTACCGGCGTCGGCGGCCTTCGCCACCAGCTCCGCGTGCCGGGCCTGGGCGGGCCCGGTGACGAACAGGCCGCCGACCCGCGCCCCGGACGCGAGCGCTTCGGAAACGGCCTGCGGGCCTTCCGCGAGGAAGGCCCGCTCACGCTGGCGCAGCGCCCGCTTGGTCAGCCGGCGCGCCGCCTTCAGCCGCGTCGAGCTGGCGGTCGCGTACATCTATCGCGGCGGCCAGGTCAGGCCGCGACCTCGGCCCCGGCGCCCGCGTCGGCGGGCAGCGCCTCGCGAGCCACGGTGACCAGGGCCGCGAACGCGGCCTCGTCAGTGACGGCGAGGTCGGCCAGGATCTTGCGGTCGACCTCGACGCCGGCCGCCTTGAGTCCCTGGATGAAGCGGTTGTAGGTGATCCCGTTCGCCCGCGCCGCGGCGTTGATCCGCTGGATCCACAGCCGCCGGAAGTTACCCTTGCGGTCCTTCCGGTCGCGGTAGGAGTAGGTCATCGAGTGCAGGACCTGCTCCTTGGCCTTGCGGTACAGCCGCGACCGCTGGCCCCGGTAACCGCTCGCCCGCTCGAGAACGACCCGGCGCTTCTTCTTCGCGTTGACCGAACGCTTCACGCGTGCCATGTTCTGTCTCCCTTGGTTTCTGCAGGCTCGTGTCCGCGGGCGGCCTACTTGCCCAGCAGCCTCTTGATCTCGCGCACGTCGCTGCGGGCGACGGTCACGGTGCCCTCAAGCCGCCTGGTAACGCGGGAGGACTTGTGCTCCAGCAGGTGGTTGCGGCCCGCGCGCTGGCGCTTGATCTTGCCGCTGCCGGTGAACTTGAACCGCTTGGCGGTGCCGCTGTGCGTCTTCATCTTCGGCATCGTGGCCTGGTCTCCGATCTCGTTATGGGCATACCAAATAAGCGTGGCGGCGCAGCACCCGCGCGCCTTCAGGCGCGCATCGGGGGTCCGGGGGTCGCCCCCCGGGCTAACACGGGCCTGTGCGCGCCCGATACAATGGCGATTTTTGCCATCGGGCGCGTACGGGCCCCCTACGCGTCGGTCGGCGCGGGCTCGGCGGGCTCGCCGCGCGGGGTCGGCACCCGGCGCTCGGGCCGCTCGGGCCTGCCCTCGACCTTCTTCCGGTGCGGGCCGAGCACCATGATCATGTTCCGGCCGTCCTGCTTTGCCTGCGACTCGATGAACCCGAGGTCACCGACGTCTTCGGCGAGCCTTTGCAGCAGCCGGAAGCCGAGTTCCGGCCGGGACTGCTCACGGCCGCGGAGCATGATCGTCACCTTGACCTTGTCGCCCGCCTTCAGGAATCGCTCGACGTGGCCCTTCTTGGTGCCGTAGTCGTGCGGGTCGATCTTCGGGCGGAGCTTGATCTCCTTGACGATCGTCTGCGTCTGGTTCTTGCGCGACTCCCGGGCCTTGACCGCGGACTCGTACTTGAACTTCCCGTAGTCCATGAGCCTGCAGACCGGGGGACGCGCCGTCGCGGCGACCTCGACTAGGTCGAGGTCGGCCTCCTGAGCGACCCGCAGCGCCTCGTTGAGGGAGACGATGCCGATCTGCTCGCCCTTCGGGCCGACGAGCCGAACCTCCGGAGCGCGGATGCGCTCGTTGACACGCGTTTCGGCGCTGATGTGACCTCCACAAAGCATTTCTCGGTTATTCCGGCGACCACGCCAAACGGAAAAACCCCGCTAGGCGCACCAGGCGCCGCGGGGTAACCACGACAACGACGCCCGCCGCCGGTACCGGCGACCGCGCCGCGGCGAACCCGTCAGGGTTCGGCCAGACCCGCCGGCCTGGACGGCCGGCTAGGTGGGAGGTGGTCCTCCGCTTGAACGCCGGCACGACGCGCGTGCCGGACTGGTCTGCGACAAGAATAACAGCACTTCGGACCGCTGTGGTATTCCGGCGCCCCTCCGGACGAGGTCGAAGCAGAGCACGGCGGCGGCGGAGGATACGTTCAGCGATTCGACGCCGCCGGCCATCGGGATGGACAGCCAGCGGTCGACTAGGCGCTCGGTCTCCCGCGCGAGGCCGACGGTCTCATTGCCGAGGACGAAGGCCGCGCGGTCGGCGATCTCCTCGGCGTACAACGAGGTAGGCGCGCCGCCGGAGAGCCCGTAGACGCGGAAGCCGACGCGGCCGAGCTCCTCGGCCGCCTCCGCCCCGGTGCGGCACCGGATGATCGGGGCGCGGAAAGCCACCCCAGCCGATGCCTTGATGACGAGCGGGTCCACATCGGGCGAGCCGACGCGCGGGAGCACCACTCCCGCCAGGCCCGCCGCGGTGGCCGTCCGGATGATCATCCCGACGTTGGCGGGGGTGTTCACCCCGTCGAGTATGAGCACCCGATCCTGTCGGCGCCCCCGGCGCTTGTTGCTGTTATCAGCAGGCCGCGGCTCGGCGGCTGCCTGCCGACTCAGCAGGGCCTCGGTGAACTCGCCCAGGGTCCGCATCCGGGGCGCGACCACGTCCGCGAGCACCCCCTGGTCCTGCTTCCCGTTCCCGGCCAGCAACTTCACCCGGTGCGGGGGGACGGACCGGACCTCGATCCCCCGCCGCCGGGCGAGCTGGAGGATCCGGTCCAGGCTGTCCCCCCGGGCGTTATCCGCGACGAGCAGCTTGTCCACCTCGAGGCCGTGGTCCTGCAGCACCTCCAGGACCGGCATCCGCCCGTAGATGGTGATGAAGGTGTCCTTGGGGGACCGCCGCGTTCGGTTCACGCTCCTAGTTCACCACGCGGTTGCGGAAGGTGCGGGTAGCGAGGGAGCCGAAGACCACCGTGCCGCCGACCAGCGCGAGCAGCACCGCCCACAGCGGCATGTGCCCCATCGACGGGGTGAGCACCGCGCGCAGCCCCTCGGCCATGTAGACCATCGGGTTGACCAGGGAGGCGATCTGCAGCCACTTGATGGAGCCCAGCGCCGACCACGGGTAGTACACGCAGCCGAGCATGGTCAGCGGCAGCAGGATCACCGCGAACAGCATCTGCATCTTCCGCGGATCCACCAGCGTGCCGAGCAGCAGGCCGAGCGAGGAGGCCGACGTCGCCCCGAACACCATGATCGCCACGAGCAGCACCCAGTTCGTCACGTGCACGTGCGGCGCCTGCCCGGCGGCGTGCACGAGCAGCACGATCGGGAACACGATGCACGCGCCGATGAACGACTGGATCGCGCCGGCCAGGATCTTCTGGATGGCCAGCACCCGGATCGGCACCGGGGCGAGCGCCCGGTCCTCGATCGTCCGCTGCCAGGAGAACTCCATGACCAGCGGCATCGTGGTGCCGAAGATCGCCTGCATCAGCAGCATCGACGCCATCAGCCCCGGCACCAGGATCGTCGCGAAGGTGACCCCGCCGCCAGCGCTCGACAGGCCCGGCCCGCTCCCGCCCCCCGCGCCGGTCCCGCCGGCCACCATCATGCCGCCGCCGATCTTCGGCAGCACGTAGGAGAAGACGAAGACGAACAGCAGCGGCTGCAACACCGCCCGGGTGAACGTGGAGATGGCGTTGCGGCCCAGCACGCGGAACTCCCGCGCCATCATCGCCGCGAACGTCTTGGCGAGCGTGGGCCGCGGCTCGGGCGCGGCGCTGATCAGCGCCGCGATGCTCGCGGCCGTGAACTCGCTGGCGCCGGCCCCGACATCGGCCGGCTGGGCAGTGGCGGTCATCTCGGCACCTACTCCCTGTACTCGCGGCCGGTCAGGGCCAGGAACACGGTCTCCAGGCTGGGCCTGAGCTGCGCCGCGTCCCGCACGTGCAGTCCCTCGCGCGCGCCCAGCTCCACCAGCTCGCCCAGCAGCCCGTCGGGCTCGGCGCTGAACACCCGGACCTGGTCGCCGTCCACCTCGGCGCTGGAAACGGACGGGCGGGCAGTCAGGCCCATCCGTTCGGGAAAATCGGGTTGGACTTGTTCTTCGAAGCGCACCGTGACCACGGTCGCCGCGCCCGCGCCCTGCTTGAGCTCGTCCACGCCGCCCTCGGCCAGCACCCGGCCGTGATCGACGATCGCGACGCGATCGCACAGCTGCTCGGCTTCCTCCATGTGGTGGGTGGTCAGCAGGACGGTCTGGCCCTCGGCGTGCAGCACCCGGAGGATCTCCCACAGGTTGACGCGGGTCTGCGGGTCCAGGCCCGCGGTCGGCTCGTCGAGGAACAGCACGTCGGGCTTGTGCACGAGCGCGCGGGCGATGAGCAGCCGGCGGGCCTGGCCGCCGGACAGCGCGTGCGCGAGGGCCTTGCGCCGGTCACCGAGGCCGAACGCGTCGATCAGCTGCGCCGCCCGCCTGCTCGCCTCGCGCGAGGACAGCCCGAAGAACCGGCTGCGGAACTGGAGGTTCTCCGCGACCGTGAGCTGCATGTCGAGCGTGTTGTTCTGGGTGACGACGCCGATCCTCCGCTTGACGCCGACGGGGTCGGCGACCACGTCGCGGCCCGCGACCAGCGCCGTGCCGCCGGTGGGCGCGACCAGCGTGGTGAGCATGCCGATCGTGGTGGACTTGCCCGCGCCGTTCGGCCCTAGGAGGCCGAAGAACTCGCCGCGGGGAACATCGAGGTCGATGCCGCGGACCGCCTCGACGTTCCCCCTGGGGGATTTATAGGTCTTTTTCAGGTTTTTAGTGTTTATCGCGGTTATTTCTGGATCCGGACCGGGGAGGGGCGTCTCTGGCGTCTCCCCCGTCCCCGGTTCCCGCACAGCGGTGGTCACGTCCCTGATCCCCTCCTGAGTGCCCTCTCGGGTGAGCCGTCCCCTCGGGTCAAGTGGCCGAGGTGGCCGATGAGCCGGACGAAGAACCCGCGCACCACAGCTTCGTCGTCCGGGTCGAGGAAGTCGAATGCTTTTCGCCATTTCGGCGCGGCCTGGCCGATGTAGTAGCCGACGGGAGCTGCCGCAGGGCACCCGATTACGCAATCGAGCGCATCATAGCGCGCCCAATTGCGCAATCGAGCGTGTTCGAGTTCTAAGGGAGAGCTGAGCTACGCGAGGCGGGTGACCTCAACGGCGACGTCCATGGAACTGTCCTGCGGGCCGTGATAGGTGCCCCGCAGCGGCGGGACGTCGTCATAGTCGCGGCCGCGGGCGACCACTACGTGGCGCTCGGCGACCGGCGTGCCGAAGGTCGGGTCGAGCGGCGCCCAGTCCCCGGCCCAGTACTCCACCCATGCGTGGCCCTGCCCGACCGCGGTGCTCCCCGGCTCGGCATCCGCGTCCGGGTGCAGGTAGCCCGACACGTACCGGGCCGGCAGCCCAACCGCGCGCAGCAGCGCCACGGTGGCGTGCGCCATGTCCTGGCACACGCCCTGGCCCTTGTCCCACGCCTGCTGGGCATTGGTCCGCACTCCGGTCGCGCCCGGCAGGTACGCTACCCGCTCCCTAACGCGAGCGGAGATGGCCCGCGCGGCCTGGTCGGGGGACAACCCCCCGACCAGGCCTGTCGTGCCCGCGCTCCCACTCCTGTCCCCACGGCCACCTCTCCACCCGCGGCCACCTCTCCACCCGCGGTCACCACCCCACCCGCGCTCACCACCCCACCCGCGCTCACCACCCCACCCGCCCGAAATATCGGAAATAACGTCATTTATCACGGCTGGGCGGACGGTCGTCAGCGGCGTCTGCCGACAGTACTCGAGCAGCCGGCCGCTGACCGCCCGCTCCCGGATCTGCGTCCACGACAGCCGGCCGTGCGCCGGGATCGGCGAGGGCGCCGAGGTCCGCACCGTGGCCGTCGCCCGAACCCGAAGGTAGTCATGCACCTCGGGCATCTCGAACACGGTGACTCGAGTGCCCCAGTAATCCGTGTAGGCCCATGTCGGAACGGCACCGGGACCGACGGTGACGAGCGCCTCCAGCGTGGCCTGCGTCGGCAGCACCATCGGGATCATGCGCGCCTCGTTGAACGAGGCGCGCACCGGTCCCGCGTACCTGATCTCGGTGATGTGCGATATCCGCAGTCGCCAGCCCACTCGGCCAGCCTAAGCAGCGGCGTCCGCGCGAATGCCGCCATGGGACAGCCATGCGGTGCCTTCGGAGGCAGGGATGGGCGATGGCGGGGGGCACCGGTGCCTGGGGTATACGGGCCCGGGGCGGGGTGCATGCCCCGTCCAGCGGGGGTATGCCTGGTGCGCGAGGGCGTGCCGGTCGGTCCGTGCGGGGGCGGGAGGGCTTCGCGTGGAGGATATGTGAGCGTGGAGCGCACTTATCCTCCACGCGGGCGAGATCGCGATCCTTCGGATACCCCAGCGGGTATTCCGAAGATTGCGAATTGGCGTGAATTGGCCAACAGGATCGCCCCGGTGTACGCGATGGCATCCCTAGGTGCGCTGTGGCGAGGCGCCGATGGCACCGTTGCGGGCGGGCGCGGGCCAGGCTCCCCATAATCTGCGACATTGACCGAAGCGGAAACCATTTCCGCAGGTAGGGAAACGCGCTCAATTCGGATATCCGCGGAAGGCCACCGAGGTGCTAATATCCGGCATTATGATCGCTATTCTGGGTATTGGCCGGAGAATCATTGGCGGGCGCATGGTGGCTGTCCTGGCACTTCTCGGCGTCACCGCCTTCCTCGCCGCCTGCTCGTCCGGATCGTCCTCCGCATCCTCCAGCGGGTCCGCTTCGTCCACTCGGTCATCCGCCCCGACGGCCGGGGCGCCCACGTCGACGGCATCCACGGCACCCACGTCGGCGGCACCCACGTCGGGCGGCACCTCCGGGCTCGTGCCCATGCAGACGGCTAACGGCGGAGAGTTCCTCTCGCCGTCGGGCAACATCAGCTGCGAGGTCGATTACCACAGGGCGGGCACCACCCAGGCCTACTGCCAGACGCAGTCGCCTCCCCAGTCCGTGACCATGACCGCGACCGGCACGTACAAGACCTGTAACGGCGGTCAGTGCCTCGGGAACGTGGGTGACGGCACACCCACCCTGGCGTACGGGAAAGCGACCGGCGTCGGCCCGTTCCGCTGTGAATCGGCCACCACCGGCATCACCTGCGTGGCAAACGGCAAGGGCTTCCAGATTTCCACCTCTGGCATCAGCCCCGCGTCATCTTCCGGTTCGCCGGCGAGCACGTCGGACGGGTTCTCCAAGGCCCTCACCGCCTGGAAAGCAGCCGCCAAGGCACCAGAAGCCACCATGAACACCTACCTTCAGCAGGCGGCGTCCGACCTGAAGGCGGCCGGGAATTCCAGCTATGACACCGCCATAAGCGAGCTCACGTACCTGGCCGGCCTTCCCGCCACCAACCTCACATCCGGACAGCAGGCACAAGCGCGTGCCGACGAGAAGAATCTCGACACGTTCTTCGGCACGCCCGGCCTGATGTCCTGATACTCGCCGCGCTCCGCCAGAGCCTTACGCGAGGCCGGTGACGGCCGCGGTCGAGGCGCGGAGGGCGGCGTGCAGGGACGGGAAGCGGGCGGCGGGGATGTCGATGAGGCGCAGGGGCAGGCCGGCGGGCCAACTGCCCGCGTGTTCCTCGACGAGGGCTGCCGCTTCCCGCTTGGCCAGGGTTTTCCCGGACGCGGCGGCGACGGCGATGAGGCCCTCTCGCCACACGTTGCGGAGCCGGCCGTGGGCGCGGCGCGTGACGTAACGGGCCAGTTCCAGGCCAGGGTCCGCGGGCCGGCCGAGGCCGGGGGCCAGGACGCAGCGGACGGCGACCAGATCACCGACGGGAACCTGCGACACCCTCGCGAACTTGGCGCGGGGCAGATCCCACTCCGGCGCGCCGGCCGTCAGCCGGTCCAGGGCATCGTGGCGGCGGGGAACGACGAACACGGCCTGCTGCGCGTTGAGCGCGAGCATCGCCCGCATTAGCCACGGCCCCGGGTCGTCCCGCAGGTCGGCGACGAATTGCCCGGCCCGTCCCGTGACGGAGGAGTGCACGCCGTCGGCGAGGAGCTTGCCGAGGCTGACCGCGACGGCGAAGTCCCCCGCCGCTCCGGGATCGGGGCAGACGATGCCGACCTCACCGGGGTGGACACCACCAGGGTCGGCACCGCCAGGGCCACCCGCCCCCGGCGACGCGATCAGGCCGAGCAGCGGGACCAGGTCCGCCGCGCTCGGCGCTCCGCTTTCCACCGACTGCTCGCCACGGGTGTAGATGCCCTGCTGGTAAGCGCCGTGCTGGTAAGCCCCGTGCCGACCGGACGGACGGGAGGCCGCGGTGTCACGGGACGCCGCCGCGGGGTGACGGGACGCCGCCGCGGGGGAGGCGCCGCCGCGGCGGAACGCGCTCGGGGCTGGCTGGAGGCAGTACAGGTCGCTGGCCGAGCCGACCGCCTGCGCCCCTCCGGCGGCGTACCGGCTGAAGCCGGGCAGCATCGCGTCGATCACCAGGTCCCGCCGGGCGATCTCCCGCTGCGCGGCCAGTCCCAGGTCCGGGCGGCGGCGGCTGTGCCCGTAGCAGACGACGATCCGGGCGCCGGGGTCGCGGCGGCTGAGGGCGGACACCGAGCGGGAGAGGAAGGCCCCGAGGCCCTCGGGGGTATACGGCGGGTCGGTGAACACGACGTCCGCCGACTGTTCCAGGGCGGGCGGCAGGCCGCAGCGGAAGTCGGCCCAGGCGCAGCGCACCCGCCCGCCCCCGTGCTGGCCAGCACCGCTCTCGCCGGCACCGTGCTCACCAGCGCTGCGCTCACCAGCACCGTGCTGGCCAGCGCTACGCGCGTCAATGTAGGCGAGGAGATCCTCGTCGATGTCGGCGACCGTCAGCTCCGCGTCCGGCACCACCCGGGCCAGCAGCAGCGACGTGAGGTCGTGGTCCCCGAGCAGCAGCACGGCCTGGCCCGCCAGGTCGAAGCGCTCCGTCAGCCACTTCACTCGCGCCACCAGCGTGGTCGGCGTCGCCTGCACGTGGTCGAACCGCTTGCGGGGCGCGGGGGCGCTCGCGATCAGGCCCGCGGCGGCGCGCTCCAGGTCCGCCTCGTCGTCCTTACGCACGACGGCGCGAGACGCCCGGTACTCGGCCAGGAGCTTCCGGCAGGATTCCCGGGCTCCGGCAGCGCTCACCCCGGCAGCGCTTACCCCGGCGTCGCCGACCCGGGCCTGGTCGGCGACGTCACGGCCCAGCGGAGCCAGGCCCAGCGGCGCCAGGGCGGCGATGAACTCTTCCACGTCGCGGCGCGGCAGGCCGGACGCGGCCACCAGCTCCCGCGGGGTACAGTCGCCCGCGAGGAGCGCGCCGAGGACCGCCAGCTTCCCTTCCGGAGCCACGCCCAGCAGCCTCCGGAACTCCGCGGCGTCCAGCGTCACCGCGCCGATGCCGGGGGTCACGGCGACGCGGAACGGCGGGCGAGTTCCGCCTCCCCCGCGGCACGCATCGCCTCGACCGGTGCGGGCCTGCCGGTCATCAGCTCCACTTGCCCGGCCGCCTGGTGCAGCAGCATCGCGAACCCGCCTGCCACCAGGGCACCAGCCCGCGCCGCCGCCGTCGCGAGCGGAGTCGGCCACGGATCGTATACCACGTCGAGAACGGCAAGGGGGGCCTGGCCAGTCGCGACTATCCGTTCGGCATAAAAATCGGCGCCACCGGCCGGCACCGTGGAGACCAGCAGGTCCGGCCGCTCGCCCGCCACCCCGGCGATGTCGCGCAGCCGCACCCGCAATCCCAGGCGGTCGGCGGCGGCGAGCAGGCCGGACGCGCGGCCCGGGTCGCGCACCGCCACGTCCGCGCCACGTCCGCCGAGTTCCCCTACCG
>JAFMRC010000570.1 GCA_017354375.1 Nocardiopsaceae bacterium | reverse complement strand
GGACGCGTCGATTATTTAGTTGGCTGCTTCGGGCGTGTTGAGCCGACTCGGTTTCGGCGGGTTATGAAGCGTTCTGGCATTGCGGATCCGTTTTCCGGGATTGCGAGAGGGATGCCGGCCTCGGCAGCGAGGGCGAGGAGTTCGCCTGGTGTGCGGGGCCGGCCTGCCGGGGGCGGCTCGCCGGGGAGGGTGATGCGTGCTGCGCTGAGGAGATCTCGGGCCAGGGTGATGGCGCGGGTGGCGGTGGACTTCACGACGCCGAGGAGGACGGCGATTGCCTGGTGGGGCAGGCCGAGGTGGTCGCGGAGGCGGAGTGCGAGGAGGTGGTCGGTGAGATCGAGCTGGCGGCTGGCGTTGCGGCCGCAGCTGCGGTTCTCGCGGCGGCGGGCGCCGGACCTGAGGCGGTAGTCCAGCTGCAGGCGGGCCTCGAACGGGGCCTGGAGGGCCGCGGCGAGCGCGGTCAGGTCCGCGGCCGGCATGCCGGTGAGGGCGGGGTGGTTCAGGACGGCGGCGGGGACGCGGCCGGGCCGTTCGGGGCGGCGGGCCGGTTCCGGGTCCGGGCCGAGGCGGGGAGCGGGCAGGACCCGGTAGTTCCACTCGCCGTGGAACTGTCCGCGGTCCAGGACGCGGTCTTCGAGGTACTTCGCCCGCTCGTCGCTGACCTCGGCGCCGGGCGCGTACTGGCGGTCGTCGCGGACGGGATGGCATTTCAGGCCCTGGCTGGTGACGGTGGCGGCGATCCCGGCGACGGCGTCGTCGACGGTCATCAGGGGCCGGGCCCGCCAGGTGCGGGTGATGTGGCAGAACAGCCGGTGCTCGATCTTGTTCCACTTCGAAGTGCCAGGAGGGAAGTGGCAGACCTCGACGGTCAGCCCGGATTCCTCGGCGAAGACGGCGAGCTCGTCCTTCCACAGGCGGCTGCGGCAGTCGTTGGAGCCGCCGGAGTCGCAGGTCAGCAGCAGCCTTCTCGCGCCGGGGTAGCGCAGGGAGCCTTCCTCCTGCCACCACAGGCGGACGGCGTTCACCGCGAAGGCGGCCGTGTCGCCGCTGGTGCCGACCGACACGAACCCGCGGTTGGCGGCGATGTCGTACAGGCCGTAGGGGACGACCCGGACCGTGTCCTCGTCCTTGAAGTCGTGGTCGCGGACCCGCACCGGGCTGCCCTGCGGCTGCCAGGACTTCCCCTCCCGGTAGTAGGCGCCGAGGTGTTCCTTCTTCTTCCCGTCCGCGCTGAGCACCGGGTCCCCCGAGGCCAGGTAGTCCGCGATCCTGTCGTTGATGTGCTCGAACTGGGCGTTCCTGTCCGGGTGCCGGGTCCCCTCCAGCACCCGGGACATGCCCTGCAGGCTCCACCCGGCGGCCCGCATCAGCCCCGCGACCGTGTCCTTGGAGACCGGGAAGCCCAGGACGGCCAGCCTCGCGGCGATGTCCCGCAGCGACAGGATGCTCCAGGTGATCTCCGACACCGGGTCGCCGCGCTTGCCCTCTTCCAGCAGGCCCTCCAGCGCCCGCTTTAACCCCGGCTGCCGTTCCTCGGCGGTGGGGCGGCCCGCGCCGGGCCGGCGGGCCCGGCCCGGCTCCAGCGCCG
>JAFMRC010000157.1 GCA_017354375.1 Nocardiopsaceae bacterium | reverse complement strand
CCAGGCTGTTCATCGCACCCCCCGCACCCCCCGCACCCCCCGCACCCCCCGCCCGCAGCCCCTCGATTGCGCAATCGAGGGGGCTATTGCGCGCCCGATTACGTAATCGAGGGGGGTAAGTGCCGAAAAACTCCACGCCGTGGCCGAAGTAGGCTCGGGGGATGCGGGCATGGCATGTGGAGGAGCCTGGGCCGGTGGAGGGGCCGGGGCCGATTGGGGGCGGCGGGCGGCCGCTCGTGCTCAGGGACACGCCGGTTCCCGAGCCCGGGCCGGGGGAACTGCTGCTGCGCGTGCGGGCCTGTGGCGTGTGCCGCACCGACCTGCACGTGACCGAGGGCGACCTGCCCGTGCGCCGCCCCGGCGTGACGCCAGGCCACGAGGTGGTCGGCGAGGTCGTGGCCATCGGCGGGGAGGCGGCCGAAGCCAGCGGGGATGCAGCCGAAGCCAGCGGGGATGCAGCCGGAGCCGGCGGGGAGGCAGCAGGAGTCGGGGAGGCGGTCGGCGCCGCCGCGGGCGGGTTCGCGGTGGGGGACAGGGCGGGCGCGGCCTGGCTGCGCTCCACCGACGGCACCTGCACGTACTGCAGACGCGGCACGGAGAACCTGTGTCCCGGCTCGCGGTACACCGGATGGGACTTCGACGGCGGGTACGCGGAGTACCTCACCGTCCCCGCCGCCTTCGCGCACCGCCTTCCCTGCGGGTACACCGACGCCGAGCTCGCGCCGCTGCTGTGCGCTGGCATCATCGGCTACCGCGCCCTCAAGCGCGCCGAGCTGCCCGAAGGCGGCAAGCTCGGCATCTACGGGTTCGGCGGCAGCGCCCACCTGGCCGCCCAGGTCGCCCTCGCCCGGGGCGCCACGCTGTACGTGATGACCCGCGGCGACAGGTCACGGGAGCTGGCCCGGTCGCTGGGCGCCGCGTACGTCGGCGGACCCGCCGACCCGCCGCCCGAACCGCTGGATGCCGCGATCCTGTTCGCGCCCGCCGGGAACCTGGTGCTGCCCGCCCTGGCCGCCCTGGACCGCGGCGGCACCCTCGCCGTCGCCGGCATCTACCTGTCGGACATTCCGGAGATGGACTACGAACGGTACCTGTTCCAGGAGCGCCAGTTGCGCAGCGTCACATCGAACACCCGGGAGGATGCCCGGGAGTTCCTGAACTTCGCCGGGACGCGCCACCTGTCCGTCACGACCCACCCGTATCCGCTCGATGCCGCGGACACCGCCCTGGCCGACCTGAAGGCCGGCCGATTCGACGGCGCCGCCGTCCTCATCCCGTAGGTTCCTCAAGCCGGATCCTCATGCCGTAGGTTGCGGGACGCCGTAGGTTGCGGACGACTCCGCCCTAGGGGCAGACTGCAGCCTGGGGGTGACCGGGCGGGTGCCCGGCTGAAGGATGACGACGCACTATTACCCGTTCGGGAAGGACGCGGTCATGGCAGACGATGCCGGCGAGCCACTCACCATCCGCTACGGTGTCCGGTCTGACATCGGGCTGGTTCGCGAGGGCAACGAGGACGCGGTTTACGCTGGCGGTCGGCTGTTCGTGGTCGCTGACGGCATGGGCGGCCACGCGCACGGAGAGGTAGCCAGCGCCGCCGCGGTCGAGGCGCTGCTGCCCCTGGACACGCAGGTGCCCGGGGATGAGCTGCTCAGCGCGCTTGAGCAAGCGGTGCTCCGGGCCGGAAGCACGCTGCACGACATGGTTGAGGCCGATTCGTCGCTAAGCGGCATGGGCACCACGCTCACCGCCCTGCTGTGGTCCGGATCCCGTCTTGGCCTGGTGCACATCGGCGACTCGCGCGCGTACCGCGTCCGGGACGGCGAGGTCTCCCAGCTCACCCACGACCACACGCTCGTGCAGTCGCTGCTGGACGACGGCGAGATCACCGAGGACGAGGTCGCGACGCACCCGAAGCGGATGATGCTGCTGCGGGCCCTGGACGGCGAGCACAACTGCGCCCCGGACCTGGAACTGCTCCAGGCGCGGGCCGGCGACCGGTACCTGCTGTGCTCCGACGGGCTGCACGGCGTCGCGTCCCCGGACGACGTCTCCCGCGTGCTGCTGGAGGTCCCCCACCCGGACCAGGCGGTCGCGGACCTCGTCGAGCTGGCGATCGACGGCGGCGCCCCGGACAACGTCACGTGCATCGTGGCTGACGTGGTTCCCGCCGCCAAGACGCTGCCGTTCCCGGCGAGCCCCGAGCCCGCCGACGCATAACCGGCGCGTAACCCCAAGGCGCGCATAACCGGGTCCGTTTCCCGGAGCCCGCCGCGTGTTACGTTGCGGGCATGACGAACGTCGTGATCACCGGCGGAGCCGGGTTCATCGGCGCCCGGCTGGCCCGCGAGCTGCTCGCGGCGGGCGGCCTGGCCGTGGCGGGCGAACCGGAACGGGCACTGACCCGGCTGACGCTGGCCGACCGGGTGCCGCCCCCCGCCGACCTCGTAGCCGACCCGCGCGTGACCGCGGTGACCGGCGACCTGGTGGAACTGCTGGCCTCGCCGGCCAGCGCCGCGGGCGTGCTCGGTCCCGCCGACGTGGTCTTCCACCTCGCCGCGGCGGTGAGCGGCGAATGCGAGGCCGACTTCGACCTGGGCCTGCACGCCAACCTGCACGCCACCCAGGCACTGCTCGCCGCGTGCCGGGAGGCCGGCCAGCGCGACTCCGGGTCCCGCCCTGCCCCGGTGGTGGTGTACGCGAGCTCTCTAGCGGTCTTCGGCGCCCCGGGCGGCTACCAGCCGGGAGCGGTCGTGGATGACGAGACACTGCCCACGCCGCAGACCAGTTACGGTGCCCAGAAGGTGATGGGGGAGTACCTCCTCGCCGACTACACCCGCAAGGGGTTCCTGCGCGGCCGAGCGCTGCGCCTGGTCACCGTCAGCGTCCGCCCCGGCAAGCCGAACGCCGCCGCGTCCGGCTTCATGTCCGGCATCATCAGGGAACCGCTCGCGGGCCAGCGCGCGGTTTGCCCGGTCGGCCCGGACACGGAGGTGGCGCTCGCCTCCCCCGCGAAGGCCGTCGCCGGCCTGCTCCGCGCGGCGGGAGCCTCGGACGACGAGTGGGGCGGGCTTACCGCGGTTACCCTGCCCGCGCTCTCCGTGACGGTGCGGGAGATGGCGGATGCCCTCTCCCGGGTCGCGGGACCGGACGTCGCCGATCTCATCGACTGGGCGCCGGACCCGGTCATAGCCGGGATCGTCCGCACCTGGCCCGCCCGCGTCAGTTCTGTCCGCGCGGCCCGCCTCGGCCTGAGGCCGGATCCCGACTTCGACTCCGTCATCCGCGCCCATATCGCCGAGACGCGCTGATCAGCCGCCACCCAGCGTCGTGTTGTGGGCCGTGATCTGGATGCTGACCCCCTGGCCTTGCACCGACACACCAGACAGCTCCATCCCCGCGGGCAGGTGCGGAAGGTTAATCGTGTAGTCGGCCAGCGATCCCAGCGACGACGCCGGGATTCCGTTGAGGTCGTCGGCCCGGATGGCGAGCGACGTCGGGCTGGTCCGCGTGATCGTCGCCGCCCCGGTCGCCGTCCCGAGCCCGGACACCTGCACGGTCATTTTCACCGAGTTCGGCCCGGCCGACGGATCCGCCGACAGCGTCACCCCCGACGCGCCGGTCGCCGCGAGCAGCGAGCGGAACGTGATCAGCCCGGTGCCCGTGGTCGTGCTGATCGTCGCGCTGTTGTACCCGGAACTGATGTGCACTCCGCGGGCCGTCGCGTTGATGCTCGCGATGTCCAGCTTGCCCTCCCGCACGTTCGACGCGGAAAGATCCACCTGGCCGACATCCCGCATCAGGACCTGCGTCAGGAACGGCCAGCCCTTGATGCTCACCGAGGGCTTGACCGGGAACCCGGCCGACTCGACCTTGCTGGCGATCATGTTCTGCGCGTATGTCCGCGCGATCTGGTCGCCGACGACGAAGGCCACGGCGAGCACGGCCAGCGTGATCAGCAGCGCGATCCACTTCCGCCCGCGCCGCTTGCGCCGGGGCACTGAGGCCGGCCTCGGCGGATAACCGCCCGCCCGAGAGCCCCGCTGGTACCCAGGGCCTGAGTACCCAGGACCCGAGTACCCGGGATCCCGGTAGCCGGGTCCGCCCTGGTATCCCTGCTGGCCAGGCGAATACGGGGGCGGCTGCTCCGGCCACCCTCCTCGCGACGACCGCGGCTGGTTCGGGTATCCACTCACCGCTACGAGCGTATCTGGTGGTCAGCCGGATGCGCGCGTGACCGCCGGAAATATCACGACCCATCCGGGGCCTTGTACAGACGTCGTGAGACTCTCCCCGAAGGCCGTCGTCGCCGCCACCTTTACCGCCAGCATGTTCATGAACATCATGGACTCAACCGTGGTGAACGTCGCGCTGCCGACGCTGAGCAGGGACTTCGGCGTCCCGATGGCATCCGTCAGCGGGGTCGTGACCGCGTACCTGGTCACCCTCGCGGTGGCGATGCCCGCCTCCGGGTGGGTCGGGGACCGGTTCGGGCCACGCCGGGTGATGCTGGCCTCGGTCACGCTGTTCACCGTCGCGTCCGCGCTGTGCGGGATCGCGACCTCGCTACCCGAACTGGTGGCGTTCCGCGCCGTTCAGGGCATCGGCGCGGGAATGCTGGTCCCGGTGGGCATGGCCATGCTGTTCCGCGCGTTCCCGCCGGCCGAGCGGATCCGGGTGAACCGGCTCATGATCATCCCCACGCTGATGGCGCCGGCGCTGGGCCCCGTGCTCGGCGGGCTGCTCGTGGACGGCCTGGACTGGCGGTGGATCTTCTATATCAACCTGCCGGTCGGCGTGGCCGTGCTGGCGTTCGGCTCGCTGTTCCTGCCGGGAGGAAGCGAGGAGAGCGTCGGCCCGTTCGACCTCCCCGGCTTCCTGCTGGCCGCCACGGGCTTCCCGCTGTTCATGTACGCCCTGTCCGTCGGCGCGAACTCCGGCTGGGGATCGCCGGGCATCCTGGCGGCCGGGACCGGAGGCATAGCGCTGCTCGCCGCGTTCACCGCGGTCGAATTGCGCGCCGGTCAGCCGATGCTGCAACTGAGGATCTTCTCCGACCGGCTGTTCCGCACCACGAACCTGCAAAACACGTTCGCCAGCGCGGGTTTCATCGGCACGCTGTTCCTGGTCCCGCTCCTGCTGCAGAACGGCCTCGGCTTCTCCGCCGTCCACTCCGGCCTGTCCACGTTCACCGAGGCCCTGGGCGGCATGACCGGCGTCCAGGTCACCACCCGCCTGTACAAGAGGATCGGGCCGCGACGGCTGATGATGGCCGGCATGACGGGCACGGTCGCCACGATCGGCGGCATGGCGTTCGCCGGCCCGGGGACGGCGCCGTGGCTGATCCCGGTGCTGATGTACTTCACCGGCTGCTCGTTCGGCTTCTCGATGGCGCCGTCCCAGACCGCGTCCCTGGCCACTGTGTCGAAAGCGGAGACCGGTCAGGCGTCCACGCTGCTGAACACGCTGCGGCAGGCCGGGGGAGCGGCCGGGGTCGCGCTGCTCGGCACGGTGCTCGCGATCGCGCGTCCCGGCCCCGCGGACCTCACCGGGTTCCGGATCGCGTTCGTGACCGCCGCGGCCCTGATGGCGGTCGGCTTCGCGTTCTCGGCCCGCGTCCGTGACTCCGACGCCGCTCCCACGATGGCCGGTGCCGAGTCCGCCCCCGAGGCCCCCGTCGCCGAAGTGGCATGAACGGGATTAGGCTCATGCTCCGTGACGACTGACCCCGTGACGCCCGGCCCCGGGACGCCCGACCCCGGGACGACTGATCCCGGGACGACTGATCCCGGGACGACCGCTGACGGTGCCGCGATCGATGCCGCCCGCGCGATGCTCGGCTGCTTCCCGCTGATCGACGGGCACAACGACCTCCCGTGGGAGATCCGCCAGGAGTTCGGCAAGGATCCGGTGAGGGCGGGCCTGGCCGGGCGCCAGGACAAGACCCAGACCGACATCCCCCGACTCGCCGACGGCGGTGTCGGCGGCCAGTTCTGGTCGGTCTACGTGCCCGGCACCCTGGGCAGGGACGAGGCCGTCGCCATGGTGCTGGAGGAGATCGACATCGTGTACCGCATGGTGGAGGCGTACCCGGACAGGCTCCAGCTGGCGCTCACCGCGGACGATGTCGCCAGTTCGTTCGCCGGCGGGAAGATCGCCTCGCTGCTCGGCGCCGAGGGCGGCCACTCCATCGGCGGCTCCCTCGGCGTGCTGCGGATGCTGTACGCGCTCGGCGTCCGCTACATGACCCTCACCCACAACCAGAACACCGGCTGGGCCGACTCCGCCACCGACGCCCCGGACGTCGGCGGCCTGAGCGACTTCGGCCGCGAGGTGGTCGGTGAGATGCAGCGGCTCGGCATGCTGGTGGACCTGTCCCACGTCGCCCCGTCCACGATGCGCGACGCCCTCGAGGCGGCGAGCGCGCCGGTGATCTTCAGCCACTCCTCGGCCCGCGCGGTGTGCGACCACCCGCGCAACGTCCCCGACGACGTCCTGGCGCGGCTGAAGGACAACGGCGGCGTCTGCATGGTGACGTTCGTGCCGGAGTTCGTGTCCAGCGCGCCGGAGGCGACCCTCGCCCACGTCGCGGACCACGTCGATCACGTCCGCGAAGTGGCGGGCCGCGACCACGTCGGCATCGGCGGCGACTTCGACGGAGCGGGCAGGATGCCCGCCGGCCTGTCGGACGTGTCCCGCTACCCGGCCCTGTTCGCGGAACTGCTGCGCCGCGGCTGGTCCGAGGCCGACTGTCGGCTGCTGGCCGGCGGCAACGTCCTCCGCGTCCTGCGCGCCGCCGAAGCCTTCGCCAACCACTAGACTCGGGCGCGTGTTCCGGTACGAGTCCTTCACCACCGATCCCGACCGTGGCCTGCTGACCTGCGGGTATTCGGTGGCGGGGCATTCTTTTACCGAACGGATCGAGCTGCCTGCAGGATCTTCCTGGCTGACTCCCCAGGCGCAGGCGGCGGCCCGCCTGGTGTTCCTGCTCGCCGGCGTGTCCTACTACAAGACGACCGCGCCGCCGGTGATCGACCTCGGCGACCACCCGGTGACCGACGCCGAACGGGCCTTCCTGCGAACCTTCTACGTAGACGGCCTCGCCGAATTCGCCTACCGCAACCAGCTGGACCTTCGAGGCCTCCGCCTCGAAGGTCCATCCCGCGTGCCGAATGCGCATTCGGGCCAGCTAGAGCGTGACCAAGTGCGCACCTGGCACGTTGGAGAAGGGGGTGGGGGACCTGAAGGGAACGAGCGCCGCGCGCTCGTTCCCTTTGGCGGGGGGATCGACTCGATCGTGAGCGTGGAGGCGATGCGGGGGAGGGCCGATCTGGCGCTGTTCGTGGTCTCCAGGCCGGGGGCGCGGTTCGACGCGATCGAGAAGCCCGCGGCGGTGGCGGGGCTGCCGGTCGTCCGGGCCGGGCGCGAGATCGACCCCCAGCTCCTGCGGTCGGGGGAACTCGGCTTCCGCAACGGCCACGTCCCGGTGACCGGGATCTTGTCGGCGATCGCCGTCCTCGCGGCGGTCCTCGACGGCCGGGACGCGGTCGTGATGTCCAACGAGTGGTCCGCCTCGGTGCCGACCACCGAGCGCGACGGCAAGCCGGTCAACCATCAGTGGTCGAAGAGCGCCGCGTTCGAGGAGGCCTTCCGCGGCGTCCTGGCGGCGAGCGGTCTCCCCGAGTACTTCTCCGCGCTCCGCGACCGCACCGAGTTGTGGATCGCCGACCGTTTCGCGAAGCTCACCCAGTACCACTCCACGTTCCGCAGCTGCAACCGCGCGTTCCACATCGACATCACCCGTCGCCTGGATCACTGGTGCGGCGAATGCGACAAGTGCTGTTTTATCGACCTGATCCTGGCGCCGTTCATGTCGCCGGGCGAGCTATCCGCGGTGTTCGGCGCCGACGGCGGCGGCCCCGAGCCGCTGACCCGCGCCGACCTCGCCCCCAGGTTCCGCGCGCTGCTCGGCTCGGGCACCAAGCCGTTCGAGTGCGTGGGCGAGGTCAGCGAGTGCCGCGCGGCGGTCGTTCTCGCATCATCCCGAACGGATCGTCGCGACTGCGCACTCCTCCAGGAACTGGCTTCCGAGGTCACCGCCCGCCCGGACGCCCCGACGCCGGCGGAGATCGAGGCGATGCGCCGCCCGGTCGGGGAGAACTTCGTGCCCGAGCCCTATTCTCTCCAGGACGCCGGCGCATGATGACCGAACGGCCGGTGCTCGGCTGGTCCGACCTGGCCGGGAAGCGAGTCGGCGTCTGGGGGTTCGGCCGGGAGGGCGGCGCGAACCTGCGCAAGCTCCGCTCCCTCGGCGTCGAACCGGTCCTCGTCGATGACGACCCGGCCGAAGGCGCCGGGGAGGTTCTCCGGACGGCCGATGGTGGCCTGGACGCGCTGCTGAAGTGCGATGTCGTCGTGAAGACCCCCGGCTTGTCCCGGTACCGGCCCGAGGCGGACCGGCTCCGCGACGCGGGCGTGGTCCTCGCCGGCGGCCTGGGCCTGTGGCTGGCCGAGGCCGACCGTGAGCGGGTGGTGGTGGTCACCGGCACCAAGGGGAAGTCGACGACGTCCTCGATCATCGGCCACCTCCTCAACGGCCTGGGCCAGCGCGCGGCCGTCGGAGGAAATATCGGCGTATGTCCGTATGATCCCGACCTGGCGGCGGAGAAACCTGATTACTGGGTTGTCGAGGTCTCTAGTTACCAGGCGACTGACCTGGCGGTCACGCCGCCGGTGACGGCGCTGACCTCGCTCCATCCCGACCACCTCCCGTGGCATGGCGACGTGGAGCGGTACTACCGCGACAAGCTGTCCGCCCTGTCCCGGCCCGGGGCCGCCCTCACGGTGGCCAACGGCGACGAGCCCCTCATTCGCGAGCGGGTTGCGCTGCTCGGCCCCCGGGTCGAGTGGGTCGGCGAGGACGACGACCCGGGCGCTACCTGGATGGAGCCGCTCCACCTGCCCGGCCGGCACAACCGCCGCAACGCCCTGATCGCGCGGGCCGTGCTGCGCGCCCTCGGCATCCCCGGCGCCTCCGGCGACACGGCGCCCCGTGCTTCCGGCGAGAGGGCGGCTCGGGCCTCCGGCGACACCGCGCTGCGCGCCGCCGCCGAGGGCTACGAGGGACTGCCGAGCCGCCTGAAGGAGATCGGCGTGGTGGCCGGGGTGCGGTTCGTGGACGACAGCCTGTCCACCAACGTGCTGCCCACCCTCGCCGCGCTGGACGCCTTCCCCGGCGAGCGAGTCGCCCTCATCGTGGGCGGCCAGGACCGCGGGATCGACTACGCCGAACTGGCCGAGGCGGTGGGGGGGAGGCAGGCGCCGACATCCGTTCGGACGCTACCGGACAGTGGCCCGAGGATAAGCCGCGCCCTCAAGGCCGCCGCGCCCGGGACCAGCGTGGTTGATTGTCCGGGGCTTGAGGAGGCGGTCCGGGACGGGTTCGAATGGGCCCGGCCGGACGGGGTGGTGCTGCTGTCGCCCGCGGCACCCAGCTTCGGGCGGTTCCGGGACTACCGGGACAGGGGTGACGCGTTCGCCCGCGCGATGCGAAACTTGGACATATGAGAATCGTCAGGTTCAGGGACCGGCTGGGCGCGCCGCGGGCTGGGGTGCTGGACACCGGGGCGGACGGGGCCGGGGACACGATCGTCACGCTGCGCCAGTCGATCGCGGACCTGCTGGCGCTGCCGGCCGATGACGTCCGGGAGATCTGCTCGAATCCCGGGCGCGGCGAGGTCGTGCCGCTGGAGCGCGCGGAACTGCTCGCGCCGGTCGACGGGCAGACCGAGGTGTGGGCGGCGGGCGTCACCTACGAGCGGTCGCGGACCGCGCGGATGGCCGAGAGCGAGAACTCCGCCAGCATCTACGACCGGGTCTACGACGCGGAGCGGCCGGAGCTGTTCTTCAAGTCCGCCGCCTGGCGCGTGGCCGGGCCCGGCGCGCCGGTCTCGGTGCGGGCCGACTCCACGGTGAACGTGCCGGAGCCGGAACTGGCCGCCGTGCTGAATTCCGCTGGCGAGGTCGTCGGCTACACGATCTGCAACGACATGAGTTCCCGGTCGATCGAGGGGGAGAACCCGCTCTACCTGCCGCAGGCCAAGATCTACCTGGGCGGCTGCGCGGCCGGGCCGTGGATCCGGCCGGCGTGGGAGATCCCGGATCCCTACGCGCTGGCGATGTCGCTGACGATCATGCGCGGGGGAGCGGAGGCATGGAACGGGACCGCGTCCACCGGCGGGCTGCGGCGGCGGGTGCCCGAGCTGGCGTCCTACCTGTTCCGCGAGGACGACTTCCCGGGCGGCGTGCTGCTGTCAACGGGCACGAGCCTGGTCCCCGACCTGCCGTTCACGATCCAGCCCGGCGATGAGGTCCGGATAACGATTTCCTCGATTGGGGAACTTGCGAATCCCGTGGTTCTCGGGAAGGCCGCTGCGCGGGCGGGCGTTGGATAGGCGGGTGCGGCACGTGCGGGTGCGGCACGTGCGGCGGGGACCAGGAGCGCAGCGCGGATAGCGACGGCCCGCAGGCGACCGCGATGACCCCGGCGACCATCGCGGCGATCCCGCCGGCCTGCATCGCGAGCATCCCGGCCGACACCTGGATCCGGTCACCGAAGATGATCACCCCGAGCAGGACCCCGATGATCGGCTCGCCCGCGGCGATGGCCGGCAGCGAGAACCGCAGCGGGCCGGCGTTGAACGCGCTCTGCATCAGCCAGAGCCCGACCGCGCCGGCGCTCACGAGCGCGTACGGGGCCCATGTGACCAGCAGCGCGCTGGCCCCGTTTGTCTGCAGGGTTTCCAGGGTCTGCCGGGTCAGGGCATCTTGTATTCCGTATACCAGGCCGGCTCCGGTGCCGGTGAGCATGGCTCGCGCCCGGTGAGCACGCCGCCGCCCGGCCTGCACGGCGACGAAGGCGACGCCGGCGATCACCGCCGCCGTCGGCCAGTGCGAGAAGGAGCCGAATGACATCCCGATTGGCTGCGCCGACCGCGCCGCCGACAGCAACGCCACCCCCAGGCACAGCACGAGCGCGCCGGCGATCTCCCGGACCGTGATGGACGCGCCGGACAGCGGCACCGCGAGCAGCAGCGCGACGACCAGGTTCATGGTGAGCAGCGGTTCGACGAAGGACAGCGAGAGGTGCCCGATCGACCAGGCGGCGATGACCTGCCCGCCGATCATGCAGGCGATGCCGGCGAGCCACTTCGGGGTGCGGACCAGGTCGAGCATCAGCCGCAGGCGCAGGAACCGCGAGGCCGGCTCTTGCGCCGCCGCGTTCTGCTGGAAGACGAACCCCGCCCCGATCAGCACCGCCGCCAGCAGCGTGAGCCCGTAATCGAGGCTGACGTCGATGTCCATGCTCACAGAGGCTATCGCTGATGAGCGCCCTATCACGAAAGCCGCCCGTACTATCATGAGAAGAGCTTCGGGTCAACAAGCATGATCGCAAGGGCAGGGAGAACCACGGTGGGGGATCTTAAGACAGGGGCCAGGACCGCGCGAGGAACGATCAGGCGGCGGGCGGTAGGGACACGAGACCGGATCGTTTCGCATCTCATGGCGGTAGGTGACGTCACCGACTCCGCCGGGATGGCCAGCACGAAGCTCGCCGATGCCGTCGGCTACCCGGGGTCCAGCGTGGCCTTCGCCCAGCTGTTGTCCGGCATGGACCGCGACGGGCTTCTCGTGCGCGAGGTGCGCGGCAAGCGGACCTACCGCATCACGCTGCCCGAGGGGGTCGCGGCGGCCGGGGCCGGGGTCGGAGCCGGGGCGGGCAGAGCCGGGGCGTCTGGGGCGTCCGGGGC
>JAFMRC010000394.1 GCA_017354375.1 Nocardiopsaceae bacterium | reverse complement strand
GGGCCGGACAGCGTCCGGTCACCGAGCGTGACCCGGCCGCCGGTGAGCGGCACGAGGCCCGCGATCGCCTCCAGCACGGTCGTCTTCCCCGCCCCGGACGGCCCGAACAGCGCCACCCGCTCCCCCGCCGCCACGCTCAGCCGGGCGCGCACGGTGAAGTCGCGGCGGTCAACCTCGACGTCGGCGTTCAGCACGCGCGCTCCAGACGTAGGCGGCCAGCGGCAGCGGCAGCGCGACCACCAGCAGTACCAATGCGTACGGCAGTGCCGTATACAGACCGGTCTCCTGCAGGGTGGTGTAGATCTGCATAGGTATACCGAACGGATGGTAGGCGATGATCACCACCGCGCCGAAAGCCCCGATCGCCCGCGCCCAGGCGATGGCCAGCGACATCACCAGGCCGGGGGCGGCCAGCGGCAGCGTCACCCGGCGCAGCACCCGCGACGGCGGGTCGCCGAGCAGCCCGGCCTGCTCCTCCAGCCGGGTGTCGACGCTCGCGAACGCGGACTGCGCGCCGAGCACGTAGTACGGCGCGGACTCGTACACCTCCGCGATCACCAGGGCGAGGAACGTGTTCGTCGCCGACGCGTGCATCCACGCCAGGATCGACCCGACCCACGTGTAGGGGCCGACGAGGAACACCAGCAGCAGCCCGATGACCAGCGGCGGCAGCAGCAGCGAGCACAGGATCCCGGCCTCCCACGCCGGCTGCAGCGGCAGCCGGCCGCGGGCCAGCAGCCAGGCCAGCGGCGTGCCGAGCGCGATGAGCACGACCAGGGTGAGCCCGGCGGACTCCAGGGAGGTGACCAGCGGCTGCAGGTCGCCGGACCCGGTGATCGCGGTCCACACGTCGCCGGGCGACATCCGGGTGAACAGGGTGATCACCGGGCCGAGCAGGGCGACCCAGATGACCGCCGCGACCACCACCGACACCCAGGCCTGTACCGAACGGATCCTCGCCGCCTGCCCCCGCGCCCGGCTCCTCCCCCGTCGCGAGCCGCCGGGACGCCCGCCGCCGGCGGTGGTCGCGGCCGGGCTAGCCGCCCAGCTCACTCAGGATCGGCTTCGGCACCGCGCTCTTGTCGCCGAACAGGGTCGGCTTGATCATCGAGAAGCCGCCCTTCTTGTAGGTGGCCAGGCCGGCCGGCGACAGCGTGTAGGCCACGAACGCCTCGGACGCGGGGGTCGGCGTGCCGATCGTGGTGATGTCGATCACCTGCGGCTCGCCGTGGTAGGTCTTGCCCGCGACGGTGAGCGAGGCCTTCTTGTACTGCGCCGCGTCGGAGAAGCTGCCGAGGTCGATGGCCGTGGGCAGCTTGATGTAGTGCAGGTGCAGCTGGACCGCCTGGCTGATGAACGCGCTGGAGGCATCCAGCTGGCCGGACTGCAGCGTGGAGTCGAGCGAGGACTCGGCGTAGATCTCGCTGGAGTCCGAGCTGGCCAGGTCGCTCGTCCCCAGGATCTTCGAAACGGTGTCGCCCGGCAGGTGGTAGTAGGACTGCGCCAGCTCCAGCATCATGATGAAGTCGCGGCCCTGCGGGTCGGTGGCCGGATCGGTGCGGCCCAGCTTGAGGCCCGGGGTCTGCAGCAGCGTGAACAGGTCCTTCATCGGCTTCTTGCCGTTGGCGATGGCCTCGAACTGGCTGGCGTACTTGCTCTTCGGGTTGTAGGCCAGGACCATCGAGGTGCCCGCGTACTGGACGTACCACTTCGTGAACTTGGGCTCGAGCGGCGTTATGTTGTCCCCGCCGACGGCCTCGAACACGTTGGGGCTGATCTCGCCGGAGAGTATCTCCTGCTCAAGGGTGCCCGACGTGTTGCCGGTACCGGAGTAGCCGGCGCCGGTCGCGGACTTGAACGCCGGGGAGGCCATCTTCTCGTTCAGGTACTCAAGCGACGACGCGTAGGCGACGTTCGCGGTGCCGGACACCTTGGCCCCCGGCGATGCCGACGCCGACGCCGAGGAGCTGGAGCTCGCGCCGGACGACTGAGAGGGAGAGGAGCCGCCGCAGCCCGCGACGGCGGCCAGCAGCCCGGCGCACACGATGCTCAGCACAATTCGCATTCCCTGACAATAGCCACCGTCACTTGCGCCACGCAAACAGGCTTGACATCCCCCCGGTCGCCGGGGGCCGGGAGCGGGTTGACCCTCCCCGAGCGGCGGGCGGATGATGACGCAAGTTCACTTTTCAACGGGAGGACGGCTCATGAAGACACGGGCAGCGGTGCTCAGGGGACTCGGCAAGACCTTCGAGATCACCGAGCTCGACCTGGACGCCCCGAAGGCCGGGGAGGTACTGGTCCGCTTCACCGCCTCCGGGCTGTGCCACTCCGACGACCACCTGCGCACCGGCGACATTCCGGTCCGGTTCCCGATCGTCGGCGGCCACGAGGGCGCGGGCGTCGTTGAGGAGGTCGGCCCCGGGGTGACGCGGCTGAAGCCGGGCGACCACGTGGTCGCCTCGTTCCTGCCGGTCTGCGGGCACTGCCGGTTCTGCGCCCGCGGCCAGACGAACCTGTGCGACCTGGGCCGGTTCCTGGTGGACAACTGCCTGCCGGATGGCACGTTCCGGTTCCACTCCGGCGGCGAGGACATCGGGCAGATGTGCCTGCTCGGCACGTTCTCCCAGCACGCCGTGGTCTCCGAGAGCTCGGTCGTGCAGATCGACGACGACCTGCCGCTGGAGGTCGCGGCGCTGGTCGGCTGCGGGGTGCCCACCGGCTTCGGCAGCGCGGTCAAGGCGGGCGAGGTGCAGCCCGGCGACACGACCATCGTCTACGGCATCGGCGGCGTCGGCGTCAACGCCCTGCAGGGCGCCGCGTACGCGGGCGCGCGGCACGTGATCGCGGTGGATCCGGTGGCCTCGAAGCGGGAGATCGCGAAGCAGTTCGGCGCGACGCACGCCGTGGAAACCGCCGGGGAGGCGGCCGAGCTCGCCCGCGAGCTGAGTCGCGGGGTCGGCGCCGACCAGGCCCTGATCACGATCGGCGTGGCGTCGGAGGAGGTCATCTCCGCGGCGTTCGCGGCGGTCCGCAAGCGCGGGATCGTGGTGGTCACCTCGATCGGCACGCCGGGGGTCAACACGGTCTCCGTGCCGAGCTTCGAGCTGACGCTGTTCGAGAAGCGGATCCAGGGCGCGCTGTTCGGGTCGTCGAACCCGTTCGACGACATCCCGCGGGTCCTCGACCTGTACCGGGCGGGCAAGATCAAGCTCGACGAGCTGATCACCACCAGGTACAAGCTGGAAGAGGTCAACCAGGGCTATGAGGACATGATGGCCGGCCGCAACATCCGCGGCGTCATCATCCACGAGCACTGAGGTCCGCGACCACTGAGTTCCGCTAGCGCCGACCAGGGCCCCCAGCCGGTTCCGTTCCAGGCCTTCGTCCTCAAGGTCCACGGCCGGTGCAACCTGCGGTGCGACTACTGCTACGTGTACACGATGGCGGACCAGGGCTGGCGGTCCCGCCCGCGCGCCATGTCGCGGGCGACCATCGACCGGGCCGCGTTCCGGATCGCCGAGCACGCCGCCGCGCACCGGCTCGGCGAGATCGAGGTCGTGCTGCACGGCGGCGAGCCCCTGCTGGCCGGCCCGGAGACGATCCGGCACGCGGTCTCCGCCGTTCGCGACGCTCTCGGGACTGTCGGGGCCGGCGGGGCTGCCGGGGGCGGCGGGGGCACCCGCGCGGTGTTCTCCCTGCAGACCAACGGCCTGCTGCTCGACGAGGAATTCCTGGAGCTGCTCGCGGGCCTGGACGTCACGGTGGGCCTGAGCCTGGACGGCGACGCCGGCACCCACGACCGGCACCGGCGGCGGCCGGGCGGCGGCGGAAGCCACCGGGCGGTTACCGCCGCCGCGAGCAGGCTGGCCCGGTATCCCGGGCTTTTCAGCGGCTTCCTCAGCGTCATCGACGTCCGCTCCGATCCGGTCCGCGCGTACGAGTCGCTGCTGCCGTACCGGCCTGCCGCCATCGACTTCCTGCTCCCGCACGGCAACTGGTCGGCTCCCCCGCCCGGGCCCCCCGGGGGCGGGGCCCGGCGGAGGGCGGCCCGGCCCCGTACGGGGAATGGCTCGCGGCCGTGTTCGACCGGTGGTACCGGGCGCCGGAGAAGGAGACCAGGGTCCGGCTGCTGGAGGAGATCATGAACCTGATCCTCGGCGGCGACTCGGTCACCGAGCAGGTGGGCACCTCCCCGACGGCCACGATCGTGGTCGAGACCGACGGCACCATGCACCTGTCGGACATGCTCACGCCGGCCTACCCCGGGGCCGGCGCCACCGGCCGGAACGTGGCAGCCGACTCGTTCGACTCGGTCCTGCTGGCGCCGGAGACCGTCGCCTGGCGGAGGGGGCGGCAGGAGCTGTGCTCCACCTGCCTGGCCTGTCCCGTGGTCCGGGCCTGCGGTGGCGGGCTGCGCGAGCATCGGTACAAGGCCGGGACGGGCTTCGACAACCCCTCGGTGTACTGCCAGGACCTCTACCACCTGATCACGCACATCCGGAAGCGGATGGTCGCCGACCTGGCCGCCGGCCCCGCCGCCAGCCTGGCCACGGGTCCTCCGGCGACCGCCCCCGCCTCATGACCCGCCCCGTCATGACCCGCCCCGTCACGACCCGCCCCGTCACGACCCGCACCGTCTCATGACCCTCAGCGCACACCGGATCACGGCGGACCAGGTGCGAGCCCTGGCGGACGGGACTCACGGGGACGCCGAGCTCGAGATCTTGCTGCGCGGCCAGCGCAGCAAGACCCTGGCCATGGTCGAGCTGGCGACGCGACGGGTAACCGGGGCGGATGGGATCTCCGGGGCGGCCGGGACCCGGGCGCGCCACCCGGATGCCGCGGCGGCGGTGGCCGGGGCCGTGTTGCTGGCGCGCGTCCAG